>NZ_JAKKRY010000009.1:0-176778 GCF_025653795.1 Shewanella sp. SM73
CTCCATAACGATAAGGCAAGGCTCAATTTTCGCGACAAAGGGCAGCAAGTCTTTGCGTCTAAGCATTTTCTTTTTGATTAACTTGCCTGCTTTATCGACACCAACAGCATGAAAAACAGACTTTGCGATATCTAAACCGATTGTAGTAATCTTCATAGGTGGACCCGTCCTCTTTCTGATGAGTTTTAGCGACTACATCGTGGCCCATTGCGAGGCCGATTAAAAGTGGATGGGTCCATTCCATTATCCCTAAAGACATATATCAGCAATAACAGGGTTTTGATTGACAAAAATGCTATCTTATTGTCTACAATGGAAATAATAAGGCTGAAAAACCAAGGATATTTATGCCCACTGACGTCGTATCAAGCCAAGCTACCCTGCTCAACAGTAAACAATTATATCGCATTTGCGAACTCGACCAATTAAGCACAGATTGCCAATCGACAGCAGAACTCACACCTCTCAATGATATTGTCGGCCAAGAACGCGCCCAGCAAGCGGTAGAGTTTGCAATGGGAATTAAAGAAAAGGGTTACAACATCTACGCCATAGGTCAGAACGGCCTCGGCAAACGGACCATGATGCTGCGTTACCTAAGCCGTCACGAGCCAAACGACCATACCCTGTACGATTGGTGCTATGTGGTTAATTTCGATGATACCCGTTGCCCTAAAGTGCTGAAACTGAGTGCAGGGACTGGGCTTGAATTTAAAAAAGCCGTCGAAAAGTTGATGCTTAAACTTGTCAAAGCTATGCCTTTAGCCTTTGATAATGAAATGTATTATGCCCGCACCGAAAAGCTCAAAAGCCAATTATCACAGAAACAAGAAGTCGCACTCACTGAATTAACCGAAGAAGCAAAACAAAAAGGCATCAGCCTCAGTTTAACCATGCAGGGCGACTATCAAATGGTAGCGCTCAATGGTGAAGAACCCCATGACGAAGCTTCATTCGAAGCATTGACAGAGACTGAACGTAGTCAATTTGAAAGTAATATCAATGGCCTAGAAGTTAAACTGCGCGGTATTATTCGCCAAATCACTGAATGGGAAGAAGAATTCAGCGACAAGCAGCAAGAGCATGACGAACAAGTCGCCAAAGAAGTATTAATCCATTTTATTAAGCCACTCAAAGATAAGTTCAAGCACCAGCCCGAAGCGCGGACTTTCTTAACCGGTATGCAGGCGGATATCTTAGACAATTTAGATATCTTTTTAGAAGAAAGTGAAGAACAACTGGGCCTAGCCTACGCTTCCCTTGAAAAGAAAATGCCCCGCCGCTACCAAGTTAACGTTTTGGTCGCTCAAGGGACTCAAAAATTCCCTATTGTCGTAGAAGAAAGCCCAAGTTATCACAGCCTATTTGGCTATGTGGAAAATGCTACCTTCAGGGGGACAGTGTTCACCGACTTCTCACTTATCCGCTCAGGCAGTCTGCACAAAGCTAACGGCGGCGTGTTATTGATGGATGCGGTAAAAGTGTTAGAACGCCCTTACGTGTGGGACGGGTTAAAACGCGCCCTGCGTTCACGCAAACTGGATTTAAGCTCACTCGAGCGGGAAGTGTCACTGTCGGGCACTATTTCATTAGCGCCTGAGCCTATCCCCTTAGATGTGAAAATTATTCTGTTTGGCGATCATGAAACTTATCAGCTGTTACAGCACTATGATCCTGACTTCAGTGAGTTATTCCGCGTTACCGCCGATTTTGAAGATGTGATGGACAGAACCTCAACTTCTGAGGCGCACTATGCCCGCTTTATTTCGAGCATAGTTCACGACAACAACATGCTGCACTGCGACCGCGCCGCCATAGCGCGCATCATTGAATACAGCTCGCGGGAAGCCGAAGACCAACAAAAACTGTCGCTACACTCGGCCAATATTGCCAACCTACTGCGGGAATCAAACTACTGCGCTAAATCGGCAGGCAGTCAGCAAATTTTAGTGCCGCACGTTGAGCAAGCACTGCGAAATCAAGAGCAAAGAGTCTCGCGTCTTCACGACAACATAATGCAAAGCTTTACCAACGGCACGACCTTGATTAGCACTCAGGGCAAAGTGGTTGGGCAAATCAATGCCTTATCCGTCATCTCGACCTCAGATCATCAGTTTGGTATGCCCAATCGCATCACAGCAACCACAGCCTTTGGTAAGGGTGAAGTGATGGATATCGAGCACAGAGTCAAACTTGGAGGCCGGATCCATTCTAAGGGCGTGTTGATCTTAACCGCTTATTTAGCCTCAGTTTTAGGTAAGACGGCGCAAATCCCGCTCACCACTTACCTCACCTTTGAGCAATCATACAGCGGTGTGGACGGTGACAGCGCGTCAATGGCCGAATGCTGCGCCATTATCTCGGCTATTAGCGAGCAAGCAATTAGGCAAGATATTGCCATCACAGGTTCGATGAACCAATTTGGTGAGGCTCAGCCCATTGGCGGCGTGAATGAAAAAATTGAAGGCTTCTTCGATGTCTGCAAAATAAAAGGCCGTACGCCGGAGCAAGGGGTGATTATTCCGGCCTCGAACATGGCCAACCTTATGCTGCGCAAAGACATTGTCGATGCAGTGGCACAGGGGAAATTCCATATTTGGGCTATTACCCATGTGACTCAAGCCATGGAATTGCTGCTTGGTAAAACCGCAGGAAGTTTGTCGCAAACGGCCACACCTAGCCAAGGGCAATATTCTCCCGAGAGCATTTTTGGCATCGCTCAGCAAAAGCTCACCGCACTCAGATCCTTAGTTAAAACGGATTAAATAAAAGGCACGAGATAAACGAAAAGGGTTAGCCAATGCTAACCCTTTCTTTATAAAGCTATTAAATGAAATTACACTAAGCTTGCTAGCATGTCATCGCTGTAAGGAACCAGTTCAACGCCATCACGAACGCGAGCAACATAGTCAGGATTGGCAATGAATGGGCGACCAATAGCAATCAAATCAAACTTATTCGCCGCAATCGCTTCACTGGCGGTTTCAGCGCTGTAGCTTCCAACTCCCACTAAGGTTTTGCCATAGTGTGCGCGCACATAGCTTGAAGCTCTGCCACCAAGATAATCGAATTCCATGCTGTCATCGAAAATCCCAATATGTACAAAAGCGATATCGCGGGATTCCAGCTCAGGCAAGAAGTAATCGAATACTTCGCGGTCACGACTATCTGCCGCCATATTGAAATAAGCCCCTGGAGAAATCCGTAAACCGGTTCTGTCTTTGCCGATACAAGCCACAACAGCATCGACAACCTCAAGCGCAAAACGGGACATATTGGCAGGTGTTCCACCGTATTCATCGGTGCGGCGATTGCTGTCATGGTGCAAGAAAGTGTCAATCAAATAACCATTTGCACCGTGGATTTCGACGCCATCGAACCCAGCTTCAATGGCATTTTCCGCCGCTTTGGCGTAATCACGCACTAGGCCTTGAATATCCTCAAGTGTGGCAGGTTTTGGTGTGACATAAGTCAGTTCGCGCATTCTTGGCACGCTGCCTTCAATTTTCTGCGCTGATGCCGCAAGCACATCGCCACCACCGAAAAAGTGTGGATGAGCGACGCGGCCCGTATGCCATAACTGCACAAAAATCTTACCGCCATTGGCATGTACCGCATCGGTCACTTTACGCCAGCCAGCAATTTGCGCTTGAGTAAAAATACCAGGGGTATTTGGGTAACCTTGAGCATCGGGACGAATAATAGTCGCCTCTGTGATGATCAAACCCGCTTCGGCGCGGCGTGCATAATAGGCAACCATATCATCGGTCGGCACTAAATCGGCATCCGCCATACAACGGGTTAAAGGTGCCATTAAAATACGATTATTTAAGGTAATAGTGTCATTAAGTGAGTAGGTATCGAACAGATTTTCCAATGAATTTGGCGTGGTTTGTGTGGTCATTTTCTCAGTTCCATTCTTGAATATGCATTCAAGATATTATTATTTGAACGATCATTCAAGTTCATTTTTGAATGTTTGTTCAAATTTAGGTAGAATCTGGCCTAAGCGTTTCTATACAAGTGAATTAAATTCGATGCGTAATGCAGAGTTCGACCGAGAACAGGTACTTCGCGGCGCTATGGCCGCCTTCATGCACAAGGGTTACACCAAAACGAGCATGCAAGATCTTACTCAAGCCACGGGATTACATCCGGGGTCGATTTACTGTGCCTTCACTAATAAACGCGGGTTATTAATCGCGGCCATTGAGCAATATCAACTCGACAGAAACGAGCAATTCAACAATCTATTCGGCAATGGCGAGAATGTGCTGACTAATTTGAAAACCTACTTAGATCATCTCGTTATTGAATGTCTGAGTTGCGATAGCGCCCAAGCTTGCTTACTGACAAAAGCGTTAAATGAAATTGCAGAGCAAGATGTTGAGATCCGGGACATCATCAATCAGTATCTACAATCTTGGCAGCAAGCACTCACACTACAATTTGCCACCGCAACGTTACAAAGACTCCTCCAAGGCAATCGCAGCAGCGAGCAAAGAGCCCAATATTTAATGATGGGAATTTATGGTTTAAGAACCTTCGCCCACACCCATCCTAATGCCGAAACCTTACAGTACCTTGCAGACCAATTAATGGCAGAAGTCTGCCATTAAAGTGCGTTAATTTGTGGGACAGTAAATATCTGAATGACTAACCGAATATGATTAGGCGAACAAGCGCTAACATTAATAGAAATAGATGTATTGAATAGAATTTTTGCAGAAGATGTCGGGACGATAATTTAGCAAAGCGAATTATTCGTCCCAAGAATGACGATTAGTTTAAAATGTTAACCTATATTAGCTTGAGCAAACACTCGCTCGCCTAATGAATTCAATATCTTACACTCACCTTCAAGTACAGCAATGATAGATTTTCCCTTGCGGAAACTTGCAGGTATCATCACACGCCCAGCTTCACTCACTGGCAAATTACCTAATACGGCGTTGTGCATAATTAACCCTACGGGCGCATCATAATATAAAACAGTTACAGTCGCTTGATTTGCTTGCATCACATTTAACTCACATTAAGCAGCATCTACTGCGTTATATTTACGTCGCAAGAGAGCTCCCTGTCCTTAACATTTTAAAATATCCAGAAAGATATTTTAAACATTTTAAATCAATTGCTTAAGGTCTTATTCAAATTTTATGATTTTTTATTGGATACAATACTGTCTTATACTGTACACCTTGGGCTATTTAAGCACTTCGGCAAAAAGATGCCAATCTATTTCTATTATGTTAATCAATTACCCACTATCGATCACATATAAGACACAAATAAAGATGCGTTTTTATGCATTTTTTAGAGTAAATAACCTAAATTTGAGTTATCAGTAATCTACTTAGCTTTAAATCCCACTCGAAATCCGCCCCAATGTTTACCGTTTACAAAAATGGGTACCGACAAGTCGTGCATCACTTCGCCCGTATCGCGTTTATAAGTTTGCAATAGCACAGGTTCAGTATGGGCGCCGCAACGGATCCCTGTCGGATCATTAAACAAGCGTTTGGTTCGATTGTGCACCATATCAACCTCAACTTTGCCTGTCAGTGCTTGGCTAAAGCGTTTATTATGGGTCGGAAAATAACCTTTCCTATCAACGGCTCCCGCATAAATAATTTCGCTGTGTTTTGCCAGAATGGGCTCTTGAATTGTTGGAAAATGCTGATCGGTATAACGATCGAAAGCCGTGCTGTATTTCTGCGGCTGAGTATTGGTAATAGGTTGGTATTTAGGATTAAACAAATCAGCCTCGCTAAAACTGCCACTGGCTAAACCTTGTGCTAACTTGTCACCGCACGCTTTAGCTGCAACATTCGCCAATTGCAGAACCTGCTGATCGAAGGTTTGTGTATCCCATTTAGACAGCGCTTTAAAAATACCCTCAGTGGTCAAGGATAAAGTAAAGGCCTGCTCGGATACGCTATGACTCTGTTTACCCGTCGAATTTAACGAGTCACGTATTTGAGTCACCGAGCGGCTAATGTCGTTAGTAGTGTTGTTATATTGTTTGAGTGAATCTTCCATATCACCTAAGGCATGGGCCGATTGGGTCACAGAAGCCGAAATCTCAGTGAAGTGCGCGTCTAACTCGCCCATAGCCGCGACCACATCGGCGGTTTGCGTTACGACCCTTTCCATCAGCCCAGAAGTTTTATCCGTTTCACTGCGGATTTCTAATAGCATTTTGCCAATATCTTGGGTTGCACCCGCGGTTTTACCCGCAAGGCTGCGTACTTCGTCTGCCACTACCGCAAAACCTCGACCCTGCTCTCCCGCACGAGCCGCTTCGATGGCCGCATTTAACGCCAACAGATTAGTTTGCTCGGCAACGGAGTTAATCACTTCGGTAATTTTTTGGATTTCTTCGGCTCTTGATTTAAGCGCCTGCACTTGCTCAGCGGCAGTATCAATATCCGTACTCAGTGAACGAATAGCCGCAACACCTTTCTGAGCTTGACTTCGTCCCTGCACGCTAACGCGCTCAGCCTCTTGAGCTTGGCCTAAAATATCGGCGGCATTATCACCAAGTTGGGCCGTAGTGTGGCTCAATTGCCCTGCAGCAACAGCAATGGCACTGGCATGCTCGCCATTTGATTCAATTGATTTATTCAATAAATCAATAAAATGCGACACCTCAGCCGAACCGATAGCAATTTTGCTGGTTTGCACACTAATGTCGTGGGCGGGAATGCTTTGCTCTTGTAATGCCTTAATGTTTGCCTCATCGGTGTCGAGCTTAGCCTTAGATGCGCGCAAACACACCCACACCACTAAGCCACAGGCAAGAACGCCCAAGATCAACGCCTGCACAATACTCGGAAGATGCAGTCCCTCAAGTAATAAACTCCCTAGAGTGACCAGTATGAAACTGATGAAAATTAAAATTTTGTGCTGTATTTCCATATACTTCCCGTAACTGCGCAAGGTAAAAATGAAAGGGAAATGCTAAGAGTCGAATCATTAGCCTTCGTTCAGTTGGTATCAATTACAGCGGCTATTGCTTACAACTGACGAGGGAGGGCTAACTATGATAGCGCTCAAGATTTATAGTTTTAGTCTATTTCTCTGAATAAGCTAGATAATTTATCTCGCTAAATAAACAAAGTAGAAGTTAGCTATCATCAACAGTCTCACGAGCGTATGGCATTAGACATTAGTATTAATCTATCGCGATATAGTCCTAGCCTATCTAAAAGCGGATCTTCCTTGATAAAACCAACTTTGCCCTGAAATGCGTGCCCCGTCGCCTTCTAGGTAATAAATCACATAGGGACGACTGCACTTATGCCAAGAAAACTGCTAATATCGGCGCAATTTTTTTGAGCTAACGAGATCAAGATGGGCAGAGCATATCAAAACAAGAAAGAATCCATGGCGAAAACAGCCGGTCAAAAAACCCGCATTTATTCACGCTACGGTAAAGAGATTTACGTTGTCGCTAAGCAAGGCGGCGTTGAGCCCGATGGAAACTTATCACTGCGTCGCTTAATTGAACGCGCTAAGAAAGACCAAGTGCCTGCGCATGTTATTGAACGCGCAATTGAAAAAGCCAAAGGCGGCGGTGGTGAAGATTACGATACCGCCCGTTACGAAGGTTTTGGTCCTGGCAACTGCATGGTCATTGTTGACTGCTTAACCGATAACGTAAAACGTACCTTCACCGAAGTGCGTCAAGCCTTCGTGAAAAACGATGCCAAACTCGGCGGCCCTGGTACAGTTGGCCACATGTTTGATCATCAAGCCGTGTTCGTGTTTGCGGGTGATGACGAAGATGCGATTTTAGAACTGCTGATGATGGCTGACGTTGATGTAAGCGATGTTGAGCTGGAAGATGGCTTAATCACAGTTTACGCGCCGCACACTGAGTACTTTAAAGTCAAAACAGCGCTGACCGAAGCGATGCCAGAGGTTAACTTTGAATTTGACAATATCACCTTCGTACCGCAGGACATGACTAAAGTTGAAGGTGAAGATGTCGTTATGTTTGAAAAGTTTATTGCCGCACTTGAAGATTGTGACGACGTACAAAACGTCTATCACAATGCGGAAATTGATGACTAAACGTTTCTTTCGCCTGAAACAAAAACGCAGCCAAGAGCTGCGTTTTTTATTTATAGATCAAAATATTAAGCTTCAATAAAGCAGCCATGAAACCCTAGTGGCAATACCCTGTTCATTTGAGCTGAAGCGATGGGGCCCGCACTGATATCACTGGCACGAAACAAAGACAAACCAGACTGTGCATTATGGTAATCGAGCCAAGTCATCAGTAAATAGGCTTCGTGCTGCTCAGTGGCGGGGATATAGAGCGGCTCTTCGGCAATTTTGCCTTTGCCAAGATAAAACGCGCTATAGCTCGCGTCGCCAAGTGTATCCGCACTGTGCTTGCTGCTGTCTTTTGCATTATGAATACAATACAGAGTGTTACTTAGCCCTGATTCAGAGTCAGATTCTGCTTCATATTTAAAGTTAGAGCTGGAGCCAGAGTTAACAGCTGAATCTGATCTTGCTCCAACGCCAAATAACGGAGCAAACGCCGAAGCCCCACCTGTTTTCTCTGCAAACGCTTTTTCACCGCTAGTTTGTTTCTTACTCATAATGTGCTGCGAAAACTGGGGGAACTCCATCATCACGCCGCTGCGCTTAATACGTGCAGAGAAAGACAAGGTCTCCGCAAACTGCGCTTTGCTAGCTGCTGTGAGTGGTACTGTGAGCGGTACTGTGATAGTCACTAACTCTGCATGGGGTGTCTTAGTTTTACGCTCCCCCGTCAGTAACCCCTTCATCCCTTGGGTTAAAATAGCTGAATTGGGATAGAGGCAAAGCTGCACAGAAAGTTCGTCATTCTTCTCAATGGCTTGACCAAAGTGAAACACAAATCCCGCAGGTAGCAGGTATAACTGGCGCACGCTAAAATCAGCTTTGTCGATGACTAGTAATTGCGATGGCAATTCGGGGCGCCATTTAAAGGCATCAACATAGGTTTCGCCCTCTTCATACACGCAGGATGAAATGTAAAACACCAGCTTATTCTCACTCTGCGCGAAGGCATGTAAGTAACTCGCCTGTGGCAATTCAATCACTTCCATTCTGGCTATGCTGTCATCGGGTGCCACTTGATACACAAGTAATTGCTTCTCACCACCGACATACCAGACGCCAAAATTCCATAGTCCACCTTGTCCATCATCGAGTGGATGGGCGGAAAAGGGTAAACCCTTAAACTTGTCGCCAAAGCTTTTAACACCAAGCGTGGTTAAGGTCTGAGCATCGAGTCGATAGGGTGACCCCGCCTCCCATAAAGCGAGCAACTCGCCGTGGCGCGGCAATAAACTGGTATTGGCCACATTCAAGTCATCGTTATTTCGAATAGGTAAAGCATTGGGGATCACTGTGCCTGCGGTCGTGTACTTAAACGCGCCAGCGGCCTCTTCGACTTTAAACTTCTTTGTTTGGATGAACTTGGCCTGATGCTGAATTTGCCCATTGCTCACACTAAACTGTTGCACCATGCCATCGCCATCGAACCAATGCTGATATGCCTTACCTGCCCGAGACATTTTCGCTGGCCCATTACGATATAGATTCCCACTCAACTGCGCTGGCCACTCACCCGAAACCTGCATAGTCAGTGGCTGATAGTCACCTTCAGCACCACTAAATCCAATAGCCCAAGGCTCACGTGCGACCGTTTGTGCGCTATCCAGCGCCAATAACTTATCCACTGAATTGGCCCAAACAGCGGTCGTCATTAGGACGGCTGAGCCTGCTAGAAATTGACGTCTATCCATGGTGCAGCCCCCTCTTAGCGAATGTGTATAGTGATTTGAGCATCGGCCTGCAAACTAAAGCTGGCGTCTTTAAAGCTCGCAGGTCCAAAACTGCCGGCGTTATTGCTAAAGCCATAGCCTTCACTCGGCACACCTAACATATTGGTATCTAAACTGTGATTGTTGTTTTCATCATGAAAGACCTTTACCGCGTATTGGCCATCGGCGAGATCGCTAAATACCAGCCTATGCTCTGTCTTAGTGACGGGTTTTATCATAGACGCGCTAGGATTATGGCCTGCAGCGTAATCCTCGGCATTGGCATAAAGCTCAACCATCAAGGCGCCGGTTTGTACTTGAATATTATCGATATCGACAGTCAAGGTATGTGCCTGGCTCTCAGCCGACATGCTTCCTGCCGACACACTTCCAGCCGACAAGAGCGAGCAAGCTAAGCCTGCGCCCCAAATCGCTGATAACGCCCTTTTCGTCTTATTAGCTTGGGAAAACTGTGTTTTTGTCATAGCCGAGTTCACGTGTTTCATGTCTTACTCCTGTTATTTGCGCTCATAAGTAACTGCGATGGAGTTAGCTTAAAAAATCACAGGACGAAAAACAGGTGCCAAAAGTCATGAAACAAAATGATAACAACATGACTTTTGGCATAGTGACATCTGGCGGTGATACCCTAGAATGGTCGGCAGAATTGGATTAAGGAATAGACATTCGTGCTAGAAAATCGATTAGCGAAAGAAGAAAACATGTTGATTGCCGCTGGAGTGCTCACTTGGGCATTAGTCGCTTGGGTTGGGATAAACCAAGCCGCATTACATACATGGCAAGGCATGCTCAATGTAACACTTTATGGGCTGTATTTAGTGCAATTTATACTGATAGCTACCGATAAAGTTGCGCATAATAATATTCAACTTCGCCGCATAACCACGCTAGTGATGCCGTTGACCGTGATGAGCTTAATGCTCACAGCAAACAACGCATTACTGCCTATCCTCTTCGTCATTTGGGCGTCACTGTTGCCTGAGTTTTTTAGTCGTCGCCAAGCCATTTCACAGCTAGTGTTGGTCAATGTTGTTTATTACCTACTGCAGCAATGGCAATTGCATGAACAAAGCAATGTGTTCAATATTTTGATTTATCTTGGTTTTCAATTCTTTGCCTACAGCAGTAGCCAAGCAAGGCTTTCTGAACGTAAATCACGTTTGATACAAGAACAGCTAAACCAACAACTTATTGCCACTCGCGCGCTGCTGAGCCAAGCCAGCGAACAGCAAGAAAGATTAAGGATATCACGCGATTTGCACGACATTCTCGGCCACCAACTCACAGCGCTTTCCCTGCAATTGGAAGTACTAAGCCATACAGCGCCCGAGGAGCTCAAACCTCAAGTTAACCAAAGTAAATCCTTAGCTAAAGAGCTACTTGAAAGTATTCGCGCCGTCGTCAGGGCGCAAAGAGTGCAAGTCGGATTGGATTTAGTCCCACCTTTAGAGGCACTGATGACCCGCTTACCCAACGTGACTCTTAACTGCAAAGGGATGAAGCCACTGCAATCAGCCGAACTGACTCAGGCACTACTGTTAGTGCTGCATGAAGGCATCAGCAACGCCGTTCGTCACGGCAAGGCGAATCAACTGCAATTGAGCATGCAAGACTCCCAAAGCGCGCTGGTATTGCAACTAAGCGACAACGGCATGGGGCTAACACGGGGAGCCGCGCGAAACGCATCAGCTAAAAGCGGCACAGGGCTAAACGGTACAGGACAGTTCGGCACTGGGCAGTTCGGTACTGGGCTCGGCGGCATGCAGGAAAGGCTACAACCCTTTAATGGCACCTTGGAGTTAAGGGCAAATGACTCGGCGTCCGGTTGCCAACTCACCCTCACACTCCCAGCACTCGCTTAACTTTTTATTAAAAAAATCTTTGGAATAGCTATGGATATGCAAAACAACATCATCAGTGTCGGTTTAGTGGAAGATCAGCAATTGGTTCGCCAAGGGATCGCTAGCCTGCTCGCTATTTCCGTCAACATTCGCGTGTTATGGCAAGCCGAAGACGGTCAAGATGCACTCAAAAAGCTTGCCAGCAATCCCGTCGATGTGCTGCTCAGTGATATCCGTATGCCAAATCTTGATGGTATCGCCATGCTCAAACAGATACGGCAAAGTGCCAATCGCTTACCTGTCATCATGTTAACCACCTTCGACGACAGTGAGTTATTCCTCAATAGTTTACAGGCGGGAGCCAACGGCTTTTTGCTCAAGGACGTGTCACTCGACAAGTTACTGCACGCCATCGAAACCGTCGCCAAAGGCGGCTACTTGATAGAGCCTTCGGTACTCAAACAGATGAGTGAGCCTAAACCTACACCTAGCGTTGGGGTAACTAGAAATGAATTATTGTCGGAACGGGAGCGGGAAATTCTCAGTTTTATGGCGGGCGGCTTCTCCAACAAGGAAATCGCCAATGCGGTATTTTTAGCCGAGGGCACAGTGAAGAATCATGTCTCTAACATACTCACTAAACTCGATTGCCGAGACCGTACCCAAGCTGTGCTCAAGGGATTACAACTGGCATTGATTTAACCCATTAGCATTAAACCAAACCCGATTGCCAACAAAAAGGACCATTTAAGGCCCTTTTTGTGCTCATCTAAAGCGATGAGTTATGGCTAAAACCTAACGAAGATCCATCTCTTGGATAATTTCATGGGCAATAGCTGGCGTTGTACAGCTCGGGGTTTCATGCAAATCCGCTTTTAGCTGACCTTTACGGTGCTTAAGTGCTGCATCTAATTTTTTCGATGCGGCTTTGATTGCTGGGTACATAACCTCATCGGTACCTGAAGCAGAAATACGGCTTCCTTCATAATTCGTACGAAGCTCAACCTGATACTCGCCATGCTCTTTCGCAATAATAATGTCCAGTGCGATCAGAGAGGGGAAATGGGTGGCGATTTTTGCAAATTTTTCGTTAACATCTTCTCTAATAGAATCAGTAACATCGACGTGGTGACCAGAAATATTTATTTTCATAGGTTGTCCCTTTTAGTGTCATTACTTTTATTTTTGCTTCACTAATAGAGCTTGGGGCATGCAGGATAAAACACAAGGGTTATTGGCAAATATTTCGGTCAACTCAGGTATTAGCATCTCCTAAATGTGACCTCCATCAAGAAGTCAAAAATAAAACAGCGAGAAAAACATGATTAAGTGATTGATTTATAAACAGGCATTAATAATAAATCAATCACAAAATGCAATACGACATAAGGTAAATACGCTTAATATTTACGTTGCACACTCTGCTGCCAAAACTGTTGGGACAAATGATGCGTCTTGGTCGATAAACGCGACACTTGATCACCCCGCGCTGCCGCATCGAGCGTCTGCTCTAAACTCTGCTGAGCCAAGTCGCTGATCACATGGATGGCTCGGCTAATTTCTGCGGCCACCGAAGTCTGCTGCGTCATCGCCGCCGCATTATCATCACTCAAAGAATTAATTCGCGAAATAGATGAAAGCAACTCGCCAAAAGCCACACTCGCATCTTGCGCTAAGCTTACCGAACGTTTTACCTGTTCCTGCCCCGCCATCATGGTCGAGGTCGCCCTTTGAGTGCTTTCCCTAAAACGGCTAACAATTAACTCAATTTGCGAGGTGGATTGGCTAGTACGACTCGATAACTGCCTGACCTCATCGGCCACCACGGCAAAACCACGACCACTCTCCCCTGCCCGTGCCGCTTCAATTGCCGCATTTAAGGCTAATAAGTTAGTTTGGTCGGCAATGGCACGTATGACTTCGAGCACTTGGTGAATCGCACTGCTATCTTGTTCAATAGCTTGTACAACATCGGAAAAGTGGCTCACTTGTACACTTAACTGATGTATCGCATCAATAACCGTTTCTAAACGAGAATGCCCGCGTTGAGCCGCCTCATGGCTCGACACCATTTCCGAGGCAGTGCGATGAATGTTTCCCGTTACTTCAGCAAAACTGGCACTCATCTGCTCCATCGCAGTCGCAGCTTGCGTGGTTTGTTCACTCTGACTATCGGCATGCTCCCAAGTGTTTGTAATGGTTTGTTTAAGGCTGACACTTTGTGCTTGGATCTCACTGGCAGAATCAGCCATACGGCCAACAACGCCACCAATTTCAGTGATCAAAAAACGTAGGGCGAGGTCTAATTTACCGATCTCATCTTGGCGGCCGGTGTACACGCCCGTAGCGACGGGATCGTCAATAATGTTAGTTGCCATAGACACAAGCTTTTGCAGCGGCTGCATCAGGTAATACCATGCTAGGCACGCGAGACTCATTCCCACCATCGCGGCAACTATGGGGGAATAACTGGCAATTATCGCCGTAGCCGTAATCGAAACCAACATGGCCAGCAGTATTTTGCCACTGAAACCTAACCTATCTTTACGCAACACTTTAGGTTGCTTGCCCTGATTAATATCACTGTAAATACTCTCAGCGGCTTTAATCTGCTCAGGGGTAGCTTGGCGACGAACAGATTGATACTCATGAACTTTATCATCTTCATACACAGGCGCGACGTAGGCATTCACCCAATAATAGCCGCCCGTTTTGGTGCGATTTTTAACTATCCCCATCCAAGGCTTGCCCTGCTTAATTCGCTCCCAGAGGATCTTAAATGCAGCCGCAGGCATATCTTGATGGCGCACTATATTATGTGGATTCCCTTGCAACTCAGCAACACTAAACCCACTGATCTGCGAAAAGGTCTGATTCACATATTTAATGTTTCCCTTCAGATCCGTCGTTGATAGTAAAATCGCATTATCTGACAGGTGTGTTTCACCATTTGTAGAATTTTTATGCATAGGGTTATCAGGCTAGGTCTCGGTAAAAAAGATAACGCATTCTGCCAAAACCGTCGCCTATCAAAATTGATAAAGCTCACATTGGCAGCATAAAAATTAACCTAATGCTAAACAAGCAGTAACCACTAAACACATATCAACAAATAAAAACAAACAATTGTGACAGGGCGCTCGTTACGCTACATACGTTAAACTCGTCACCCTACACTCGCTAAAGCAGATCAGCTTAAGATCACAAATTCACATTCGAATCTAAATGATATCGTTTATCATTTGGATTAACTAAGTTATACTTCTCGCGGTTAGCTATCTACTGCTATAGAAATGCATTCGTCGTTAAGCCAAAAAGCTCAAGCACACTTTGCAGAATCAACAGTAGCGGATAGCCATAACAGACCCATATTGGCTCGAAATGAGAAGTGGCACTTATGTCTAATACACCCGCGTTTGAAACCTCAACGCAATCTTCTACAACCCAAATGCGCTCGTTCTCGCTGATTTCGCGGGGAATTGTGCAATGGTTTAAGCAAGAGCAATCGCAGTTTGCCTTCAAAGTCTTTACCCGTGCGAGTGCCGCTCTACTGGCGGGTTATGTTGCTGCTGCAACCTTAGCTTGCCTGCTGACATTAGTACTACCTATGCCGCGCTTTGAAAGCACGATAACGGCCAATATGTTAGCTTTCCTGTTTTATGCCATCGCTATTATTTATGCCTTTTGTGTGCGTAAAACTTGGCATGCGTGGCGAGATTTAGGCTTAGTGAGTTTGTTATGTTTTGGATTGATCAAGGTATGTGGGCAATAAGATGAAAGAAACATTTTTTAGAACTTTATCTTGGCTACATACCTGGGCAGGCTTGCTGGTATGTTGGGTATTATTGTTGATCTTTTTTGCGGGTAGCTTGAGCTATTTTCGCCATGAGATCAGCCTTTGGAATGAACCCGAATTACACAAAGGGGTTTATCAAGACTACCGAGCCGATACCCTCGAAAACCAATTAGATAAAGGTCAAAGTTACATAGAAGCGCATTCGCCGGCAACAGCGCAGCGCTGGATGATAGGTTTTCCAACTGAACGAACCCCCTTTCAAAGCGTTAGCTGGCAACTGCCACCAGAAAAAGGTCAGCGTCGTGGCAAGACTGAAGAACATGTAGCCTTAGCAGATGGCAGCGGCATGATCTCTGAAGTGCGTGAGAGTCGCGGCGGTGATTTCTTCTATCGTCTGCACTTTGACTTGCACTATATGTCCGCTATTACAGCCCGCTATATCGTCGGCGTTTGCACTATGTTTATGCTGATCGCCCTTATCAGTGGCATAGTGATCCACAAACGGATCTTCAAAGATTTGTTCAGTTTTAGACGGGATAAAGGCGCTCGCTCTTGGCTAGACGCGCACAATGTGAGCTCTGTCATCGCCCTACCCTACCATTTGATGATCACTTATACAGGGCTTATTACCCTAATGCTTATCTATATCCCATGGACGGTTAATACCGCCTATTCGGGTGATAACCAAACTTTTTTAAAAGAACTTAATCCCGCCAGACAAACCGAGAAAGCCGCGGGGATTAGTGCGCCACAGGTGCAACTGAGCCAATTACTACCTCAAGTGAAAGCCGCATGGGGCGATGCGCCAATTAAGCAAGTGATAGTGTCATACCCTAAAGATCAAAATAGCCAAGTGACCTTTTACCAAAACACAGGTAAAGATGTGACCGATGAAGCCAATATTTTGATATTCAACGGGGTAAATGGTGAGCTTAAATATGCCAGCCCGCACGAAGCCTCTGGAGCATCCGCGACTTACGATACTATGATGTCGCTGCACACGGCACGTTTTGCCGCACCGCTGCTAAGATTTTTATTCTTTTTCTGCGGTTTATTAGGCTGCGCTATGATCGCGACAGGCACTTTGATGTGGGCCATTCGTCTACGTCAAAAACAGCAAAAATTGATCGATAAGGGCGAGAAACCAAGCTTTGGATTACGTTTAGTTGAAGGGTTAAACTTCATGTTTATCTTAGGATTACCCTTAGGCACTGTAGCCTTCTTTTACGCCAATCGTCTCTTATCGACAAGTTTTGCAAGCCGCTCTGAATGGGAAGTTCACAGTTTCTTTATCGCGTTAGCGGCAATGGGAGTTTGGGCTTTCTTGGGTCGTTCACGTCGCCAGTGGCAAACCGCATTACGACTCACAGGGATTTTGTGCTGTGCGCTGCCCGTGCTCAATGCCTTCACATCACCAAGCAATATCATCGACAATATCCAATCCCATCAATGGGCTTTAGTCGGATTTGACGTGCTCGCAGTGCTACTTGGTGGCGCTATGCTATTTGCCAGTAAAAGAGTGACTTTGATTGCTAAGGCCTCCACTAAACGCCCAGAAAAAGCAAAAAATGCACGTAGAAGCGAATCCCAAACATCCCTTGCCAACGACCTTAGCTCGTCATCTTCATTGGAGGAAGCCAAATCATGATGCCAGAATTTATTCCCCTACTTGGGATCTTAGGTTTGAGTTATCTTTCCCTCGCCCTGTTTGCCTTAGCTAAATTTGGTCACTTCAAGGATGTGTTCAATCGTCCACCAGCACAATGGCAAAGTCGTTTGCTAACCTTGTTTGCTTGGTTACTACTAGCATTTAGCTTAAGTGCCTGCGCGAGCGATCAGGGCTGGGCCTACGGGAGCATTTTGTTTATGGGAATAATTTCCCTCGCGGCAATGCTGGTCATCCTAACGTTAAGCTACAGCCCGCGCCATTTACCGATAGGAATCGTCACTGGCAGCGTGCTCACTGGCACTCTATTACTGAGTGCTGGGATCTAATGTCCAGCTAACACTGGCATGGCGATCATGGCTAAGTGAGCACCGCTAGGCTATAGTGCCCTGATGTCCTTCAGATAGGAGAAAATAATGGGCTTTAACTTAACGGTTAACTGGCAAACCTCGCCCGCCGAAGAAGGCGAATTTTGTCGAGACCACAGTATTACCTTTGGCAGCGGCCAGACGATTCAAGCCTCGTCGGCACCGGAATACAAAGGCAATGGGCAAAATGTCAATCCAGAGGAAAGCCTGTTGGCTGCATTATCCTCATGCCATATGTTGACCTTTCTAGCGATTGCGCATCTTAAGCGCTTACCTGTAACCTCTTATGTGGATAATGCCACTGCAGAGCTGGGTAAAAACGAGGCGGGCAAGTTGGCCGTGACAAAGATGGTGCTCAATCCTAAGGTCATTTTCGCTGAAGGGGTCGAAGTCAGCCAAGAAACCCTTGAGAAAATTCACGAGAAAGCACATGCAAATTGCTTTATCGCTAATAGTTTAGCAACAGATATTCAAATCAAGTTTTAGGATTTGAGCAGATCTTTATGGCCCGCTGATGGTTTTCTTAAGCGGGCTTTTTTATTGCCGCACCGTAAATTAATAGCTGTCTGAATCATTGCTATCATCGAATTATCCGCGCCACCTAACCATCCACAGAGTCTAACTTTTCACCATTATTCAGCTCAGGTCCAGCTTTTAAACAGTACGATAGAAGCCAATCTTAGCTTGGTATCATCTGTTGGAGTTAAAAGATGCACATTCAACCACTGCGAAATTCCCCGTCTGTCAGCCCACAAAAAAATGTCTCCACTGCTGAATTCACACAAGTTAACAATGCCGTTCAAACCAGCGCACCCGCGTCAACTGATACAGTAACGCTTTCTAACGATGCAAAACAATTGGCGGCGAATACGCAAAAACCAGCAGAAATGCCAGCACTGAGGGATAACATAGAAACCTTAGTCGAATTGAAACACGCGAAGATGAAGTATCAAGTGATCGCCGACATGACCAATTTAGCGACAGGAACGAGCCAAGGGATTTCAGCACCAACGGCCTATTATCTAAGCCATAACGAAGACGCGAGAGCAATGACAGTGAATCACCTTGCCCAACAACAGCAAGTGAACACTATGCAAACCTATGCGGAAACAAGTAAAAATGGGAATAGAAGTATTAATGAATGGGCATAAAAATGGGTGTTGTCTCGGGAACCAAGAGACAACACCCTAACTTTGTACGCGGACATGCTAGCCGAGATACCTTAAATTTCGGTTAAATACTGAATTTAAATATCAATTACTTAGCTTTAATATCCTGTGCCATACCTTTTACAGGCAAAGGTTGCACTTTTAAGGCTGGGATTGGCTGTTTAACCAACTCATCCTTCAAATAACTTATTGCAGTTTCAAGCTGCGCATCTTTGCCATTAAAGGTAGCGAAAGGTAAGTTATCAACTTCAATATCCGGCGTTACGCCATGGCCTTCAAGCACCCAGCGGCCATCCATTGCATACTGTGGATACTCGGCCACCCGCGCCATCCCTTTATCGGTCAACGCATTTCGCCCAGATAACCACACACCCGCACCTGCCGTTTGCTTACCAATTAAGGGCGCAATACCGAGTGCTTTAATCCCTGCGGAGAAGGTTTCGCCGTCGGAATAGGTCAGTTCATCGGTTAACACCACTAAATGACCGCGGAAGGTTTGTTGCATATTGGTGTTTGGCGTGCCGTGGGTCGGTTGCCAAAACGCCCAAGCGCGGCGTAGTAACTTCTCGATAATCCAACTGTCAATATTGCCACCGCGGTTACGGCGAACATCGATAATCAAACCCTCTTTATCGTAGTTGGCATAAAACTCACGGGCGAAACTTTCAATATCACCACCGCCCATGGCATATAAGTGCAAATAACCCATCTTGCCCTGACTTACATCCTCGACCACAGCCGCATTATGGCTCACCCAATCTAAGTAACGTAATTGACTGTCCACCACAGCACTAACGGGCATGACGATGGTTTTATGGGTTTGGCTACCACGCTTAAGCTGTAGTAATACTTGCTTATCCTGTTGATTGCGCAGAAGACGCGTGACGTCGGCCACATTCACTACTGGCGTGCCATTAATAGCCAACAGCATATCGCCTTCTTTAGCATCGACTTCGATACGATTTAACGGTGATGCATTAGCAGGTAACTCAGGATCGTTACTGTAAATGTGCGCAATTTTAACGCCATCTGCAGTTTGTTGTAGGCGCGCGCCAAGGCTTGCCGCTTTAGCCGCATCGGGATCTTGAGGTATGTCACCACCGCGCACCTGTGAGTGCAAAGAATCTAACTCGCCCATCATTTGCATGAAGATGTCATTCAGTTCGTTACGATCGGTCAGGCGATCGAGCAAAGGCTGATACTTAGCCTTAGTGGCTTGCCAATCGAGGCCGCGCATCTTCTTGTCGAAGAAAGATTCTCGGTGCATCAACCAAGCATCTTCAAACATTTGTTGCCATTCAAGCTGGGGATAAATCGCTAACTGCCATTGTTCCGTTTGCACTTTGGCATTATCCGTATCACCTAATTTATCACCGCCGTCCACAATCAGGAGTGATTTATCATTACTGTGCTTGCGTAGCATCAGCTTCTTACCATCGGCAGAAACCTCATATTGGCCAATGTCCTCGGCAAAAACCTCGGCTTTGGGGCTTAATCGGTCAAATTTGATGGTCATTAAATTAGGTGCGACATCGTCGCCAATAGCTTGATCTAACAAATAAAGTCTATCATCGACGACGCGCAGCTTACTGTAATTGCCTGAATCGACAGGCACTTGCCATAAACGCTGAGAGATCCCCGCCCAATCGATTTTCACTGGACTCGGTTTATCCTTAGCATCGGTTTTTTCAACTTGATTCGATTCGAGTTCATTGGGTTTACTAAAGGGAAATTTGGCATTTTTGACCAGTGCGATGGCAAAAATTTGGCTGCGTTTATCAAACACAGGGCCCATGTTTCTATCGCCCCAAGGTGAACTTGGTGTTGCGCTGAATTGGCGATTCGATAGGAAATATAGCCACTGGCCGTCACTGCTAAAGGTTGGCGAATAGGACTCGTATTTGTCGCTTGTGAGCATCTCGGCCTTATTTTCATCCACAGAATACAGGACGATTTGCGGACGTTGTTTACCGATTTCCGACTTAGTTAATGCAATAAAACGGCTGTCACCGGACCAGCGGATATCGGCGTAAGGCCCAAGTCCCTCGCCGTTAGTGATTATTTTTTGATTAGTATTTTTCTTTAAGTCGAGCAGCCAAACGTTACCATCGTTATCGTCATGGGCGATAAATCGACCGTCACTGGACAAATTAAGACTCATTCTTAAAGTATGACCGTCTTTGGTTAACTGTTTAGCGCCACTGCTGCCATCAGCAGGGAATTGCCAAATTTCCTGCTGACCTGTCATGTCGCTAATCGCATAAACCGACTTGCCATCTTGGCTCAACACAGCTTCCCTAACGCGATAAGTCCCCGGCAGTGCAACTTGAACTAAACGCGATCCATCAACACCCGCGATCGCCACGTGGCTGCGGGCGGTAATCACCACTTTATCGCCAGCGGGGGCAAAATTAGTCGAAGAAGCGTAATCCATAGGATCTTTTACCCAATGCTCACGGCGCTCGGCAAAATCAGAAGTGAGTTCAATATTGAGTAACGAGTCTTTAGCGGCCGCAATATCAAACACATGGATATCCGCACCTAACTGGAATACCACTTTGCCTTGGTCCATCCGCGCACCGCGGACTTGCCAATCTTTAAATTGAGTCAACTGTTTTGCATCTGAACCATCGAGTGCCATCGACCAGAGGTTGTCGTTGCCATCGCTGTCGCTGATAAAATAGAGTCTGTCCTGCCATAGCATAGGTTGGCGCACTGAGCCGTCGTGTTGGCCGCTGAGCAACTGTGCTTCGGTTTTGCTGCCGAGTTTAAAGCGCCATAATTCGCCTTTTGCGCCGCCACGGTACACTTTGGCGTTATCGCCAGTCACTTGCAGACCAAAGCGGATGACGTACACGTATTCGTTGCGATCATCAATCACACCTTCGACCGCATCGGCTAAGGGTAAATCTGTAGTGGTGAGGGTTTGAGGATCGACGCTGCGCAGCATCCAATTATTAGCAGGACCAAAACCAGTGTCGGTAGAATATAAAATCTCGCCTTTGGCAGTCCAGCCCTGAACTCGTACACGGCTATTCTCAAAACTCACCCGTTTAGCCACACCGCCCGTAATGGGGATCACATACACTTCGCTCGCGCCTTCATAGTTGGCAACATAAGCAACCCACTTACCGTCGGCCGAAATAGTCGCCCCTAGCTCTTCCGCAGGTAAACTCGTTAAGCGAGTAGCCGCTTTTTGACCTAAGGTCTGAGTCCATAAATCCCCTTCTGCAGTAAAGACTAAGGTTTGATCGTGCAACGCGGGCGCACGGTAATACCCTTGATTGCTCACCGCATCGGCAGCGATGGTTTGGAACGCTGTTAATGTGCCTAGGGCAAGCATACAGCAGGCGACAGAATGGCGAAGTTTCATGTATGACCTCTATCCTATTGTTATTTTTTAGCAATAGACTCTTTACTACGAGATTTTGCTAGCAGATTTAGCGAAGAAATTCTTGCCATGGGCTTTTGTAAAAAACCACAATCAAGTCCAAAGCATGACAATTGAGCCCAACAAGCTAGCAGAATTTGATAGAGAGTTCAGTAACTTCAAGTCAGAGAAGTTTTAGCAAATGTGTCACATCTTAAATCGCGGAGGAACAACTGAATAAAAGACAAGATTCTTTAGAGGAAAACATCAAAGATCATAGCGTTACCATATTGCACTAGGATAAAAATATACCAGAGTCGGACATGAGTGGCTAACGTGAAGGGCTAATGTTAAGGGCTGACATACAGCGTCTTTAGCGGACTGTTTAGGCGGCTCATATTAGACTGTTTCACCAGTGTCATTTGTTGCCATTTATTGATCACTCGTGCAATTTCACCGTTATCCATCAATGCCTTAATCGCATGATTAAACTGCTCTAACTGGCTTATCTTGATACTCGCTTTACTGAACATTAAATGAATATGGTTTTGATCTAACACTAACTTAAGTGGTACTAGCTTGATGCGTTGATGCTGGCTGGCGATATAGGGCATAGCTAAGGTATCTCCGACGATCATATCTCCCCTACCGTAGATAAGCATTTGCACAGACTTATCTGAGTCGGGACTTAATACTAACAAGTGCTCCTGCTCTAATCGATATTGAGATTCTTGATAATCTGCACCATACCAACCGCTAGAAGGGACAAGTAGACGCAATTTTTGGGTAAAAATGTCCTCCCATTTATCGATATTAATCTGATCTTTTTGCTCATCGAGTACAAATAAGCGCAGCTCTTCATCCCGGTAATAGGTTGAAAAAAGAGCATAGTTTTGACGTTCATCCGTCATAGTCGCTCCCATCAACACATCTAACTGTCCTGCTCGCAACATCTGATGCGAGCGCTTAGCGGGCACATTAATAAAATGAACTTCACAACCAAGATACACTGCAAATGCCCGCATCAGATCCACATCTAAGCCTTGGGCTTCTCCTTGAGGATCTTGCCAAGCATAGGGAGGCCAATCGTTGTAACCGACTTTAATCGTGTTCTTACAAGGTAAAGAACTATTGACCTGCGACGCACTTACAGCGGGCAAGACTAAAAAAAACATAAATAAGACAGGAACGTATTTAAACCATGGCATAGGCTAAGTTACTTGCCTCTTAAGTTGATGATCCTCTCTTGATTAAGATGAAGTATAACGATTCAGCGTCAGACTTCCGCGAGGGAGTTCTACCTCAGTAAGCGTAGTTGTCACTTAGATAGCGCGCCATAAACACCGGCGAGATCACAGTAATTAGCCTAAAAAAGGGCGAGGAATTATAACAAAAAAGCACAACAGCCAAGAGTGAGATCTAAACGACTCACTATGCTGCGATAAAGGCTAAGCCTGAACGCAGGGGATAAAATAAAGTTTTATAAATTTAAATCAGACACTTATAAATAATAGCAACAACTTTAGTGGGATCCCCCATATCGACTTGTAACCAAACTATGTGTGTCCCCCCCAATTCCTCCCCCTGAGCCGTGGCGGACTCTTTAGCTTCATCAAGCCGGTTTTCATGGCGGCTCACCCCAGTGACTAAAGCAAAACTATCGCAGTGGGTAACTTCAAAATCGTAGGCCACGTTAATGCGACGATATAGTTCATGCTGCTTGGTCGCACATCCAGATATTAAAACGCAAAAACATGTACTTAACAGAAAAAATTTAGACAAATCAATTAACCCACAGATTAAACACGCGGGTGAACATAACTAATTGCAATCGATAAAATTGTGAACAATGTCACATATAAGAAACCAAGGATAATACAGAAAGTTACAAATATTAATTAAATATCATGTAGTTAACTAAGGGTTGTTTTATGTTCACTGGTAACACAAGCTCATCAATTCCTCACCATAAAACTCACACTTGTAAAAAAAGGGAGCCAAGCTCCCTTCCTACTTTTACGCCATGTTATTCCACTGCTAGGCAGACATCAGTAGGGCTAAAGCCCTTAAGCTAATATTTTGAATAAATGCACTTTTAATGCAGCAAAATCTGCCGCTAATTCCGCGGATAAGATGGGCTTACTCGCAACAGCTTCAAGCTCAGGCGGCAAGGGTAAGTTAAGCGTTAACTCTCTATCCACAACATCCTTAAATTTAGCGGGATGGGCAGTCCCCAAAAATATGCCCACTTCATCGGGCACTAAGGTTAAAGATAAGGCCTTAGCCGCAATCGCCGCGTGGGGCTCAGACACATAACCTTGAGCGTGTAACTCGGCTAATGCCTGTGACGTTTGTTCCTCCGATAAACGAATACCCACTAGGCTACTCAGTGGCCAGCCTAATTTCTCACAAATGGCTTCCACACGCGGCCAGTTACTGGGCTCACTCACATCCATAGCATTAGACATAGTCGCTTGAGTCGGATTTGGCTGCCATTGGCCATTGTCTAAATAGCGCGGCACAGTATCGTTAGCATTGGTTGCGGCGATAAAGCGTTTAACCGGTAATCCCATGGCTTTAGCGAATAAACCTGCGGTCAAGTTACCAAAGTTACCACTTGGCACCGAAATCACAGGATCGGCTTCATGCCGTTGTTTAGATTGGGCAACCGCTTCAAAGTAATAGCAAATTTGCGCGAGTAAGCGGCTGATGTTGATAGAATTTGCCGAGTTTAAGCTCAAACCATCGCGGACTTCGGGATCATCAAAGGCGCGCTTAACGAGATCTTGGCAGGCATCGAAATCGGACGAGACGGCGACTGTATGGATATTCTTGCCCAACGTCGTGAACATCTTTTCCTGTAGTTCACTGATCTTACCCTTAGGATAGAGCACCACCACATTGACTTTCTCAAGCCCATAGAAGGCATCGGCAACCGCTGCGCCAGTGTCGCCCGAGGTCGCAGTCAGAATGGTTAAGCGCGTGTCGCCCACAAAAGCATTAACGCATTGCGCCATAAAACGCGCCCCAAAATCTTTAAACGCCAGTGTTGGACCGTGGAATAATTCGAGGCAAGCGCGCTGCTCATCGACGGCAACCAAAGGTAAATCAAAGTTAAAGGCACGCTCAACTAATTCATCGACCGCATCTTGGCCTAACTCAGAGGCAAGCCATGCGCCGAGTACTTTTTTACTGCGCTCAACGAATGGTAACGCCAGCAGTCCTTCAATATCGTCTAGTACGGGTATTTGACTAGGAAAGAACAAACCTCTGTCTTTACCTAACCCCAGTTGTACCGCTTCTTTAAAGCTCACTTTCTGCGAAGGGTGTTTTAAATTATATAGTTCCATGCTCAACTCAACCTTTTGATGCTAAACCTTAAATGCTAATTTGGGGTACTTAGTCTTAGCTAAATTAACTATTAATCGACTCTACGCGTGCCTTGCTCATCGAGGCGACACACGTGGGCAAAGCCACCCACCTCGGTGAGATAATGCGCCTCTAACCAAGCTTTAGCGGTATTTGCCGTGGCTAAATCATCGGTAATCGAAAACAGCGTTGGGCCGCTGCCCGAAATCCCCGTAGTCAACATGCCTAAATCGGCTAAAGCGGCTCTGGCCTTGTCGTAACCCGGAATCGCGGCGGCGCGATAGGGCTCGGCTAACACATCCTTTAATACGCTGATCGCAAGCTTGGCATTCTGCTGGTAAGACGCATGAACAAAGGCGCTTAAATAACGGCCAAAATCGATAGTGACACTTTTATCATATTGATCTGGCATGAGTTTGCGCATCATTGCCGTTGAAAGTGAAATCCCAGGATAGGCCACAACCCAATACCATTCTTTAAAGCTGGGTATTGCTTCGCAAACTGTACCCGGCACATTGAGCATCAATTGCATGCCGCCCAAGTAACAAGGAGCGACGTTGTCATAATGCACACTGCCGCTGATCTTCCCTTCAAACTCGCCCATCAGTTCCAGCAGTGCTTGCTCGTTATAGGGTCTATCAAAATGTTCATTCAAGGCATATAACGCCGCCACGACAGAGCTGGCACTCGACCCTAACCCACTACCGACGGGCAGGTTCTTTTCCAGTGTGAGTGCCACGCCTTCATCTGCTTTACCCTGCGCAGTTAAAAACTCCTTACTCATGGCTGTTAAGAAGAATTCGGCACATTGGTACACTATATTGTCTTTCGGATTTTCAGGCAGTTTATGGGCCCAAGCACCAGTCTGCGCCAAACTCACACCCGACGCTGCCGCGGCGATAGTCACTCTGTCGCCCAGTAAACTACCATCAATCGGCGCTAATGCTGCACCGAGTAAATCAAATCCGACGCCCACATTACCCATAGAGGCTGGAGCGTAAACGGTCAAACTCATACACTCACCTCACGAGTCCAATTCAAGGTTCTTAATACATCGGCAAAGGCACCAGCAGCGGTCACTTCAGTCCCTGCGCCATAGCCGCGTAGCACAAAGGGAATGGGCTGATAATAGCGGCTATAGAACGCCAAGGCATTTTCACCGCCTTTAACGCTATAAAGCGGATCCTGTGCATCCACTTCGGCGATACGCACACGGCACACACCATCCTCAATTTGCCCAACATAACGCAACACTTTACCTTGAGCTTTGGCCTGCGCCACTTTTGCGGCAATTGCAGCATCAACTTGCGGTAATCGTGCCATAAAGCTTTCAACATCACCTGAATCATCAAACTCGGCTGGCAATACAGATTCAACCTGCACATCACTGAGATCTAACTTTAGTCCCACTTCACGGGCAAGAATGAGCACCTTACGCGCCACATCCATACCACTCAAATCATCACGGGGATCGGGCTCAGTAAAACATTTTTCCCGTGCCAGACCAGTCGCTTCAGAAAGCGTCATACCTTCATCGAGCATGCCGAAGATAAAGGATAAAGAGCCCGATAAAATACCGTTAAATTTATGCAGTTTGTCACCCGCAAATAACAGTTTTTTCAGGTTATCGATCACAGGTAAACCCGCACCGACTGTGGTTTCGTATAAGAATTGGCGACGCTGTTTTAATGCCGTTTGGCGCAGTGCTTGATAATAAGCATAATCGCGAGTGTTCGACTTTTTATTGGGCGTGACCACATGCAAACCAGAGTTCATCACATCCAAATACAGATCCGATACTTGCTCGCTCGAAGTGCAATCCACCAGCACAGGATTCAGTAATTGTTGCTCTTTCACCCATGCAAGTAACGCTGGAATATCACAGGCTTGCTGACTATCGGAAAGCAAACTAGACCAGTTGCTTAAATCGATGCCCGCACTGTCGAGTAACATCTTGTTCGAATTCACTATACCGCAAACACGGATACTGATGTGCTGCTCTTTAAGCATGGCGGACTGTTGTTTTATCTGCTCAAGCAGGCCAGCCCCCACATTGCCGCAACCCACTAAAAACACATCTAAATACTGCTGCACATCGAAAAAGCCTTGATGACAAGCCGCCACCGCATGCTTAGTCTTACGCTGCTCGATCACAGTCGAAATCGAGCGCTCGGACGAACCTTGGGCGATGGCGATAATGTTCACGCTCGCCTGCGCTAACGCTTGGAAGAAACGCGCTGCCACGCCTTTGTGGGTGCGCATGCCATCACCAATCAAAGAAACGATGGCGAGCTCATGACGCATAGCAATAGGTTCAAGCAAGTCACTTTTTATTTCTAATTCAAACTCTTGCTCTAAGGCCCATTTCACTTTGGCCGAGTCAGACGTCGCCACACAGAAGCTAATACTGTATTCAGAGGAGCTTTGGGTGATTAAAGACACAGACACGCCGCTGCGGGAAATCGCCGCGAGAGTACGGCTCGCCATGCCAACCATGCCTTTCATGCCTGGGCCTGATATATCAAACATGGTCTGGTTATCTAAATTGGAGATAGCTTTAACCTGTAAGCCCGTTTCATCGGCTTGGTTTGATACCAGAGTACCGGGCGCATCGGGGTTAAAACTGTTTTTGATATAACAGGGAATATGGAACTGGGCGATGGGCGCAATCGTCTTAGGATGCAGCACCTTAGCGCCAAAATAGGAGAGTTCCATCGCCTCTTGATAGCTGAGTTGTGACAACAACTTAGCGTCGGCAACCACCCGGGGATCTGTATTATAAACACCATCAACATCGGTCCAGATTTCACAACTTGAAGCATCTAAACAGGCGGCAAGTACGGCAGCAGAATAGTCAGAACCATTACGGCCTAACGTCACCACTTTGCCCTGTTCATCGCCGGCGGTGAAACCCGGCATTACCCATACGCGTTTTTCACCTAATGCCAACGCACGAAACCTTGGCTTACTCACAGCGATATCGACCACGGATTCTAACGGCCGACCACGACCCAGAAACAAGACGCGCGGATCGAGTTGAGCAGACGTGATCCCCTTAGATAGCATCACTTGTTCCATCAAGGCTGCAGATAAACGCTCACCTGCCACCACGATTTCAGCACGTATGCCATCGGGACACTCTTGCAGTAAGCTAATGCCACGTAATCTATCCTGCCAAATCACCAGCTGCGCATTAAGTCCAGAAAAGAGCTGTTCACTCTGCTCACTCGACAACATTGAAGTAACTGCATCTTGGTATAGCGAGGTAAATACCCGCTCAACATGCTGCAGCACAGACGAATAATCTTCACCTTTAACTGCTACATCAACCATTTCTAGTAACGCATTTGTCACAGTCGCTGGGGCCGATAGCACTGTGGCTATGGGTTCAAGCTTAGATGACTTAGCAACGATATCCGCCGCCATCGAGAATCGCTGCCAATTTGCAAGCGAGGTACCACCAAATTTCATTACTTTCATCTTGTTCTCCTGTACCGCGCCCGACTTAGAAATAAGAGCTAGAAACAAAAAAGCCCGCTTCTTTGTGGGAAGCGGGCTCATCGTTAAAATTCTTTAGGGTGTATCAGCCCGCCCCCACTGTTGTTGTAGTGGTGGTTGTAATAATGGTAGTTACTACGAAACCTAGGCTATGCATGTGTTTGGGCTAATCCATGTTAATTTCTTGATAAACAGAATTGCTTTTTTTACCCGCGCTTGTCAACCCCTAAAATGGATTATTTATAGGCAAATATTAACGCTCGATAAAATACTGCATCAAGATTCGTTAATATGAAGTTTTCTAGGGGTAAAAATGCGATTTACGCAATAGATAACTGTTAACGTCAACGTAATGCGGCACGAAAACCATTAGATAATCACTTGTTTTTAATATAATTATTTATAATACATTTTCAAGTAATGCGTTATTTGTTCTAACTCATCACTCAGGCTAAATTGACAGGCTAACGAGCAAAAATCACATTACTCATCCTTTCTACCGTAAAGCACCGACAAATTTGCCTAAAAAAAACCTGTGCGATATCTAACATAAGCCACTTCAAATTATCGCCAGCACTAAAAAAGCACGTTATTATGCGCGCACATTACGAATTGGAGGCGATATGAAGATCACTCAACACAGCGCGGTAACCATTCATTACCGTTTATCAGATCAAGAAGGCAGACTATTAGAAGACTCTTTCGACTCTGAACCTATGCTATATCTACACGGCACTGAAAACCTGATCCCAGGTTTAGAAGCCGCATTAGATGGTAAAAGCAAAGGCGAAAAACTCGATGTCACTATTAGCGCCGAAGAAGCCTATGGGCCTTATCACGATGGCCTACGTCAAGCCGTGCCATTAGAAGCCTTTGGTGATATCGAAGATATCGTCCCAGGTATGCGCTTCATCGCTGAAACTGAAATGGGTCAGCGCCCAGTTCAAGTCATGGAAGTGAAAGACGATGTGGTTATCGTCGATGGCAACCATCCTTTAGCGGGCCAATCGCTCAATTTCAGCGTCGAAATCGTTGACGTTCGTGAAGCCTCAGCCGAAGAAATCGCTCATGGCCACATTCATGCCCAAGGTGGTTGTGGAAGCCATGGACATGATCACGACCACGGCGGTGGATGCTGTGGCGGTTCAGGTAAACAAGAAGCGGGCGGCTGTTGTGGTGGTGGTTCAGACCACGATCATGGACACCACCATGAAGAACACGAAGCCTGCGACACACCTAAAACAGGCTGTGACGGCAATGGCGGCTGTGGTTGCCGCGGCTAAACAAAGCCTGATACCAGAAGTTAAACGAGAAGTTGTTTATCCGTAAGTGATTAAACTGCCATGGTTTAACCTTTTAAAATGCACGCCCTTAATTTAAGGTCGTGCATTTTTTATACACAAGCGTTTATAATATTCGTAATAGATAAATAACTGACTGGTAAATTGAAGTATTCAAATTTTATATGAATATTTTCAATTAGATATTGATATCAACCTAAGTTAAGCGACGGAGTGCTTATGTTAACCAAACCACTTTACGAAATTTTGCCTTTTGGCTACATGGCGCTCGGTAGTTCGAGTTTTATTGCACTCGACATCAACTATGCCTTGATAGCGGCAACTGTGGTATTTGTATTAGGTGCGAGGATCTACGTTATGCGTTCTCAAAACCGTCGAACAGACTCGGCTAAGCGGCGTAAATCGGGTTATCTTCCCGAGATAATTTATAACTTTCTACCTTTTATCTATCTCTTAGCGGCGCTGGCTATCTTTAAATTCCTTCCCAAGGATCTTTACCCAATTCTGGCTATCTGTTTACTCAGCTACGGCTTATACATTCTGGTTCGTCGTTCCCTCTATCGTCGTCATAAGCTTCCCATCACGCCTTAAGGCTTAGTTCTATTCACCACAGTAGGAGCAGATGATATTCACAAGAGTTGTATCCACATGAACACTAACCAATTAATTTTTGAACTTTCGCCCTATGCTCAGAAGACATATTCTTCAAATAATTAGAACAACGTGTAATCGTTGCAATACTGACTTCATATTCCGCAGCGATATGCCTTTGACTCATTTCCCCGTCTAGCAGCAATTGAAAGACCTTCAAACGTCCGGCAACGGCACTACGTTCTTCTTCGGTTAACAGTAAATGAAACAACACAGAAAGATCTTCATAATTGCTGTGGCTCAAAATTTTTTCTAATACTAGATCCCAGTTAGCTCGCATAATCACCCTCATAAGTACTGTTCAAGCATTACATTAGCAGTCTAACAGATTTCGCCTACATACAAATAAATTGTTACGTTTAGCCGTCTTATCCAGACAAAAACTGACAAAATTGCTTCTAGTACATCAAGTTAATTTGTGTACAATAGGAGTGCAATGTCACACTTCGACGCTAATTTGTGAGAATACGATGAAAAAATTACTACTTACTCTCGTTGCCAGTACCTTATTGGCTTCAACTGCTCAAGCACACAATTTCGAAGACTCTAAAGATGCAATTGAATACCGCCAATCTGCATTTGGTCTTATTGCTTATAACTTCGGCGATATGGCTGCCATGATGAAAGGTAAAAAACCTTTCGAAGCAGAAACCTTCGCAATGCGCGCAACGAATGTTGCTGCATTATCCAAAATTCCTTTCGAAGGTTTTATTGATGGCTCAGACAAAGGTGATACCGAAGCCCTAGCCAAAGTTTGGCAAGACAGAGCTGATTTTGATGCAAAAATGAAAACCTTCCAAGAGAATGCTGCCATTCTGGCTACTGTAGCTCAAAAAGGTAATCAAGCTGAAATCAAACAAGCCTTTATGGACACAGGAAAAAGCTGTAAAAGTTGTCACGACATTTATAAGAAAGATTAATTTGACGTTGTTTTTCCCATCAAAAAGCCTGCTAAATAGCAGGCTTTTTGTTGTTCCCAAACTGAGTATAAATCTACAGAACTTGCACTATTGGCCACATTAAATAGCCAAAGACCACAGCAGCGCATACTGTGAACAGCACTAAAGCAAGCCACTCAGACTTGAATCGAAGCTCGCTCTTCGCACTTGATGAAAAAGCAACCTTCGAGACTTTCTTGTAACCACTGACCATAGCACCAACTAACTTATCCCCTTTCATGGCATGAATAATCACAGCCAGTATATGAATGGCACTCAGCAAGAGAATAAGGTTAAAGTTCGTTTTGTGTAACCAAGTCAAAAACCCACTGGTATCTGAACTGACATAGCTATATAGCGGACCTTCGGTAAAAATATCATCGGTCGCAAAAAGGCCTGTAACTAATTGAAGGCTAATGATCCCAATCAACGCGATGACCATATAGCCACCGATAGGATTGTGTCCAAGTACCACAGACATCCCTTTAGTTCGAATCGATCTCAAGTAATCGAGTACAACTTTGGGGTGATGAACAAAGTGGCTAAACCTTGCCGTATCGCTACCAATGAGCCCCCAGAGGATCCTAAATCCAATAAGGATCAGCAAACTATAAGCAAAAATTTGATGCCACTGCATTTCTCCCGCATCGGCACTCCACCATAAAAGTGCCAACAGACACACCATGCCCCAATGGAAAATTCGCGTGGGTAAATCCCAGATCTTAATTTTAACGTGTTCAGTATTCATAAAATGGGCAAACTCAAAGTGACCGAATGGAATAAGTAGAAGTATTTTATCGGGATTCGGGATGAAACTTAAAGTAAATATAAGTAAATAAGGGCAAAGACTGCGGAGTTATCCCATCGAATATGGGCCCATTTAGCTGGCAATACAAGACTTTTCGGCCAAGAATTATTGATATTTGTCTAAGTGATCAAATATCCAACGAACAGTATCTAATGGACATAAAAACGTGATCTACATCTCGTTTTATAGTGCGAACCTTGGTAATCTGAAATCCAAGGAAACAACAGAAGGTTCGAAATATGCTAAAGATTACTAGCAAGCAACTTGAAGTCACATCTCCTATTCGCGAACGTATTGAAAGCCGTTTTGAAAAACTTTCAAGGCATGATGTGCAAATGATAAATCCCCATGTAATCATTACGGAGGAGAAACCTGGTTTCAAAATTGAAGCATCGGTTGGCATCCCAAATGGAGAACTCTTCGCTCAAGCAAAACATGAAAATTTATATACTGCGATTAACGCTATGGGCCAAAAATTAGAGAAGCAGCTCAATCGCATAACACACAAACCTGAAGCTCAACGCTCCACATCACTAACACCGACTAATAATGTTATTGAAATTGACGACGAGTACGAGGAGGAAGATGCGGCATAATTTAAATCTGGTGAGTGCGAGAAACGCATTACTTTGAGAGCAATAAAGTAGAAATATTTAATCAGATCACAGTTTTTACAAAAGCTTAGTGCAATCATTTTAATGATAAAAAAAAACAGTTCTTTTGACTAAATACCTACTACACTTTACAAAGTGACAGCAATAATCGAAGTGGTGCGGATTTAAATCGTTTCAAATGTTGATTTACTTTAAATTTTGATTTACAAATATTGATTAACAGATCTTAAGTTCTAAGTAACGTTACTGGATATAACTAAGGAGCACTACTAATCTAAGCCTTATAGTTTTAAGCACTAAGGTTTACTGTTAATGATTAATTTTACTTATAATTTCTACGTTTAAAAGTTCAACTTTTATTTTCAACTAGGTTCCACTTTCAATAGCAAGTTTGGAAAGGAGGCAACACAAGAGCGAACAATTTGATTTTAGAAACAATCAAGTATGTTGGCATTCACTAAAAGCAGTACTCAATTTTGACCCAATATCAGGATGACCACCAGAAACAGGCGGCATTGCTGAATACCAGAGTTAACATAAGGAGCCGAGTACAGTACAACGAGTACATTAGCAAAACCTTTAACTATCAAATTTTTTATATCCACAATGGAGGCCCAGGTAAACATAAACAAAAGTCACATTAACAAAAGCTACATGAATAAAAGCGTTTATTGTAAAACGGGTCAGCACCAATACGTGCTAAACACTGAGATAAATGAGGTAACAACTGTCACGTTTAGTTAGATGTAGATTAGTTATATGAAGAGAGTCATATTTACACTGATATGTTAGTTAGCGTTTTTAGCGTGTGATTTAATGTAAGTGTTTAATGTAAGTGTTTAATGTAAGTGTTTAATGTAAGTGCAATACGTTGGTTTGATTGAAAGTTATTAGTTTACTTAGTGTTATTTGTATAGTAAAAACTGTAAATCGTATAAATATTTATTTATGTAATGTGTTAACTTTTACCGTTAGTTGAGTTTTGATACTTTATAGACACCTTAAATAACGTTTAATTATCAACTAAAAAGGAGGGCATCTAGACTTGACGAAAAATGTAATAACAGTAAATGAGAGTTTGTTATACGCTCCATGTATTAACACGTTAGGTTTTAAAGTAAAAAGTAATAACGTAAGTAGCAAGACCTAAACGTATGACAAGGCTAAGCTGTTTTTACAGCAATATGTACCTAGTACAACTAATGAGCCGTAAATCGTTTATTTTAAATGTTCGTTTTGTTAGTTTTAGTTTTTAATGTTATAGATCCATGTAAGTGTTAATTGTTAAAATATAAGTGCAAGACATGTCAACGTAAGTTTGCTGGTACTGCAAAACAGCATAGTTTCAATGTTATACGCTATGCCGCATAAAGTACTTGTTAATGTTCATTGTAAATACAAGTTGTTAACGTTTTACTGTTACACGTAAATGTAAGATAAACGAGTGTTTTACCTTGTCCCACACTGACCATAAGGAGGATAAACTCGCTTGACCATATATACATACTTGAACCAAACCAGCGCACCCTCGGGTGCGCTTTCTTTTTAGATTACCTTTAAGAAAGTTTTGATTGACAGCTAAGCCCTAGCCCTTTAGTTTTAAGACCATGAAAATGATAACAGCAGCTTTTTTTACTTTCTTTTTTACACCCCCCACTCTAGGAGGCGGATTTACTGTGTAAAAACGAAAGTAAAAATCCAAAGCCTCCCAACTGGGAGGCTTTTTTGTCTTAAACGATTGATAAAATACATGGCGGCAATTGAGGTCAGAATGCATACACCACAGCCTTTAAATCAAACCCGAGAGCAGATCACCCATCTGGATAATGAACTGCTGGCATTACTCGCAGAGCGCCGTCGCTTAAGTTTAGAAGTAGCCCGTAGCAAAGAAGTGGATGTCAGACCCATCAGAGATACTCAAAGGGAAAAAGAACTGCTCGCTCGACTCGTGAAAGAAGGCAGAGAGAAAGGATTAGATGCCCACTATGTTATCTCCCTTTACCAGAGCATCATTGAAGATTCAGTATTGAATCAACAAGCTTACCTTCACGGCCGCGCCAATCCAGAGACACAAAAACAACAGTATTGTATCGCTTACCTCGGTGCTAGAGGTTCATACTCTTATCTCGCAGCTACACGCTATTGCCAACGTCGCCAAGTTGAAATGCTGGACTTAGGTTGCCAAAGTTTCGATGAAATAGTGCAAGCCGTTGAGTCTGGACATGCTGATTATGGTTTCCTGCCGATTGAGAACACATCTTCAGGTTCAATCAACGAAGTCTACGACGTGCTACAGCACACCAGTCTGTCGATTGTTGGCGAAACGACGATTGAAGTCAGCCATTGCCTACTAGGAAAAGCTGGCAGTAAATTAGCTGATATCAAAACTGTCTATGCCCACCCTCAACCTATTAGCCAATGCAGCAGATATTTAACTCAACACAAAGACTTGAGACTGGAATACTGCTCAAGCAGCGCAGAAGCAATGGAAAAGGTAAACCAAAGTCCAGATAACAGTGCAGCAGCGATTGGCAGCGCCGAAGGTGGTGCACTCTATCAACTTGAGTCCATAGAAGCAGGTTTAGCTAATCAGAAGATCAACCAAAGTCGCTTTATCGTTGTTGCTCGCAAAGCCGTTGCCGTACCAGAGCAGTTACCCGCTAAGACTACATTGATCATGGCAACAGGCCAAAAAGCCGGTGCTTTAGTGGAAGCCTTACTGGTTCTAAAAGCGCATCAGTTAAACATGAGCAAATTAGAGTCACGCCCGATTCCAGGGACTCCTTGGGAAGAGATGTTCTATTTGGATATCGACGCGAATATCTCCAGTGAATCTATGCAGGCGGGTTTAAAGCAACTCGAGCGGATCACCCGTTTTATCAAAGTATTAGGCTGTTATCCTTGTGAAACAGTCAAGCCCACACAGCTGAGCAACAGCCAGCTACTGATTGAGCCCAGCACCTCTAAGGATCAAGTCATCAGCGAAAATGGTGCTAATGCCAGTCCAGTTCGATATAGCAAAGCCTATAAAGAGCAAGCCAGTGAAATCAACTGTGGCGCAATGACAATCGGTGCAGGGCATGTCGGTGCCATAGCCCAAATCACACTGAATAATGACATTTCACATTTAGCATTATCGGCTTTCGAGCAGCAAGTGAAGCAGCTTAAAGAAGCGGGATTCCAAGCCGTTTTGCTCAGCGCTGTTAATCAACTGACTATGGCAGAAGTGACTCTCGCTAAACTACGCCAAATCCTGCATCAATATGGCCTAGTGTGCATTATTGCCATAGCGCAAGAAGCCGATATGCCATTAGCAGTCCAGCACGCCGATATGTTATTCCTCGCAGGCAAGCAGATGTTTAACCAAACTTTACTGACTCAAGCTGGAACCCTACCGATACCATTAATACTTGAGCGTAACGATATGGCAAGTTTTGAAGAATTACTCACGGCAACAGAAGTCATTTTAAGCCAAGGCAATCAGCAACTGGTTCTGTGTGACTCAGGCATTAGAACCTTAAATAACGCCAATCTACCTTCACTCGATTTAGCGAGTCTGATCCAGATTAAAGCCACGAGCCATTTGCCGATTTTGATCAACCCAAGTTATGCCGTATCAGATGATGCCCTATTGATTCAAACACAAGGTATTAAACAGCTTAAAGTGGATGGATTGATACTCAATTGTCCACTAGCTAGCAGTGATGACCATGAGTCGCTTAACTTAATAAGCGCTGTGGTACGGGAATTATATCGGGCGAACTAACGCTTTGATCTTGATTGATTTAATTTAAAGTGAAATGTGGTTAGTTCGAAGTGTGTTAAGGGATAAATAAGACATCTTTTATCCCTAATTGACTCAGACAAGCCTGCTAGCCAGTGTGATGACTAGCAGGCTTAATATTGTTTAGTATTGCAGCGCAGCGAGCTTTTATGCATTTTAAGAAGAGCCAACAGCACTCGATGGTTCAGTAACGGCATTACTCCTACGGATAAGCCCTGTCATAGTAGAGCCCTGCACTAGAATCGAAAATACGACGACGGCATAGGTCATCACTAACAACAACTCCCGCAGCTCCACACCACCAATAGCATCTATGACGATACCCTCTGGCAAACTCATCGCCATAGCGAGGGCTAATCCTCCCCTTAAGCCACCCCAAATCAAAATCGTCTCTGCATAGGGGTTGTATGACTTAAACAATCGAAAGCCTAAATAAGGTAATAACACACTCATTGCACGCGCCAACAAGACTATTGGTATAGCCACAAACATAAACCACCATAATGGCGCTTTGAAAGTGACTAACAAAAGTAATAAACCAAGCAATAGGAAGAGTAAGGCATTAAAGAAGGATTCAATCAGCGACCAAAAAGTAAATAGTTTCACTCGCTCGTTGCGAGCAAAAAACTTAGGCACACTGAAATTTCCTATGATGATCCCCGCACTCACCATAGCTAAAGGACCTGAAACACCAAGCACATCCGCCATGACATATCCCGCGGTTGGGATCAGCAGGGTAACCAGCATTAATTGCGTTTCTTCCTCGCAGTAGTGGAAAAAATGATGCAATAAAAAGCCAAGTACGCCACCGTAAATAACCCCACCTACCGCCTCACGAATAAATAACTCAGAGATATGGATAAACGTCAGAGGCTCGGTGGAGAAAGCCAATTGCGATATTGCCACAAAAATCACTAACCCTATGCCATCGTTAAATAAAGATTCTCCTTCTACTTGAATCGCAATATCTTCCGGCGCACCCATTTTCTTTAAAATAGCCAAAACAGCGATAGGATCGGTGGGCGAAATCAAGGCGCCGAACAGTAAGCAGTGGCTGAATTGTAGCGGGAGACCTAGCATAGGCGCGAACCAAAATAACAGCCCACCTATAATAAATGTCGACAATAAGGTGCTTATAAAAGCAAGGATTAGGATCTCCCACTTTTGATGCCTCAGTATTTTTAAGCGGATTTGTAATGCGCCGGCAAAGAGTAAAAAACCAAGCATGCCATTGAGCAGTAAAGCTTGAAAATCGAGTTTCTCTAAGCCAGAGACAAAATACACATAAATGTCCCCACCTAAAGCCTTCCCCCCAAGGAGCAACAACAAACTCATTCCTAGGGCAATAGCTGTAATGGCCACAGTTTCCTGCAGTTTATGGACGCGAGAGGAGATAACCGAAGTCACTAGCGCCAACGCGCAGAGGACACACAGAATTTGGTAGCTGGACATAATAGCCTCTAAAAATCATCAATTTAGAGACTCTAGCACAAGTTTAGATTTCTAAACCATCCAATAGACTTAACCACCCTTTAATGATCCTGTGGCAAAACCAAATGATCCCAAAGAGATAAATAGAAAGACTGAGCCAAGTCAATGGAACACAATAGCCGAGCACTAGCAAGCCAAGAAAGGCGAGATTAGAATGCCGTTGCCAACGTAAATGCGACGCCAATAATGGATTACCATGGAATTGGCGTTGGGAAACATTAATGAACAAACTTAGCAGCACAGGAAGTAATAATAAGGGAAAACCCGACATCAAGGCGTACAACAAATGTCCCAGAGTACGGTCTTCAATTTTTGCGGCATAAGTGGTTGTCATTGTCATTGAGAGACTCCAGCCAGACTAATAGACTGGGCGCAAACATCATACGCCCTTGTCATTAACCTTACGTTCTCACTGAGATAAGCGCAACTAAGGATTAGAAATATTTCCATCCATTTAAAAATAAGTCACAAGTAAATGACGCTAATTAGCAGCACGTTAAAGTTTAAGCGTCACGTCGGATGCTAATGTTGTGGAGCAAGCGAGTACAAAACCGGCCTCAATTTCTGCAGCAGTCAGTGTCATCACGCTTGTCGATACCGTTTCTCCCTCCAAGACTTGACACTTACACGCGCCGCAAACGCCCGAACGACAGGCCGCAATAATCGGCAACCCTTCCGCCTCAATTCCCTCCAGCAGACTTTGCCCTTGATTTAGCGTCGTGCTTCGGTCGCCAATAGACAAGGCGAAAGCCACTTCTGGTGGGTTTTCACTCGTTCCATCTGACGAGTTTGCTTGCATAAGCTGACTACGGGCAACTTTCTCGGCCGTGGCAAAACTCTCATGGTATAACCGACTCATATCAAAATTGAGCTCAACCAATAAGGTTTTTACCGCTTGCATATAAGGTTCTGGCCCACAAAGGTAGATAGTACGCTCTGCAAAATCAGGTACTAAGGTTTGTAGCATCTGTGCACTTAACCGCCCGAAATCGAATGCTATCTTTGATGCCCCCCCCAATGTTTCAGTGACAGTCTCAAGTACGTAGCTGAGCTTAAATGCATTAAAACGGTTAGCCATAGTCGCCAATGATGACTTAAAAATAATATCATTCTCTGATCGCGCACTGTGCACAAAGGCAATATCAGCATCAATTTGCGTATCAGTCAGATAACGCGACATAGAGTACATGGGGGTAATACCGCAACCAGCACTCAAAAAAAGGTATTTCTGCGCCGTTATAGCTAACAGATTAGCATCTAACTTTTCAGTCTCTGGCTGTTTATGGCTTAGCCGAGCAATATCAAACAGATTAAATTGCCCCGCGGGCGGCAGCACTCGTACACTCTGGCCGAGTAATAGATTGTCGATAAGATAATTTGATACGAGTCCACCCGCAACGCGCTTAATCGTCACCATCAAGGAATAGGGCCTAGATGGCGATGATGACAAGGTATAACTGCGGCACACTTGCTCGCCATTAATCTCAAGCACAAAGGTCATAAACTGACCGGGTTTATAGTCAAACTTCATCGGCTCGCCCGCTTGAAAACGAAAACTCACGACATCCGAGGTTTCATTCCAGCGTTCGACGCACACTAATTGATTAACACTTCCGGGTTTATGGGGCGAAACCGATAATGCCCGCGTTCCCGCTATCACACTCATGTTCATAGCATTTACCCACAAAACACTGCGGTCTCAGTAAACAAGCCAAAACCGCAGTTCAGCAACAATTCTTGGTTGATTTAAGCCACGTTTAACATATTTTTTAAATCGGCTTCGACTGTCGTGGTATTACGCAAGCCAAACTTATCTTCCAAAATTTTGGCTAAATTGGCCGTCAGGAACGCAGGTGGCGTCGGGCCTGTTCGAATATTTTTAACGCCAAGTGACAACAGTGTCAGCAGTACTACAATGGCTTTTTGCTCAAACCAAGAAAGCACTAAGCTCAGAGGTAATTCATTAATATCACATTCAAACACTTCAGCTAATGCAATCGCTAACTGAATCGCTGAATAGGCATCGTTACATTGGCCCACATCGAGCAAACGTGGAATACCGTTAATGTCACCAAATTCGAGCTTATTGAATTTATACTTACCACAGCCTAGCGTCAGGATTATTGAATCCTTAGGTGTGGATTTAGCAAGTTCAGTGAAGTAGCTTCTGTCGGCTTTGTCGCCATCGCAACCGCCAACAAGGAAGAAATGCTTAATCGCACCACTCTTCACATTTTCAACCACGGCGGGCGCTGCGACCATCAAGGCATTACGGGCAAAACCAATAGTGATAGTGTGTGGGATTTCATCATAGATAAAGCCTTCTAAGACTAACGCTTTATCAATGACAGCCGAGAAATCATCTCCTTCGATATGCACCACACCAGGCCAGCCCACTATGCTGCGAGTAAAGATACGATCACTATAACTACCCACATTTGGATCGATAATACAGTTAGATGTCATCACCACAGCGCCAGGGAAATTGGCAAATTCTTGCTGTTGATTCTGCCAAGCACTGCCGTAATTTCCGACAAGATGTGCATATTTTTTAAAGGCTGGATACGCCAGTGCAGGAAGCATTTCACCGTGGGTAAACACATTGATACCCTTGCCTACAGTCTGCTCGAGAATAAGCTCTAAATCCTTCATGTCATGGCCAGAGACTAGTATGGCTTTGCCCTTAACTGACTTAGTGTTGACCACAGTTGGCTCAGGATGACCAAAGGCTTGAGTTTCACCCGCATCCAGCATTGCCATTATGCGGTAGTTCAACTGACCTATGTCCATAGCCGTAGTAAACAGCTTATCGCCATCAACACTCGGCTCACCTAAGAAAGACATAATTTCATGGAAGCGCCCTGCCACATCAGCATCAGTCTGACCCAACACGCGAGCATGCTCCATATAAGCAGCCGCGCCCTTAAGGCCATATAAACACAATAACCTCAATCCCATGATGTCTTCATGAACTTCATGCTTATCTTTATTCAGCAGTGCAATCGGTGCCTGCGCTAGCATTTCAATCTTACTTGTCCCCAGCACTAACTGAGCGACTTGCGGCACTTGCTCAGCAGCAATACCGGCTTGTTCACAAGCCGCTTCGTAAGAAGCTTTTAACTGAGCACGATACTTAGCCGCCTGCTGGGTATAGGCCATAATGCGCTCATCATCGAAGTTGACGTTGGTGAGGGTCGCGAAAAAGGCTTTAGGCACAAAACTATCAATTTCAGCATCGATAATGCCCAGCTCGCGAGCTTTAACCGCATATACAGACACGCCTTGTAGCATGTAAATCAGCAAGTCTTGCAGATCGGACGTTGCCGCCAACTTGCCACACATACCTTGGGAATAACTACAACCATTGCCAGCGGGTGTACGAATGGTTTGCTCACACTGAATACAGAACATGGATAGACTCCTAATTTAAATTCATGCTTTATTTTTGCATGTTTAAAACTAGTCTACCTAAACGTGCCATAAGCGACAGTCATTTCTAAAGTGAGATGCTAAATGTTAGAGAAAGATCACCTTAAGCAATTGCTAATTAATACAATGTGACCTGTTAAAATCCATAAAAAAACGCCCATCAATGATGGGCGTTTTAAAGGGTAACTGTTTATTTATTAATTGGTTTTCATATCATTAACCGATTGCAGCATAATACGACTTTCGCGCTGGAATTGAGGTGCAAAATCCCCAAACCATTTGGCGACACTTTGGAACTGCTTAATAAACTCGTTCCTGTCACCCCGTTTTAGTAGCTCTAACGCTTCACGGTAGTTATCTAAATAATCACCAATAGCATGCTGGCTATCTTGCTGGGCAAAAATAATATCGGCGTAAAGCTCTGGGCTTTGGGCGAATAAGCGCCCTACCATAGCCAATTCTAATCGGTAAATCGGCGAGCTAAATTGCAGTAAAGTATCGATATCAGCCTCTTCCTTACACAGATTCAAACCATACACAAAGGTCGAGAAGTGACGCATTGCCTGCACTAGCTGCATCGCATTGTCGTGACGCTCTGGTTCTGCTTCGACAATCCGCGCGCCCCAAATGGCGATCTGCTCAAGTAACCACTGGTATTTTTCCGGCGAGCGACCATGACACACCACCACGACTTGCTTCGCCAGACTGCCCACATCAGGACCAAACATAGGATGAAAACCAACGACGGGACCAGAATGCGCCTCAAGCATGGCTTTAACTGGCTCAGTCTTGATGGAGGTCAAATCCGCCAGAATGCAGTCGGCTGGTAATTGGGTCAGCTTTTCACGAATAAGCTCGCAAGTAATCGCAATAGGCACTGTCACTAACACCATCCCCGCATCGGCAAATAGGTTATCCGCTTGCTGCCAATCATCTTTATCGAGCAGATTCACTTGGTAGCCGGATAAAGTCAGCATTTGTGAGAACAGTCCACCGAGTTGCCCTTTACCGCCGACAATCACCACAGATCCTAAATCTTTTTTGACTTGTTTAAAGCCTACATCTTTCTCATTAAGGTAAGACTCGCGCATCAAGCGACGCAAAATATCTTCGATCAACTGCGGCTCGATCCCCATAGTTTTTGCTTCTTCACGGCGTTTAGCCAGCATGGCGGCTTCACGCTGAGGTGCATAAATAGGTAAACCGGCGCCGTGTTTCACCGTGCCCACTTGCGCAACGAGATCCAAGCGCTTACGCAGTAAGTGCAGTAATTGCTGATCAACACCATCAATCAGGCCGCGAAGGTGTTCTAATTCGGCCGTTGTTTTTTCATTCATACCTGAGTCCATTAAGCTGTAACCAATTTAAGCGTTAGCTACTTTAAGCATATCGAAACGCGTTGGAAGTATTGAAGATAACTTCGCTGCACCTTCCCGTAAAATGGTTTCTGTTTTTTCCCAATTAATACAAGAATCTGTTACAGAAACACCGTAAGCTAGCTCGCTTAATGGCCTATCACAACTTTGATTGCCTTCATTTAAATGACTTTCTAGCATGACGCCAATAATCGACTTATTGCCGTTATAAATCTGCTCGAACACATCTTCACAGACAGGCTTTTGGCGGCTGTAGTCTTTGGATGAATTGCCATGGCTGCAATCGATGATCAAACGTGCATTGAGTTTGGCTTTATGGAGCTGCGTTTCACACTCTGCCACACTCGCCGCATCATAGTTGGGCGTTGCACCACCGCGTAAAATCACATGGCCATCGGGATTACCTGCAGTTTGCAATAATGCGACTTGGCCCTGTTGGTTTATGCCCATAAATCTGTGGCTACTGGCCGCCGATTTTAGCGCATTAATCGCTACATCGAGCTTACCATCGGTGCCATTTTTAAAGCCCACCGGCATAGACAAACCCGATGCCATTTCCCTATGAGTCTGCGATTCAGTGGTGCGAGCACCAATGGCAGACCAAGTGACAAGCTCAGAAATGTACTGAGGACTGATAGGATCGAGTGCTTCGGTAGCAACTGGCAGTCCTAACTCGGCCAACCAAATCATCAGTTCACGGGCCATTTTCAGGCCTTTTTCGACATCGAAGGATTCATCCATATCGGGATCATTGATCATGCCCTTCCAACCTACCGTAGTACGCGGCTTTTCAAAGTAGACTCGCATTAAGATATAAAACTCATCACTGAGTTCATCGTGCAGAGTTTTAAGCCTTAAAGCGTATTCTTTTGCGGCGGCGATATCATGGATGGAGCATGGCCCGGTGACGATCAATACTCGATTGTCACGCTTATGAACAATATCAGCCACGGTTTTGCGAGCATTGAGGATATAGCGATAAGCATGCTCAGAGAGTGGCAAGGCATTTTTAAGCTCTTGCGGCGTGATTAAGACTTTCTCTGAACTGATGTGTACGTTGTTAATCGTATCTTGTTGCATGCTTACCACCTAAGACTTAGTGTTTAACCCAGTTGTCGAAGCAGGACTTCAAGTCAGCTTGGGTATTCATTTCGGATAAAAAATAGCGTAAATCCATCGCAATGTAATCTTGTAATGCTACACCATTACAAGCAGGCGACCACTATGCCTGTTCATTCTCTTTAGATCAAGTATAAATACTCAAAAAACAGCAACAAAAAACCGCCACTAGGGCGGTTTTCTGTGCGAACACTACGTCTTGTTTTCTGTAGCGGTAACTATTACTTAGTTGCCAGCTTCTCACGGATACGTGCAGATTTACCTGAACGATCACGCAGATAGTACAGTTTGGCGCGACGAACGCGACCACGACGCTTAACTTCAATGCTAGCGATCAGCGGGCTGTGCGTTTGGAAAGCACGCTCAACACCTTCGCCATTAGAGATTTTACGTACTGTGAATGCAGAGTGCAGACCACGGTTACGCTTAGCAATTACAACGCCTTCAAAAGCCTGTAAACGCTCTTTATCGCCTTCTTTAACACGAACCTGAACGACTACTGTATCACCAGCACCAAACGCAGGTACGTCTTGTTTCATTTGCTCATCGTTGAGCATTTTAATGATGTTGTTCATAACTTACTCCGTTCTAGAATTAACTGAGCTACGACTAAGCATGCTTGTCCATTGCTTCAACGAACTGCGCTAATAGAGTCGTTTGTTCGTCAGTCAGAGCTAGATTTTGCAATAATTCTGGCCGTCTAAGTAAAGTCCTACCAAGGCTTTGCTGTAAACGCCAGAGTCTAATTTGTTCGTGGTTGCCACTTAGCAGCACTGCCGGTACGTCAAGACCATCCAAGCTTTCAGGGCGAGTGTAATGTGGACAATCCAGTAAACCGTCGGAGAAAGAATCTTGCTCCGCCGAAGCTTGTTTTCCTAGCACGCCAGGAACCAATCTCGATACTGAATCTATCAGAGTCATCGCCGGTAATTCGCCGCCCGAAAGCACGTAATCCCCTATCGACCACTCTTCATCCACTTCCGTTTGAATGATGCGTTCGTCAATACCTTCGTATCGACCACAGACCAAAATCAAACGTGATGATTGAGCCAACTCAGTGACGCCTTGCTGATCCAGCTTGCGTCCTTGAGGTGACAAATAAATCACCTTCGCACCTTCACCCGCTGCGGCTTTCGCTGCATGGATGGCATCGCGCAAGGGTTGCACCATCATCAACATTCCGGGACCACCGCCGTAAGGCCTGTCATCTACCGTATTATGTCTATCATGGGTGAAATCACGGGGATTCCACGTGTGCAACTCGAGCAGGCCGTTTTTCACGGCTCGACCCGTAACTCCAAAGTCTGTCACGGCACGGAACATCTCTGGGAACAGGGTTATTACCCCTAACCACATCTGTTGTACCTCGACTTAGAAGTCAGGATCCCAATCCACTAAAATCTGTTTACCTTGCAGATCCACCGTTTTGATGAACTGCTCAGGGACAAAGGGGATCATACGTTCCACTTTGCCGAAACTATCTTTAGCGTTGGCTTTAACAAGTAATACGTCGTTCGATCCTGTTTCCACGATCTGATCGACAATCCCCATGTTATAGCCTGTTGTATTGACCACTTCGCAACCGATGAGATCACGCCAGTAGAATTCATCTGCTGGCAAATCGTTCATCTGTTCCGGCAAAATCGCAATCTCACAATTTGTGAGCATTTGCGCTTGCTCCCGTGTTTCTACGCCATCAAGTAAGGCAACAACGGCCTTACCTTGATAACGCCACTGGGTGACCTTTATTTCGCGCCATTCACCATTTTCTTTAATAAGCCAAGGTGAATAGTCAAAGATACCTTCAACAGAATCGGTATAGGCGGTGATTTTCAGCCAACCTTTAATGCCATGACAGGAGCCTAATTTCCCCAGTACGACTGGCTGTTGGTTACTGCTCATCAATCTATACCTTAACGCTATTAAGCTGTTGCTTTACGAGCGTCTTTGATCAGTTTTGCTACACGTTCTGTAGCAGCTGCACCGTTAGAAACCCAGTGCTCAACGCGAGCTAGGTCTAAACGTAAAGTTTCTTCTTGGCCACGGGCCAATGGGTTGAAGAAACCAACACGCTCGATGAAACGACCGTCACGAGCGTTACGGCTATCAGCAACAACGATGTTGTAAAATGGACGCTTTTTTGCGCCGCCACGAGCTAAACGAATGGTAACCATGCGTTTTCAATCCTCTAATGATTTGCTTGAAGCAAAAATAAAAACTGGAACCCCGTGTTCGCGAAGAGTCCCAGATAGAAAGCCGGAAGATTTTACCTGACTTTCCAACGAATGCAACCAAAGATGGCGATTATTACGCCTGCGCCCTCAGTAAGCGGTTCATTGTTGCCAGATTCAACCGACTGATAAAGTGCTAAGTTTAACTAAAAATGCCCGATTAACGTCCCGGAAATTTCATTCCTGGCGGCATCATGCCACGCATTCCGCGCATCATTTTTTGCATGCCGCCTTTAGCAGACATTTTTTTCATCATCTTTTGCATTTGAGTAAACTGTTTCAATAAACGGTTTACATCTTGAATTTGCGTGCCAGAACCAGCTGCGATGCGACGTTTGCGTGAGCCCTTGATTAAATCAGGGTTCTTACGCTCCTTGGAAGTCATCGAATTAATGATGGCTTCCATTTGACCTGTCATCTTGCCGTCTTGGATTTGCGCTAAGGCTTCTGGGGGCAATTGACCGACACCGGGCAGTTTTTCCAGCATATTCATCATGCCGCCCATATTTTTCATTTGCTGTAACTGCTCACGGAAATCTTCTAAATCGAAACTGCCACCTTGCTTCACTTTCGAAGCCAGCTTCATGGCCTTTTCTTTATCGACGCCGCGCTCAACTTCTTCGATAAGCGATAACACATCGCCCATGCCCAAAATGCGTGAGGCAATACGGTCTGGATGGAATGGCTCTAACGCGTCGGTCTTTTCACCCACACCGAGGAATTTAATCGGCTTGCCCGTAATGTGGCGAATCGATAACGCCGCACCACCGCGCGCATCACCATCGACTTTGGTTAAGATAACCCCTGTCAGTGGCAAAGCTTCGTTAAACGCCTTAGCGGTGTTTGCCGCATCTTGACCTGTCATAGCATCAACAACGAACAAGGTTTCGATAGGCTTAACCGCTGCGTGTAAGCCTTTGATCTCGTCCATCATGGCTTCGTCGACATGCAGACGACCCGCGGTATCGAGGATCACCACATCGATAAACTTTAATTTAGCGTGGGCAATCGCCGCTTTCGCAATGTCGATTGGCTTTTGGCTAACGTCCGATGGGAAAAACTCCACCGCCACTTCTTGCGCTAACGTCTCAAGCTGTTTAATCGCCGCAGGGCGATAAACGTCAGCACTGACGACTAATACCGATTTTTTATGGCGTTCGCGTAAAAATTTACCCAGTTTGGCCACACTGGTGGTTTTACCCGCACCTTGCAGACCTGCCATCATAATCACAGCTGGCGGCTGAGTGGCTAAATCTAGGGCTTCATTCGCCTCGCCCATGGATTTTTCAAGTTCACTTTGAACTATCTTAATAAAGGCTTGACCTGGGCTTAAGCTTTTAGAGACTTCTTGGCCAACGGCACGTTCTTTTACGTTATTAACAAATTCGCGCACCACAGGCAGGGCAACATCGGCCTCCAGCAGTGCCATACGCACTTCGCGCAGGGTTTCCTTAACGTTTTCTTCAGTTAAGCGACCACGGCCACTGATATTTTTCAGTGTGCGTGACAGTCTGTCGGTTAGGTTCTCAAACATCGTCCTGTTCTATACCTTTAAGAATCTCGATTGATGGGCTGTATTATAACGATGCATGCGCATTATGCTACTGCTGCACCCATCTTGATTGTGGTTAAGTGTTTTACTTGCGCTGAGTCATGTTTTATTGTCGTCGACACACTATTTAACCCTAACAATAAGAATCTGCTAAATTTTGCAACTCATGTCACTGCCCATTTGCCGACAGCTCATGTTATTCTAGGGAAAATATTGATCTGTATGCCCCGTTTTTAAGGCACCTTTAACTACACAAATAGGTTAATTACCCATGGTCATCTTTTCTGCCTCAGCCATGTTTTTTTATTGCATTGCATTGGTACTAGTGACGAGTCGATTGTTTCACCCAGACGGTCCGAATCGCCGTGCTGTCGCAGGCTTTGCCGCTATTGCGGTTATTTTACATGCCGCAGCATTATCACAAGTGATTTTCACCACAGATGGCCAAAACTTTAGCCTGACGAATGTGATTTCCTTAGTGAACTGGATTATCGCTTTTACTTTTACGATATTGATGTTCAGGCTGAAGGTCATCGTCGTCGTGCCCGTGGTTTATGCCTGCTCAGTGCTTTCGGTTGCCCTACTCTGGTTATTGCCACCTAAATTCATCACGCATTTTGAGCTTTATCCTGAAGTATTAGCCCACGTCGTGTTGTCACTCATGGCCTACAGCGCCCTGATGATTGCCGCCCTGTATGCGATACAACTGGCGATGATCCAAAATAAACTGAAGAAAAAACAATTTATGCTGAGCCCTGGCATTCCGCCGCTGATGACAGTTGAAAAACAGCTTTATCATCTGGTGATTATCGGCGTTATCTTGCTCAGTTTGTCGCTCGCGACTGGTTTTATCTTCCTTGAAGATATGTTCGCCGATGGTAAAGGTCATAAGGCAATTCTGTCGATAATGGCTTGGTTTGTATACATTACTATGCTGTGGCAACAGTATTGGGTCGGTTGTAAAATTCGTACCGCAGTCATTTATACTCTGACTGGCGCATCCTTACTTTCGCTCGCATATTTTGGCGCGCGCATTGTCAAAGAGTTAATCCTCAACTAAACATTTATGTCGGCTGGGGCAGTTATTGCTGCGGCCGACTTGACACTTTTTTTAAATGTCGGTATTTACTTAAGTTTACTGGCCACATTGGAGCCTTTTTTGGACGCTATATCGACAAGCGCACTCCTGATCGTTTTACTAGTGCTTATCCTATTCTCTGCCTATTTTTCAGGCTCAGAAACCGCAATGATGACTCTCAACCGTTACCGTTTACGCCACTTAGCCAACAATGGCCATAAAGGGGCGATTAGAGCCTTGAAGTTACTTGAGCGTCCTGACCGTTTGATTGGATTGATCTTAATTGGCAATAACTTAGTCAATATTTCCGCATCTGCTATTGCGACTATCATTGGTATGCGTCTTTGGGGCGACTTAGGGGTCGCTGTTGCAACTGGCGTGCTTACGTTAGTCGTGCTCGTTTTTGCTGAAGTCACGCCAAAAACCATCGCCGCGCTAAATCCTGAGCGTATTGCTTTTCCCTCTAGCATTCTGCTACTTATACTTTCCTCGACCTTTGCCTATGTTGTCTCAAGCGTTAATTTGATAACCACAGGCATCTTACGTTTGATGGGGATAAAAACCGTTAATAGTAGCGATGCGCTAAACCAAGAAGAGTTGCGCACTGTGGTACATGAGGCAGGGGCACTCATCCCCCGACGCCACCAAGAAATGCTGTTATCTATCTTGGATTTAGAGAAAGTCACCGTTGAAGATATTATGGTGCCACGCTCAGATATCTACGGAATTAACGTTAATGACGAATTTAAGGTTATCAATCGTCAGGTGATCCAAAGTCCACATACCCGAGTGTTAGTGTATCGCGACACCATAGACGATGCAGTGGGCTTTATTCATCTACGCGATGCCCTGCGCCTCCAATCTAAAGAGCAATTTAGCAAGTCATCTTTGCTACGTGCAGTGAAAGAACTCTACTTTGTGCCAGAAGGTACGCCACTCAATGTGCAACTAGCTAACTTCCAACAAAATAAAGAGCGCATCGGCTTAGTCGTTGATGAATATGGTGATATTCAAGGTCTAGTAACACTCGAAGATATTCTCGAAGAGATTGTCGGCGACTTTACCACTTCTATGTTGACCACCCCGAGTGAAGACATTAAGGTCCAGCAAGATGGCAGCTACTTAGTTGATGCGGGCATTACGATCCGCGATTTGAATAAAGAAATGAAGTGGAACTTTCCCACCGATGGCCCTAAAACCCTCAATGGTCTGATTCTGGAGTATCTGGAGGAAATTCCTTCTGCGAATACCAGTTTACGTTTAGCAGGTTATCCATTAGAGATAATTGATGTGTCAGAAAATATGATTAATACAGTGAGAATTATCCCGCTGTATTATCATCCCCCCAGAGTTTAATCCTCAATTTTGAGCATAAAAATTGGCCGAACCACGCGAGTTAAGATGTGGTCCGGCCGACGATTTCCTCCAAGCGATGATGCTCCCCCAAGCTATAAATCTATCTACTCTAATTCACTATCTAGCCAAGCTATGCAGACTTTTTCGCCTCAAGTATACGGCGCTTCTCAAGCGCCATTGGCGTTATCTGGGCGTTCAGCGCCTTTTCTAAGCCCAACATAAAATACACTTCCGCCATTAAGAAAAATGGCCCAATTAATAGCTGATTTAAGTCATCCACAAAGGCAGGCTTGGCTTTTTCATATTGATGGCCGATTAGCTGGAATACCCAGCCCACCACAAATACCCCTAGGGCAAGCCAAGTGGCACCGGCGATATGCGCCGCCCACTCAGTAGTGAGCAGCACAGGTACCATAAATAATATGAGCCCCATTGAAAGCCTTAAGTGTAAACGGACATAATAGGCCAACACGGATATACCGACTATCACTGCTAAACTTGTCTCTCCCATACTGCCCAGCGGAATACGCACTGTGGCCAGCAACAGGAAAGCAGACCAAATAATCAGTGGGATGCCAATAAAATGGGTCTGAATATTACGCTGATTTAAATGCACACTTTTGTAGGTCGATAACTGCTCTGCGGCGGATTTCATGTCGGGTTCCTCTTCATTTGCCCCTGCTTTTACGTGCGCCAAATTGAGCGACGCGCAAGCCATAAACTAACGTAAAACAATTAAGCTGAACAGTAAAAGTAAATAAATTGTTGCATTCAGTAATTTAGCACTGATTTGGATACCCATCCAGAAATGAAAAAAGGAACCCTAAGGTTCCTTTTTTACCACCAACAGACGCAAACTCGGGTTTATTGAGACTCTATGATTACCGTCGCAATCGCATAGGATTTTTCATCGGCAATAGAGATATGCCCAACCGTCGCTTTAAGCTGCTGTAAGCGCGTCAGCGCACCCTCGGTAAAGTGAATCGTCGGTGCACCATCCTCATTGTTGCCAATGTGAATATGCTGAAACGACACACCGCGGCCAATACCCGTACCGAGGGCTTTGGCTGCGGCTTCTTTTGCCGCAAAACGCTTGGCAAGATAACGACTTGGCTGACTATGGGCAGTATAAATGGCTAACTCAGACTCGGTCAGCACACGTTTCGCCAGCTTGTCACCTGCGCGTGCCACATGGACCTGAATACGCTCAATCTCGACGATATCTGTGCCTAGGCCGACAATCGCCATTATTCGCCTCGACGACCTTCAAGCATTAACACTTTCATGTCTTTCACTGCTGTCGCTAAACCGTCAATGGCGGCACGTGCGACAATCGCATGACCGATATTGAGTTCATATAACTCAGGAATCGCCGCAATCGGTTTCACGTTGTGATAATGCAGACCATGACCTGCGTTAACCACTAAACCTTTGCCATGGGCGTATTTTGCCATTTCGCTAATACGCGCTAACTCAGTGGCTTCTTCTGCTTCCGTTTTAGCATCGGCATAACAGCCCGTATGAATTTCAATAAGCGGTGCGCCAGAGGCAACAGCGGCATCAATTTGAGTTTTATCGGCATCGATAAATAAGGAGACTTGAATACCCTCAGCAGCTAAACGACTAACTGCAGCAGTGATTTTATCTAATTGTCCCGCCACATCTAAGCCACCTTCAGTGGTGACTTCTTGACGTTTTTCTGGCACTAAACAGACATAGGTCGGCTTAATTTCACAGGCGATGTTAAGCATTTCTTCGGTCACAGCGCATTCAAAATTCATGCGGGTTTTCAAGGTTTTTGCCAACAAATATACATCGCGGTCTATGATGTGGCGTCTGTCTTCACGCAAATGAATAGTGATGCCATCGGCGCCAGCATGTTCAGCAACGGCAGCAGCATGCACAGGATCAGGATAACTGGTGCCACGGGCTTGGCGCAGAGTAGCAATATGGTCGATATTCACGCCCAATAAGATACGGCTCATCGGGAACTCCTTAATGTTTAACGCTGATATTGCGGCCTATTGTACTTAGGCTCACGCTAAAAAACAGGAGCTAGGGCGAATTATTCCCATCAATCTTAGTTGGTACGGCAGTGCTGACGAACAATTGTCGACTCAACAAAGGTTTAGTCCCGAGTAATGGCGTTAACAGGGAGCGCATCAACAACTTCGCGCTCAAAAAATGTGCTTCGGTGAGCTGGTTATCGTTAAGCGCCGTCAACATTGCCCCTTGGTAGGCGTTGCGAGCACGGGAGTTAAGCACAAATTGAAAACCTAACTCAGGCACGAGCTGGTAATAATCGTCAGGCACGAGTGGTTCACCTTGAGTATCGCGGCTAAGAGAAGGCATAAAACCTAATTCCCGCAGCAAGGCAAGCTCAATATAACGCAGTTGGGATTGGCAAAACTTCGCGGCAAGGCCGACTAAAGCTTGATGATAAATGAGGAACAACTCTTCGGCATTGTGCTGTACAGACAAAGTGCGAACCAATAACTCATTGATATACATGCCAGCAAACAAGCTTTGACCAGAAAGAGGCACAGCAGGCGCAGCGGCTTCGACTTGAGTTAAGGTTTTTAATTCAGACTTACCGCTAAATTCGAAGATCAGCGGTTGAAAGGGCTGGAGAATACTCTTGATAGAGCGCTTACCGCTGCCGGTTCGGGCAACCACATCAACCCGTCCAATGCCGTCAACTAACAGGTTAACTAAGACACTGGACTCTCGATATGGGCGATGATGTAAAACGTAACCACGTTTCATCGGTAAGCGCGCTCGCTGAAATTAATGCTTAATCGTCGCCGTAACCTAAGCTACGCAAGGCGCGTTCATCATCGGCCCAACCGGATTTCACTTTCACCCACACTTCGAGGAAAACTTTATTATCAAACAAGGTCTCCATGTCTAAGCGAGCTTGAGTTGCGATAGTACGAATACGTTCGCCCTTGCTACCAATCACCATACGTTTTTGACCTTCACGCTCAACAAGGATCAAGGCATTGATTTGATAAACACCATTTTCCATCATCTTGAACTGTTCAATCTCAACTGTCGCATCATAGGGTAATTCATCACCTAAGAAGCGCATCAGTTTTTCACGCACAATTTCCGACGCCATAAAACGTTGCGAACGATCGGTAACATAGTCTTCAGGGAAGAAGAAAGGTCCTTCAGGAATCGACGCCGCCGCTAGCTCTAAAATGCGCTTAACGTTGGTACCTTTACTGGCTGAAATCGGCAAAATTTCATCGAAAGGATATTTTTTGGCGACTTCTTCCAAATACGGGAACAGCGATTCTTTGTCTTTGATATTGTCGACTTTATTGATCGCCAGAATTGTCTGACGCTCTTCACCGCCACGGCGTAATTTACTCAACACCATCTCATCATCGGCGGTCCACGTCATGCCATCGACCACAAAAATCACCATAGCCACATCGGCAAGCGAACTGGCTGCTGCGCGGTTCATCAGGCGGTTAATCGCCCGCTGCTCTTCTATGTGTAAACCAGGTGTATCGATGAACACGATTTGCTTCGGACCATCGGTATGAATACCCATGATACGGTGGCGCGTTGTTTGTGGCTTTTTAGAAGTAATACTCACCTTCTGACCAAGCAAACGGTTGATTAACGTTGATTTACCGACGTTAGGGCGACCAATGATCGCCACCATGCCGCAATAAGTGACATCGTATTGGGCCGACGGCGTTGGCGCGGCCGCATTCATCCTTGCCAGTAATTCATCTAAACTCGGCTCAGTTGCCGCTTTTGCAGCATCGATACCTGACAAGTCTGTTTTTTTGGTCATTTCTTTAGTAACTCCAATACTTGAGCGGCCGCGATTTGCTCGGCTTTACGGCGTGAACTCGCCACACCAATGACGCTTTGGCTCAAGTCTTCAATACGACATTCAACGGTAAATGTCTGATCGTGGGCATCGCCTTCTATGTTGATTACTTGGTAATCAGGCAGCGGCTTTTTAAACCCTTGTAAATGTTCTTGCAGTAATGTCTTAGCGTCTTTCTGACTGATCCCAGGTTGGATTTCGGCCAAACGCTCGGCATACCATTTCAACAGTAATGCACGGCAAACTTCGAGATCGGAATCAAGGTAAACGGCGCCAATAATGGCTTCAACTGCATCGGCAAGAATCGACTCGCGTCTAAATCCGCCACTTTTCAACTCGCCAGGACCGAGATATAAATAATCGCCGAGCTTAAACTCTTGGGCGATGATAGTTAAGGTATCACCGCGAACTAAGGTGGCACGCATCCGGCTTAAATCGCCTTCGGTTGCCTTCGGAAACTGATGATACAAAGCATCAGAAATCACGATAGATAAAATTGAATCACCTAAAAACTCTAAGCGCTCATTATGCTTATTTGCCGCACTTCTGTGGGTCAGCGCTTGAGTCAAAAGCTCAATATTCTTGAACTCATAACCTAAGGTACGACACAAACGTGGCAAATTTTTAATCGGTTCCATGCTATTTAATTCCACCTACACGCTCAAAACGCACACCGCTAGGCACCCAAGTTGGGAGGAAGTCGGCTTTTGAACGGTCAAATTCAAAACTAATCCAAATCGCTACCGCTTTACCAACAAGGTTCTCTTCTGGCACAAAGCCCCAGAAACGACTGTCGGTACTGTTATCGCGGTTATCACCCATGGCAAAGTAATGGCCTTCTGGCACTAAAAATTCACCCGCGGGTAAATTACCTTCGCGCTTAAAATACCCCAGCATGTCAGGTCGACTTGGGTTGATCAAGATATCGTGGGCGACATCACCCAATTCCTCTTTATAACGCAGCAACGGCACACCATCTTGGCTGTAATCACCACGACTGATCTCAGTGCGGGCGATAACTTGCGGTTCTGGGCAAGCTGTTTGCTCAACGCCACAGGCCTTCTGGATCATCAACTGCTTGTTACGGTAAATAATTCTATCACCCGGTAAACCGACAACACGTTTGATGTAGTCAATTTGCGGATTTTCAGGATATTTAAATACCACCACATCACCGCGTTTGGGCTCACCAGTTTCAACCAGTTTAGTGCGCCATACGGGATCTTTAAGCCCATAACTAAATTTTTCCACCAGAATGAAGTCGCCCACTAAGAGGGTTGGCATCATAGAACCCGATGGGATTTGAAATGGCTCATAAATGAATGAACGTAGGATCAACACAAAGGCAATCACAGGGAAGATAGAATGCGCGGTTTCGACTATGGTCGACTCACGAATGATTTGGTACTCAGCTTCTTCAGTTAAATTCGCTTGTGATGCCTTTGCTAACGCTAAACTCTCACGACGCTTTGGGGCGAAAACGAGCACATCGACTAACCAAATAAGTCCTGAGATCAGGGTGATTAGCACTAGAATAATGGAAAAATACGCTGCCATTGCTTATTGAACTCCTGCCTTAAAAATAATTAAAGGTGCCTAACTCAGCGAATATCATACTTTAGTTAACTTACCGTATTCGACCTTGGTAAACCAAAGTGATAAACCAATGCGATAACCTAACTAAAGCGCCGCAAACAGCGGCGCAATAGTCAACTAAATTGTCACTTCTTATACTAACGATTACTCGTTTAGCTTAAGTACCGCTAAGAATGCTTCTTGTGGCACCTCAACGTTACCTACTTGCTTCATCCGTTTCTTACCCTCTTTTTGTTTATTTAAGAGTTTTTTCTTACGAGAAACGTCGCCGCCATAACACTTAGCCGTTACGTCTTTACGCAGGGCTTTCACGGTTGAACGTGCAATAATTTGACTGCCCACCGCCGCTTGAATCGCAATATCAAACATCTGACGTGGAATAAGTTCTTTCATCTTATCCACTAAGGCTAAACCACGGTGACGAATGTTTGATCTATGGATAACCATAGCCAAGGCGTCGACTCGGTCGCCGTTGATGAGAATATCTAAACGCACCATGTCTGCAGGATCGAAACGAATAAAGTTATATTCGAGGGATGCATAGCCACGGCTAGTGGACTTCAAACGGTCGAAGAAATCCATGACCACTTCCGCCATTGGCAGATGGTAAGTTACAGCCACTTGGTTACCGTGGTAAACCATGTTCACTTGGGTGCCACGTTTTTCAATACACAGGGTAATCACGTTACCTAAGTATTCTTTTGGCACTAAAATGTTGGCCTCAACAATCGGCTCACGCATTTCTTCAATGTTGTTAATCGCAGGCAGATCAGACGGGTTATCAACGTAAATCGTTTCACCGCTGGTCATGACAACTTCGTACACTACGGTTGGCGCAGTGGTGATCAACTCTAGGTTGTATTCACGCTCTAAACGCTCTTGTACGATTTCCATGTGGAGCAGGCCTAAATAGCCAATGCGGAAACCAAAACCGAGTGCCGATGAACTTTCAGGTTCAAAGAATAATGACGCATCGTTCAGGCTGAGTTTGTTCAACGCATCACGGAAGTTTTCATATTCGTCGGTCGAAATTGGGAATACGCCAGCGTATACCTGTGGCTTCACTTTCTTAAAACCAGGTAACGGCTTTTCAGCACCATTTTTGGCTAAAGTTAACGTATCGCCCACGGGCGCGCCGTGAATTTCCTTCAGACCCGCAATCACAAAGCCGACTTCACCGGTTTTAAGTTCGGTTTTGTCAGTTTGTTTTGGCGTGAAAATACCCACGCGATCCGCAGTGTGGTTTTGCCCTGTAGACATTACCTTAAACTTGTCACCTTTTTTCAGGCTACCGTGTTTAATTCGCACTAACGACACTACGCCTAAGTAATTATCAAACCAAGAATCGATGATCAAGGCTTGCAATGGTGCGTCAGGATCGCCTTCTGGCGGTGGAATTTTGGCAACAATGACTTCTAAAACCTCATCGACACCGACACCGGTTTTAGCCGAACAACGCACAGCATCCATCGCATCAATACCGACGATATCTTCAATCTCGGCAGCAACACGTTCTGGATCGGCTTGTGGTAAGTCAATCTTGTTTAAAATGGGCACCACATCTAGATTCATATCCAGCGCGGTATAACAGTTTGCCAGTGTCTGAGCTTCAACGCCCTGACCCGCATCAACCACCAGCAAAGCACCTTCACAGGCAGCTAATGAGCGCGAGACCTCGTAGGAGAAGTCAACGTGACCAGGGGTATCAATAAAGTTGAGTTGATAGACAAGGCCATCTTTGGCTTTATAATCCAAAGTGACACTTTGTGCCTTAATCGTAATACCACGCTCACGTTCTAGATCCATAGAATCTAAAACTTGAGAATCCATTTCACGGTCGGTTAAACCGCCACAAACCTGAATAAGACGATCTGATAGCGTCGATTTACCATGGTCGATATGGGCAATAATTGAGAAGTTTCTAATTTGTTTCATTATGCTGCAATGACTAATACTGAAAATGGATACGGTTCAAAGGAGCGAAATTGTACCTGATTGCGGTTTCAATACCAATCACATTCACTCCTACTTAAGACAGGCCGATAAAACAACGTCCAAAACCGCAGTTAGCTGTTATTTGATAAAAAATAACACATTGAAATTATTGAGCTAATTCGTTTAAATTGATGTTCCTACCTAAATAGGCCAAAATCACAGGCTGAGCATCAACTTCTAAACGTTTGGCCTGTTGCTTACCAAAAGACCACGCAATCAAGGCACCAACGGCCGCAAAGCCCATGGCACCTAGGTTAGGATTAAACTCAAGCAACTGGCCTAAAAATTGTCCTAACGCTGCGCCGACAAACAGGCCAAACAGCGGCATTAAATAGATTAATGCTGCTGCTTTGAGGATCACGCTCTCGGGAAGGCCTAATTTGAGTAATTCACCAGCCTCACAGCGGCGGTCACTCTGAATAGAAAATTGCTGGGTTTTCGAGGAAAAAGCCTGAGCGACAGCAGAGGTCCCGCAAGACTCACTGTTACTGCAGCTCTTGCAGGTACTCTTAAGTTCCACTTCAACCGTCAACCAGCCTTGACTATCACTGGAGACGACTCTGGCAATTTCTTCCATCATAATCGGCGTCCTATTCTAGCGTCAGACTTTTAGCAATGCGCGTTAGAGTTTCTGTCGGCACTTTACCCACAGCAACCACTTCGGCATTACCGACTTTTTCTGAGACTAACGACAAGCCATTACGGGTAATTAATTCTTCAGGCAATGGACTCGTGCCCGCTCGCGCCACATAAACAGAAATATTTGCCAGTCCATCGGTCAGTGCTATGTATTCCACCGCTTCGTGACTGCCAATTAATCTATGGTGGTCGCGCACTACCACAGTAAAACCTGCGGGTAACCAAGCAAATTGCCAGTTTTGACCGTCTTGGCGCTCGGCTTGATCGATAACTGCCGGCCACTCTTGCTTATAAGCCTCTTGCAAAATGGCTGGCGGCTCGCTGAATTCAATGAGTTCAATCACCATGATCTGCTCAAGTAATTGCTTATCTTGAGTCAGCATGTCGTATCTCAGCGGCAGATAGGTTTCCATATCAAGCCAAATTTGAAAGCCATAACGGAATTCATCATTAGGCAACAGGCGGATCATCTGCCCCGGACGCCCAGCGATACGGGTACGGCCACCGAGTACAAACTGATAACCCACTTCTAAATCCGCCATATTGGCAGAGAAAGCAGCAGGCCAGACACCTTGAATATGATTAGAAACGATACTATACGCAGGCTCATCGTGCTCAATAAAGGTGACACGATTACCTACACGCACTGCATTTTTGGGTGGACCGTTAAGGTATTCTAGAAAGGCAACTTCTTGATTATTCACCTTACCATGCAGGTAAACCAAAGGCCGAATATGATCGGCCTGAAGTTGAATAATCGATGCTTTAAACTCTTTCTCTCGTAAAGCCTGACTCATTTTCTCGAGCCAAGCTTTGGCAGGCATGTCTTCCTGCGCGGTTGCAGGAAAGACCAAGGCTAATAAAGCCAACAGGATTAGACGCAAGCTAACTCCTCGTTATTGATTGACCGGAACGGGTACGACCTCGGTATTGTCCTCTACAACCGCACCAGTATTCAATCGTTGTTGCAACATATGATCTTGGATATAAGTATTAATTCGGCGACGTTGCTCATTCACCTGATCATTGGTATAGCCTTGATTCTGTTGTACAGGACCGGTTTGTAGGCTCACAGGTGATGCGCTACCAATAAGCGGCCTTGTAATTAACACGGGCGATGGTGACGCGGCATCATCGGCAGTTTGATTGTAATTCTGCACACCCACAATCGCAAACATAGCAACCGTCGCAGCAATGGCATATTGGCCAAATTGCTTAAATAAAGGTACGACGCGGCTTTGCTCCGAATTGGCGGCAATTTGTGGCGTTACAGGTGCAGTGACTTTAGACACATGATGCTTAGGCGCAACTATCGCTGGCTCAAGTTCAATGGCGGCAGCAATGCTAGCAGAGAGATCTAACACAATAGTCTGCGGCAATTCGCCACGCATGGCATCGCCTATCATATGATAGTTATGCCATTTATCATGTGAATGTGTATCAGCAGATAACTCTGCCATGGTCTGTTCATCAGTCTCTCCATCGACTGCGGCAGATACCCATTCTTGACCTAATTTATCCATTTTTCACCTGTCTAAATATAAGGGTTTCTTAAAATAAGAATTTAGGCTTCCAGCAAAGGCTGGAGCTTTTTATCGATTGCTTCTCGTGCTCGGAAGATACGTGATCTTACGGTCCCGACAGGACAATCCATGACTATGGCAATATCTTCGTAACTCATACCATCGAGTTCACGCAATGAGATGGCCATTCGTAATTCTTCAGGCAAGGTCTCTAATGTATCGAAAATCACTTTTTTGATTTCATCCGATAACATTAGCCGTTCTGGGGAGGCAAACTCCTTCAGCGCGTCACTACCTTCGTAATATTCGGCATCTTCTGCATCAACATCATTCGCAGGCGTTCTACGCCCCTGTGATACGAGATAATTCTTCGCAGTGTTTACTGCGATGCGGTACAACCAAGTATAAAATGCACTTTCACCGCGAAAGTTTGGCAAAGCTCTGTAAGCTTTGATAAACGCTTCCTGTGCGACATCAGCAACGTCCGCTTGGTTCCGTACATAACGGGATATCAAGCTAATGACTTTACTTTGATATTTAAGCACTAACAGGTTAAAAGCGTTTTTATCACCTTGTTGTACGCGCTCAACTAATTGTTGATCACTTAATTGTCCACTCATCCGAGCCGACTTCTCCTAAATCTAAAATGCTGATTTCTCAGTCGCTCGAATCATATTCACTTATGTAGACTCGCGGGCTTTGAAAAAGTTCTAAAAATTATACAAAAAAAGTAAGGTAAAAAGGAAAGTACCCATAATCGGTGAGTTGGTTTACCATAGTTGGCACTCTTCAGTCACATCATGATACCCGATGAAACAAGTAGTTGAACACCAATCTGACATATTAGTCATAGGTAGCGGTGCCGCAGGTCTGACACTAGCTTTGCATCTTGCTGAAAAAGCAAAAGTAATTCTGCTTTCAAAAGGCCCACTCTCGGAAGGGTCGACTTACTACGCCCAAGGCGGTATCGCCTCCGTCTTCGACGAAAGTGACACTATCGAATCCCATGTTGCAGACACCTTAATCGCAGGGGCGGGTTTATGTGACAAAGACGTTGTCACTTTCACGGCTGAAAATGCCAAGAGTGCGATGCAATGGCTTATCGAATGTGGCGTCGCCTTCGATAAAGAAGAAACCACAGACGGTAATGCAAAAGACGCACCTTACCATTTAACCCGTGAAGGCGGCCATAGCCACAGACGTATTCTGCACGCTGCCGATGCTACAGGCAAGGAAGTGCAAACCACACTGCAAGAGCGCGCACTCGCCCATCCCAATATTCAAGTTTTAGAACGCTATAACGCCATCGACCTCATCACCACCCGTAAGTTAAATCGCCCAGGTAATCGTGTGTTAGGCGCTTATGTGTGGAATCGTAATGAAGAACACGTCGAAACCGTTAAGGCCAAGTTTGTTGCGTTAGCAACAGGCGGTAGCTCTAAGGTTTATCAATATACCTCAAACCCCGATGTCGCTAGTGGTGATGGTATTGCCATGGCATGGCGTGCAGGTTGCCGCGTGGCGAATATGGAGTTCAACCAATTCCATCCGACGTGTTTATACCACGCAGATGCGCGCAACTTCTTACTCACCGAAGCCCTGCGTGGAGAAGGTGCTTATCTGCGTCGTCCTGATGGCAGCCGCTTTATGCCGGACTTTGATGAACGCGCTGAACTCGCTCCCCGTGACATCGTTGCCCGAGCCATCGACTACGAGATGAAACGTCTGGGTGCCGACTGTGTGTATCTGGATATCAGCCATAAAGATGCTGACTTTGTGATGAAGCATTTTCCGACCATCTATAGCCGTTGCTTAGATCTAGGAATTGATATCACTAAGGATGCGATTCCTGTGGTACCCGCCGCACACTATACCTGCGGTGGTGTGATGACAGATATGCACGGTCAGACGGATCTCAATGGTCTCTATGCTATTGGTGAAGTCGCCTATACGGGCTTACATGGTGCCAATCGTCTGGCGAGTAACTCGTTACTCGAATGTTTAGTGTTTGCCCGTGCGGCATCACAGGACATAGAAAGCCAACTGCATAAAATTCAAATCCCGGGACAAATTCCAGCATGGGATGAAAGTAAAGTGTCGAACTCTGATGAGGAAGTGGTCATCGCCCATAACTGGCACGAACTGCGGTTATTCATGTGGGACTACGTTGGAATTGTACGCTCTGATAAACGTCTAGAGCGAGCACTGCGCCGCTGCCTGATGTTACAGCAAGAAATTCAGGAATATTACAGTAACTTCAGGGTTAGCAATAACTTGCTCGAATTACGTAACTTAGTGCAAGTGGCCGAATTAATTATTCGCTGTGCCATGGAGCGTAAAGAAAGCCGTGGGCTGCATTTTAATATCGATCATCCAGAGAAATTAGACGCGCCTCGCCCAACAATTTTACTACCAGAAAAGTAACGGCATACGCATAGATTACTTCATCATAAACAGACTAAATCTCAGAATGAGGTTTAGTCTGTTGCATTTTAGCCCGCAGCAACAGCCGACATAAATGTCGATAGTCAGTATCGTCTAACATATCTGCCCAAACCAGCAAGAGCCGTAGCTGAGTATCCACTTTGATATAAATAAAGCAAACAAAGGGCGTGACCCAAGTGCGTTTTAGTACCTGAAAGTGCTCCCCCGTTGACAAACGTCCCTCGCCTTTATCACTCAGCACAAAATCTAAACGCCAATGCTGCAGTCGCCACAACTGCGACAGCAAAAAAATACTAACAAGTACGATAAACAAATATTTAAGCAGAGATAAGGCGATAATGTCGCTTTGGGGCCAAAGCAGAAATGAGCTAGAACAGACACCAATAAAAACGACCAACGAGAGTCGTTGGTCGAAAGAGGCTTTTACACTGAAACTATGGTGCCGGTCTTCCACGGACTTTCACTATCATACGAGCCAGTTCAATATCAGGGCACACTTCATGGCCCATAAACCAAGCAAACAATTCTGGATCTTCACATTCCAACAAACGGATAAACACGGTTTTATCTTCATCGGACATTTCTTGATAGAAGTTTTCAACAAAAGGTTGAAGCAAGACGTCTAATTCCAGCATCCCACGGCGACATGCCCAGCGAACCCTTGCGATGTTCATTAATTCCAAGGTATTTCTCCCAACACAGATTTGGCATTAGTCTATCAGTTCACTGACTAAAGTGTCGATTAACCCTTCATATTGACTTACAAAATTAGCATTGTTGTACTTGCGTATCGAGCCCCTCAAAGAGATCGCTAAAATCTGTATCCAATAATCGCTTTACCGCAGGATGTTGGATCATACGTTCGGCAAACATCACATGGTATTCCTCTTTCACATCGGTGGTTTCACCGAGCAAATTCATACCATGGGAAATCACTTCTTGGCGATAAATCGACGGTGTGACAAAAATACCTCGTTTAAGGTAACCAAAGGCTTTCATCATGGCCGCATCATCGAACTCACCTAAGATACTGACTTTAAGGTTTTGCTCGTCAAACCAGCGATATAGCTGTTGTCCAAGTGAGGTTCTGCGGCCGGGGATTAATAGCTGGCCTTGCTCTAAACAAGCCGGAAAATCAGCGCTATAAGTCTCAGCGGAGAAAAAACTCACGCCACACTCGCCCAATTTTTTAGATAAAATTTCAGGGTATTTCAGTGACTCACCTGCACAATCCGAAAGGATCATATCCAGTTTATGCTCACGTAAACGCGCCATTAGGCTCTCGTGAGTCGCCTCATAGCAGGCTAAGTGCATAGAATTGTCATTAGGCACTACAGATAATAAAACTCGGCTGACTAAAGCTTTAGATAAGGCATCGGCAATACCCACCTCGAATAACATGGCATCCGCTTTTTGATAATTAAGTAAATCGAGCATTTCATAGCTAAGGCTAAACATCTTATCGGCGTAGCGAAACACCAATTCACCTAACTCTGTCGCCTCCAATGTCCGCCCGACTCGCTTGAACAGACTGCCGTTTAACCTATCTTCTAAGGCACGAATTTGCCCTGTTATCGTTTGCGGCGTTAAACATAGGGCTTCGGCCGCCTTCGCGACTGAGCCCTTTTTCTTAATCATCCAAAAATAATACAAGTGGTTATAATTCAAGTGCAGCATGCTAACCCGCTGTTAATGCTCCCTCAAACGCCAAAGCGCTGAGGGGTTACTGTGTTATTTTAAACTCGATAGTTTAAAATCAGATGATTAAAAACCTGATGATTCCCAGTCAAGTTACTTTAAACGCTGGCAGTCGAGTAAGTTAGTAACTATGCCTTGTAACTGCTCCAAATCGGCAGCATTCCCCAGACTTACCGCTTCAGTGACTCCTGAAACTAAAACGTTACGTTCAGGAATACGTTCGGCGCAATAGGTTCGATTCGCTTCTTGGAAACGTTTACCACCGCGATACTTAAGTGCCCTCGATTCATAACCATTAGTTTCTAATCTCGCCCCTAAGGAATCAGATTTAAACATCAAAGCGCCATCCACTATTCCTTCAAGATAGCTTTGGCAAGTCTGCGAGTTTGCATCCTGATTACAGGCCGAAATTTGCGATGCCGTCGCGGTTGTCGATAAACATAAGAGCGTTGCTATTCCCATTAATTTCAACTTTATCATAGTTATACTCCTTTCTTAGGTAACACTTTTGATAACCAGAAATACCCGACTAACGCTGCCATAATCGAACCGATTAAGGTCCCTAGGCGTGCTAAGTCACCGTACATAGGGTCTGCATGTTCAAAGGCTAACGACGCAATAAACATAGACATAGTAAAACCAATACCGCACATGGCCGCGACGGGGGCAATTTGCTTCCAACCTACGCCATCGGGCAATTGAGCTAATTTTAGTTTCACCGCAATAAAGCTAAATAACATTACACCGATTGGCTTACCTAACATCAGGCCCAATGCAATACCAACAGGAACAGGAGAAATTAACGTCTCCAAATTCATATTGCCGACATAAACGCCCGCATTGGCAAAAGCAAACACTGGCAAAATGAGGAAAGTACTCCAAGGATGCAAACTATGCTCTAAGCCTTCTGAGGGTGAACTGCCATCCTTTGCCCGCAATGGAATACAAAAAGCAATGATGACGCCAGCCAGAGTCGCATGCACTCCAGACTTAAGTACGGCAACCCAAAGGATTAACCCTAAGATGCCATAGGGTAAAAGTGAGGTAACCCCTTTGCGGTTTAACCCAACCAAGCCCGCAATCGCTAAACTGGCAATCACTAAACTGATGGTTGATAAGTCGGTACTATAAAACAGCGCGATAATCACTATGACGCCTAAATCATCGATGATAGCTAAAGCAAGTAAGAAGACTTTCAGTGAAACAGGAACGCGGCTTCCGAGCAGTGCCATAATACCTAAGGCAAAGGCAATATCGGTCGCGGCAGGAATCGCCCAGCCCGCCTGTGTGACAGGATCACCATAGTTAAACAGTAAGTACACACCAGCAGGGACTAACATGCCGCCAATGGCAGCAAAGGTAGGCAGGGAAGCTTGAGCGACACTCGATAAGGCGCCTTCAAGTAACTCACGTTTCACTTCTAAACCAATCAGCAAAAAGAATATGGCCATCAAGCCATCGTTTATCCACAGGATGAGTGGCTTGTGTATGTTGAGCTCGCCAATTTTGACTTGAACGTCAGTGCCTAAAAAGCCTTGATAAAGTCCAGATAAGGGGGAATTGGCCATCAGCATGGCTAAGGCAACAGCAACCAATAACAGGATACCGCCAGCCGACTCTTGGCTCAGAAAATTTCTAATTGCTTTTTCCATCTTGCACTCCTAAAAATCATAATGAATTGAGTGTAGACGAATTGTAATGACAAATATAATCGTAAGTTTCTCCCTAACACCTCGGTTATCCCGAAGTGTTAGGCTAAAAAACATACATCACACAGCAACAGGGGCTTTGATATGAGGGTGTGGAGCGTAGTTTGTTAATTCAAAATCATCGAATTGATAGTCAAAAATCGACTCAGGTCTGCGTACAATAGTCATGGTCGGCAACGGTTTTGGATCACGACTTAACTGCAGTGCCGTCTGTTCCATATGATTAGAATATAAATGGGTATCGCCACCCGTCCACACAAAATCACCTAAGGCCAAGTCACATTGCTGGGCGACCATCATAGTTAACAAAGCATAACTGGCAATATTAAATGGCAAACCAAGAAACACATCACAACTACGCTGATACAGCTGACAAGATAATTTACCATCGGCTACATAGAACTGAAAAAACGCGTGGCACGGTGCCAAAGCCATTTTATCCAGTTCGCCCACGTTCCAAGCAGAAACAATAAGACGGCGAGAATCTGGCTGAGATTTTATCTGGGCGATAACTTGCGAAATCTGATCGATAGCATCACCACTCTGGGTTGGCCAACTGCGCCACTGGGCACCATAAACTGGGCCCAAATCGCCATTATCATCGGCCCATTCATCCCAAATGCTGACCTTGTTTTCGCGTAAATAGGCAACGTTAGTTTCACCCTTCAGAAACCACAGCAATTCATGGATGATAGAGCGCATATGGCATTTTTTGGTGCTCACCAAAGGAAAACCTTTGCTCAAATCGAAGCGCATTTGATAGCCAAATACCGAGCGAGTCCCAGTACCTGTGCGATCCGATTTATCCACGCCTTCGGCTAATATGTGCTTCATTAAGTCTAAATATTGTTTCATTGCTGCTTACCTTGCTTACGAAAAATCAAGTACAAACCGATTAACACCATAGGCACAGAGAGTATCTGCCCCATAGTCATAAATCCCCAGTAGAGTCCCAACTGTGTGTCGGGTTGCCTCACAGTTTCAACCATAATACGGAACATACCGTAACCGACTAAGAACATACCAGAGACTGCACCGACTTTATCGGTACGTTTGCTAAACCAGTAAAGTAATAGGAATAATGCTACGCCTTCAAGGGCGAACTGATACAACTGGGATGGATGACGTGGGTCAGGCCCACCAGTTGGAAACACCATAGCCCAAGGCAGATCAGTGGTTCGTCCCCAAAGCTCGCCGTTGATAAAGTTACCAATACGACCAGCGCCTAAACCAATAGGCACAACAGGTGCCACCATATCGGCGACAGCAAAAAAAGTACGTTTTTGTTTCCACGCGATATAGAGCATCGCCGTAATCACGCCCATCAAACCGCCGTGGAAGGACATGCCACCTTCGGAGATTTTAAATAAATAGAGGGGACTGGCGAGGAAATAATCTAAATGATAAAAAAGCACGTAACCGATACGGCCACCTAAAATCACCCCAAGAAAACCATAAAAGAGTAAATCTGAAACTTGCTCCCGCGTCCATATCCCCTTTGAACGGTCGGCTTGGCGGTTCAACAACCACATAGCCGCAACAAATCCGACTAAATAGGTAAAACCATACCAACGCAGTGCCGGTTCAAAGGTTTGTCCAAAAAGATTAAACGGTCCAAATGAAACGATCACGGGATCGATATTGGGGAAACTCAGCGCCATAACACATCCATTAGCAGCCTCAAACTGAGATAAACATAAAAACTAGGTCAGAATTAACTTAAGGCCGACACATAGAAGTAACAGTGCAAATATCTTTTTAAGTACAGGTGTTGGCCAAGTGCTCGCCGCTTTTACCCCCACAGGCGCCATCAAGACAGAAGTGATCACTAAACCAAACAATGCAGGTAAATAGATATAGCCTAAGGTACCATAGGGCAACTCAGGGGCATTCATTCCTGCAATAATATAGCCGAAACTGCCAGAAAGAGAGATTAAGAAGCCCATCGCCGCAGAAAAGCCCACGGCTTGACGCATCTGTAAACCATAAAAAGTCAAAAATGGCACTATCAGTATACCGCCACCTATCCCGGTCAAACCTGCCAAAACCGCAACAAAAGCCGATACAACAAAAAGCACTACTGAATTAGGTAATTGACGATTTGATTCGGCCTTAACGGGATAAGCCATTTGAATTGTCATTAAAATCACAAAGATGGCAAAACCTTGTTGTAACTTATCAGCGGGAATACGCTCAGCAATAAAACCTGAAGCCAGCGCGCCTATAATAAGGCCCGGTAACATTGATTTGAATAAATTCCAAGGCACATTGCCACGCTTATGGTGGGCACGTGCCGACGAAATAGAGGTGAGAATAATGGCTGCTAGCGAAGTGGCAATTGCAATATGGGGGAGCTGAGTAGAGCTAATACCGACCGATGGCAAAATATAAAGCAGTGCCGGCACTACAATCAAGCCGCCACCGATACCTAATAATCCTGCCATAAAGCCGACAAATGCGCCTAAAGCCAAGCAAATAAAGAACACCAACAACAAACTATCCACACGAGTACCTACAGCGTGATAAATTGAGGGCCTTAGCTTAAAGCAAAACACAGCATTAGTTAATTAAGAATTGTTGCTAGACCCTGCTGGGTCAAATATTCTTTAACCAGCTCACGCACTTGGAAGCCGTTTGATAGGCTCAGCGCTTTAGCAAGTAATTGATCTAAATCGGCCCGCGCAACACGACGCAATAGATAATTGATCCGCGCTAAACTGCCCTGATTCATACTCAACTGATCGTATCCCATAGCCACCAGCAAAATGGCCCCCATAGGTTCGCCCGCGAGCTCTCCACAGATACTAATATCGAGTTTATGGTATCGACAATCTAGGTGCGCCTGATGCAAAGCCCGCAATATTCCAGGATGATAACTGTCAAATAACGAGCTCACCCGCGGGTTATTACGGTCAACAGCCAGCAAATATTGGGTTAAATCATTACTACCAACAGAGACAAAATCCACTCGTTTTGCCACATCATCCAACTGATATAACATGGCAGGCACTTCGAGCATAATGCCTATTCGTGGCATCACTATGTCGCTGTTAACATCGTTTTTTAATTCGACATAGGCTTGTTGCAAATATTCTAAGGATTGATCGATTTCATCTAAGTTGCTGACCATAGGCAGCAAAATACTTAACTGTTTACCGTCTCCCCCAGCCTGTAGCATGGCCCGTAACTGCACCAAAAACAGCTCAGGATGATCCAGAGACAAGCGAATCCCGCGCCATCCAAGGAAAGGATTGTCTTCTTTAATCGGAAAATACGGTAAAGGTTTATCGCCTCCCACATCTAAAGTACGCATCACCACAGGTCGACCGGACGCGGCCGATAAGACCTGTTGATAGACTTTGACTTGCTCAGATTCACTCGGGAAGCGCTGTTGCAACATAAAAGGAATTTCAGTGCGATAAAGCCCAATACCGTCGGCGCCCTCTGCAATTTCAGAAGCCACACCACTGAGTAATCCCGCATTGAGATACAAGCGAATACGTGAACCATCTAAGGTTACAGAAGGCAGCGCTAATTCTTGGGCATACTGGCGTTGCAAGGCTTTTTGTGCCGAAATCAGGCTACGATACTCACCGACAATCGCAGGTGATGGCGACACCAATAACTGACCACGGCTTGCGTTTACGACTAAAAGTTTTTGGTCAATATTGGCGGATAACAGTTGCTCTACACCTGTAATAGCAGGCACACCTAAGGCGCGGGCTAAAATGGCGGCATGGGAGTTTACGCCACCAAGCTCAGTGACAATACCCGCAAGCTTTTGCCTTGGGAACTCAGCCAACATAGTCGCATCAGCTTCACGGGTAATGAGGATTACAGGTTTATCGGGCTCAAGCTCTAGACGTTCTGGCTCAATAAGTTGGCGCAATACTTTTTGACCTAAGTCGCGAATATCGCTAGCCCGCTCCTTAAGGTAAGGGTCTTCCATTGCTAAAAACTGTTGAATATAACGTAGAGACACTCGGCTCACAGCCGACTCAGCAGCCCAACCTAATTGCACTTCACGGGTATATTCGCCGCCTAAACTAGCATCATCGAGCAGTAACTGTAATGCATTGAAAATGGAGACAACTTCGTCATCTTGCTCGCGATCAAACCGTTGAGATAAGGCACCTATCGCTTCTTTACAACGCGCCATAGCCGTAGTTAAGCGACTCGATTCATAGGCAATATCGTCAGAACGCACCTCAGGCTGTTCAAGGGGGATTTCCCCACCAAGTACGAAGGCATACGCAATGGCGATACCGTTTGACGCTGAAGTACCTTGAAACAGAATTTGTTGATGATGGGAGCTGACTTGTGCTTTTTGTTTTAAGCCACGCACCGCCATCGCTAATTGGGCGGCGAGCGTCATCAGGAAGGCTTCTTCACCCTCACTGAATTGGCGAGCACTCGCCTGCTGTACCACTATCACCCCTACCACAGCCTTCTGGTAGATAATAGGTACAGCTAAAAAAGCGCGGTATTCTTCTTCGGCGACTTCAGGAAAAAGCTTAAACCTTGGATGAAGCCGAGCATCTGCTAAATTAACGGCCTCTTCTCGCTGGGCAGCGAGTCCAACTAAACCTTCAGTCAGCGGCATACGTACTCGACCAACGGCGCTTTTTTCAAGACCATCGGTTGCAGATAACACGAGTTCTTGCTCTTCTAGGATATAGATGGAGCAACATTGGGTTTCCATCGCCGCTTTAGTCGATGAAACTAAGATTTCTAATGCGGTTTCCAAACTGTGGGCAGATGCCACAGCCTGAGTAATATCCCTAAGCGTATTTAACACTGTTTTCAATCCTCTTTTGAAAATCAGCCTGTTGTTTTTTGTCTTCCCCGCTTCCTAGGTATTTCTAGGGTTTGGAATGACAATGCCGTTACCGCAAACTCTTTCATCACCTTACGATAAACATCACGCTTAAATGACACAACTTGCCGCACAGGATACCAATAACTTACCCAACGCCAATCGTCAAATTCAGGATGCCCAGAAGAACTCAAATTAATCGCACTATCTTGGCTTTTCAGTTGTAACAGAAACCACTTTTGTTTTTGCCCGATACACACAGGTTTACTGTCTTGCCTCACTAAACGCTTTGGCAAACGATAGCGCAACCAAGAACGGGTCGAGGTTAATATATGCACGTGTTCAGGTCTTAGGCCCACTTCTTCATACAACTCACGGTACATAGCCTCTTCTGCTGTCTCGCCATCATCGACGCCACCTTGAGGAAATTGCCATGAGTGTTGACCGAAACGTCTAGCCCACATGACTTGGCCATATCTGTTACAAATTATAATGCCCACATTTGCGCGAAAGCCGTCGCTATCAATCACATGGACTCCAAATCACATTAAATTTTAATAAACTGATTGTTTCATAAAGCTAGTCTCTCAGCAAACCTCTATTTTATCCTAAGCTTTGGATAACATCTGACTTAAAAGACATTTATCAACAATGCTAGGGGATGGAATCCGGGGATATCCACATTTTCTGTGGATATCTCTGTTTGAAACTCAGGTGAACTTGTTATAACGTTCAAAAAACATCTATTTACCATCGTTTTTAAAATTTAGCGTTAAAACTTAATAGCAAACAAATTCATAAACTTGCACATTAATCATGATTTATTTTAGACTAGAAAACCAATAAAGCTCATTATTTGACCAACAAGAAGTATTTCTATCATTCTCGCGATATTACTCAACTTTATACACAAATAGTGTCCACAACTGTCCACAAAAGCCAGAATAAATGCACTTTATTCGCATTGACTTAGGATTTTTATTAGGTTAAGAGGCTCACTTTACTGAGTTATCCATAATATCTGTGGATAAGTATGTGGGGAACGCAAGGGAAAGCAGAGAGTAACTTTGAACACTTTTTTGCAAAACGGGGGTTAACACGGATATAAAATTTAAAATCAGTTACTTAGAATAAAAACATTCGGTACAAGTTCACTCACCCTGTAGCGCTCATTTTTTAACCGCCATTGCTAAGCGGTTATTTTTAAGTAAAATCCAACCATGAATCGAATTATCCCCCCCGAAAATCTATCTGAACTACTCGAACGTGCCAACATGATGGCGGGCGTGAGTTTGGCGCAGATAGCAAGCCAAAGAAGCATTCGTGTCCCCAAGAATCTTAAACGCGATAAAGGTTGGGTCGGTCAATTAATCGAAATGGAATTAGGCGCAACGGCGGGTTCTAAACCTGAGCAAGATTTTCTGCATTTAGGGGTCGAGCTTAAAACTATCCCCATTGATACACAGGGGCGACCGCTGGAGACCACATATGTCTGCGTGGCGCCGCTATCGAATATCCAAGGATTAACCTGGCAAAACAGCTTAGTCTGCCATAAGTTACAGCGAGTACTTTGGGTACCCGTTGAAGGAGAGAGGCATATTCCTGTGGGTGAGCGCCGTATAGGTACACCAATATTGTGGGAACCGGATCCGCACGAGTTGCAATTACTGCAACAGGATTGGGAAGAGATCATGGAGCTTATCGCCCTAGGAAAAGTAGAGAGGCTTACAGCGCGCCACGGCGAAGTGCTGCAATTACGTCCTAAGGCCGCCAATAGTAAGGCGTTAACACAAAGCATTGCCGAAGATGGTAGCCTCAAAATGACCAACCCTAGGGGCTTTTATTTAAAGACCAGTTTCACTGCTATGATACTTAATAAGGTATTTGGTTAATTTTTAGTAACGATATGGACTTGGATTGATCCAGATCACAAATTTCACTGGCACTAAGGTGACTCTTTTCTATAAACTACGGCATCCTGAAATCACAGCCGTATTCGGATACCAATCAAGCAGTGAGAGCACGTAGACAAGCGAAAAAACTCCTTTTTGCGATTTTAGCTTGGGCGATTGCCATGGCTGCATTCGTGTTTTTTCGATATGCCCAATCACCAGAGCTGCCCCAATGGGCGGTAAGTTCGGCTGATCTCGCAACACTTGCTATCTACATGGGGATTATTTTCGGCAGCTTACATTGGATGTCGAACGTCATTGCCGATTTCAGTGCAATCAATCGCCTCCCCTATGTGTTTTCAGTCATCTTTAAGGGCTTGTTTTTATTACTGGGTGCTACGACGTTAGCTTACATGACTCAGTTTTTAAATATGTGAGCCATCGAAAATCACATGTCGACCCTCAGACAAATGCTGACGGCGCACATTCTCTATAGTCCTTCATTCCAAGCATTGATCGTATATTTGGTCGTTGTACGAGTCAGCTTAGCTTTTGTCGAGCAAATGGCATTATTAGTCGGGCCGCGTATTTTACTCAACATAGGCCTTGGTAAATACCACAAGCCAAGATACGAGCAGCGCTTATTCCTCTATTTAGACATGGTCGCCTCAACCACACATGCCGAATCACTTGGCGATTACCGCTTTAGTCGATTGATCCAAGACAGCTTTAGTTTACTTTCAGATACAGTGTCCAATAACGAAGCTGAAATCTACCGCTATATGGGAGATGCAGTGCTGCTTCACTGGCCATTAGAAGAAGGGATAGTTCACGACCGCTGCATGAATATTTATTTTGAATTTAGCCAACAACTGAACTGGCAACGCCGCTACTTTGAAGAGCATTATGGCTTTGTGCCGAAATTTAAAGCGGCGGCCCATTGTGGCCAAGTCGTCGCTGCAGTTGTTGGTGTACAGAAACAAGAAATTAGTTTCTTTAGTGACGTGCTCAATACCTTAGCAAGACTGCAAGATCAATGTAATCCACTAGGACAGCGCATGTTGATTTCAGGCGCACTCGCAGGACGTTTAGATAACCCCAACACTCAGTATCACCTATCAAATCTAGGCCCAGTCAAACTCAAAGGGAAACAACACTCAATTGAAGTGTTTGGCGTTTCCCCGCTCTGATTTGTAATCGACTTTAAGCTTTAGCTTGAATTAATGCTTTGCAGTTACAGTCAGTTTATTCCTCGTCCTTAGCTAATAATTTTTGGATCATTAAACCTAAAGTGCGGAAAGTTAAGATCCGACTGGTGGTTTGACGCCAGACCAGGCCGATATCACGGTAAGGTGCCTCACCCGGTGGCGTCATCACCACTAAATCTGTGTCATTCAAAATACCCGCGTCAATGGCCATTTGCGGAAGAAACGTGGTGCCCAGTTTACTGTTCACCATCTGCACTAAAGTATGCAAACTGGTGGCGGCAAACGGATTGACTTTCGCACTATCACCTAGCTGACATGCAGTAATAGCATGGCCTGTGATGCAATGCTCACTTTGCAGAAGAAAAATACTCTCGTCCGGCAGAGTTTGATAATCAATAGGTTGATGTATGCCACCCGCTAAATCTTTGTGGGCCACCATTTTGAAAGGATCTATGCCCACTTTCATGCTGTGGTAACCGCTAGTATCAACGGGTAGCGCTAGGATCAATAAGTCCAGCTCTCCTTTACCTAAAGCATCTAGCAAACGCTCAGTGGTATCTTCCTTCAATAATAAACTCATCGCCGGATAAGATTGCTGACACTGGCGGATCACACGACTCAATAGGAAAGGCGCTATGGTTGGAATACAGCCTAAGCGAATATCCCCCGTCATCGGCTCACCTTGATTTTTCACTAATTCCACCAAATCATCCACATCAGTGAGAATTTTACGGGCGCGCTGCACCACTTCTTCACCAATGGCGGTAAACATAAATGACTTATGGTCTCGCTCAATCAACTGATGTCCTAACTGCTCTTCTAGGTTTTGGATCCCACTTGAAAGCGTTGATTGACTGACAAAACACACCTTAGCGGCGCGGTTAAAATTCTGCTCTTGATGGAGATTCACCAAATAGAATAAGTTTTTTAAGCTAGGTAAACTTTTCATTTTCTCGATTGCCATGAAGGTTATGAATTAAGAAATTAAATCTACTTTAGCATAAGTGATGAGCAATAACGCGGCATAAGATATCAGGATTGTGACCCGAATCGATATTCAATCGGTTCACCGTAAAACTTAAGTGGGAGTAACAAAATAAGATGGGAAAAGCGCTAACAAGAAAATGTCGAAAACAACAAACTTAATCGTAAAACCAATGCAAGATTCACTCAATTGAGCGCAACAATAGACATTATTGCTGCGCCTTAACTTACCTTAGCAAGTAATATTTTATGCTTTGGCTTGGAGGAATAACTTTAACTGTTGTAAATCTGCACTCGCGTGTTCAACGATGTCAGCAACCCAAGAGCCATGTTCAGCATCCCATCTTGCTTCTTCGCCATGCTGTAATAATTGAGCGATTTGCTGAATACGTTTTAACCCCACGGAACCTGCAGCACCTTTAAATTTATGTGCTTCTGAACATAAGGTATCTTTGTCTGCTGCGTCGTTAGCTTTCACTAGATTTCCAACATATTCAGGCATTAACTGCTCAAATAACACCACACTCTTGAGTAAGGTACCGGCACCAATGGCGCTGCAGTACTGTTCGAGAGTATTGAGATCTAGGATTGCTTCTAATTCAACTGTGGCCATAAGGCCTCCCTTAAGTGGTTCAATGCTTAAAACGAATTTATCACATGATACCCACTAAAATTGTCAGTGCAACTTATAGCGATATTCATGGTCTAATTCAGATTAAAATTAACAAAAAACAAACTAATAGTCGTAAATAAACGCTTACGAAATAATAGCGACGACATAACATTTAGGGAGTAAATTTATCCCACTAACTTGCCTCTATCGTTGCGCTAATGCGTGCCCTTGTCCACCATAATGCTGCAAATTATCCACAATCGCCACCAATCCATCCCAACGATAGGCACACCAATCGGGTGCTAATAGCATAGGCTTTTTCGCATAAGCGGTGACACGGTGAAAAATCACGTCTAGGGGGGTATGGCGGATCATCTCGCCGACACTGTGGGCATAATCCTCAAGACTCAATAAAGGTAAGCGCCCACTTCGCCACGACTTAGCCATAGTGCTACCTTCGACGATATGCAAAGGATGTAGCTTCAAGCCATCAACGCCATGCTGCAATACAGCAGCTAAAGTCGCCATATAATCGCTATGGGTTTCATCGGGTAAACCAAGAATGAGATGAGTGCACACCTTAAGACCGCGAGCTCTCGCCCTAGACACAGTGTCACAATAACAGGCGAAATCATGGCCACGGTTAATTCTACGCAGTGTTTCATCTTTGGCTGTTTGCAACCCGAGTTCTAACCACACATCGACACCATTTGCCTGATAACGCGCCAGTAAATCCAGTACATTATTCGGCACACAATCGGGGCGAGTTCCAACACATAAACCGACTATCTCGCCATCTTTAACCGCTTCATCGTACTTAGCCATTAACACTTGATATTCATCATAAGTGCTAGTGTAAGCTTGAAAATAAGCAATAAATTTATCGGCTTGTGCCTGAGGCTTCGCCTCACGATAGCGGCTCTTACCCTGTTCGAGTTGCTCAGTAATACTCAATAGTTCGGCGGTTTGATGGCTAAATGACGCCACATTACAGAAAGTACAACCTCCGCGCCCTAAAGTGCCGTCACGGTTAGGGCAAGTAAACTTGGCATCTATAGTGAGTTTTCGCAGTCGGGTGCCATATCGCGCCTTACAAACGGCACCAAAGGTGTTCACATATGCATCAAGCCCCATCAGAGCACCCACCAAATTTCATATCGCTTCATTGAGAATAACCAAGATAAAATCACAAATAGAAAAGAAAATACGTGAACAAATAGAAGAAAAAGCTTAGTGTAAATAAGGTAGCGAGAGTTTTCTTGGCGCTACATCAAATTCCCGCCTGACTCATACCGTTATTATCATAAATGTGCGCATCCTCAAATTAGCCAGCTTACCGCTGAGATCTTGCTCACATCAAAAATGAATAACAATTCAACAATTTTAATTTTTTATCTATTTACTGTGTTTGCAATAAAAATCACTATTTCTAAATCAAAAACAATCCCATCAGCATGTTACACCTTGGTAAATATTGAGTTTGATAGTTTTTAAAATTCTTTTTATTCATAATGTTATACGGCACATTTTACTGTTGACGTTAACGTAAGGCAATTGTGATTTGTGTATGAAACATGAATTAATACCCATGTTTTATGCAAATTTTTGGTTTGACCTTTATTGAATCTCAGGCTAATTTGGGTGGTTCGGGTGCATATCTATAGAAAGTCTTTACATTTTCTCCCCGAGTAGTAATCAGTTGAGGTCTAGGGAGGTTTTTGTATGAGCTTATATCATCCCAGTTTTGAGCGGGACAATTGTGGTTTTGGGTTGATAGCACAGATGGATGGCGAAGCCAGCCACCGTATAGTGCGCACGGCAATCCATGGTCTAGATCGCATGAAGCACCGAGGGGGCATTGCCTCCGACGGTCGCACTGGCGACGGCTGTGGTTTATTAATGCAATTACCCGTGCAATTTTTTGAAGCGATTGCCGCGGAAAATGATTGGCATTTGAGCAGAAAATTTGCCGTAGGTATGCTGTTTTTAAGTCAAGATGATGAACTGGCTGACCAAGCCAAGTTTATTCTTGAGCGCGAACTCGAGCGTGAAACCTTAAGTATTGCAGGCTGGCGCAAGGTGCCTGTCAATCCCGATGTGTTAGGTGAAATTGGCAAGGCTAGCCTGCCACAAATCTATCAAGTGCTGATCAACGCCCCCATTGGCTGGCGTGAAAAAGACTTGGAACGTCGCCTTTATATGGCGCGTCGCCGCCTAGAGCAGCAGATCACCGACGACAAAGACTTCTATGTCGCGAGTTTGTCAGGCCAAGTTATCGTCTATAAAGGTCTGATGATGCCTGTAGACTTGCCCGCGTTTTATCCCGATCTCGCGGACATTCGCTTAAAAAGCTCTATCTGCCTATTCCATCAGCGTTTCTCAACCAATACTTCTCCTAAATGGCCATTAGCTCAGCCGTTTAGATATTTAGCCCATAACGGCGAAATCAATACGATTACGGGTAACCGTCAATGGGCCCGCGCCCGTGCCTATAAGTTTAATTCGCCGCTACTTCCAGATTTGCAGCAGGCCGCTCCCTTTGTGAATGAAACAGGCTCAGACTCTTCATCTTTAGATAACATGCTGGAAATGCTGTTATCTGGTGGCATGGACTTATACCGTGCCATGCGTCTATTGATCCCGCCTGCTTGGCAAAGTAATCCGGAAATGGATGACGAATTAAAAGCCTTCTACGACTTTAACTCTATGCACATGGAGCCTTGGGATGGTCCGGCAGGTATTGTGATGACCAACGGTCGCCATGCCGCCTGCGCTGTTGACCGTAATGGTCTGCGTCCATCGCGTTATGTGATCACAAAAGATCGTATTTTGACCTTAGCCTCCGAAGTGGGTATTTGGGATTACGCCGCCGATGAAGTGATTGAAAAAGGCCGTGTTGGGCCTGGCGAATTGCTGGTATTAGATACCTTGAACGGCCGCCTGTACCAATCTTTTGAAATTGATAACGATCTTAAACGCCGCCACCCTTACAAAGAGTGGATGGCGAAAAACAGCCGTACTTTAACGCCAGCGGAAGATTTAGCCTCTGAGCAGCACGGTGCCAGCGAGTTAAGCCCTGAACTATTGCTGCAATACCAAAAACAATTTGGCTATACCCGTGAGGAATTAGAACAAGTCATTTGGGTATTGGCGAAGCAAGGTGAAGAAGCCACAGGTTCTATGGGCGATGACACACCTATGGCGGTATTGTCGAAAAAGTCACGTTCCCTGTATGACTATTTTAGGCAGAAATTTGCTCAAGTAACGAATCCACCTATCGACCCCTTACGTGAAAAGCACGTCATGTCATTGACCACTTGTATTGGCCGTGAACAGAACCTCTTCAATGAAACGACTGGGCATGCTTACCGAGTGATGTTCAATTCACCTATTTTATTATTCAGTGATTTTAACCAGTTACTGGGATTAGATAGCACTTACTATCGCGCCAATATTGTCGATTTAAATTACGAACCACAGGAAGGCTTAGAAAGTGCCATTCGCCGTATCACAGCCGAAGCCGAGCGTTTAGCCCGCAGCGGCACGACTTTGTTGATCCTTTCGGATAGAGCCATAGGTAAAACGGCGCAAGTGATCCCCGCGGCCATGGCGGTCGGTTCTGTGCAACAAATGCTGGTGAATAAGAGCCTGCGCTGCGACACCAACATTATTGTTGAAACCGCATCGGCGCGAGATCCGCATCACTTTGCTGTATTGCTTGGCTTTGGTGCCACGGCGATTTATCCGTATTTAGTGTATGAGTCAATTTCCGAACTGGCGAAACGCCATGACTTAACCGATACCACGGCATTGATGTTGAACTTCCGCTACGGCATCGAAAAAGGCTTGCGTAAGATCATGTCCAAAATGGGCATCAGCACTGTCGGCTCCTATCGTTGCAGCCAACAATTTGAAGCCATAGGCATTGCCAGCGAAGTGATCGAACTGTGTTTTAAAGGCGTAATTAGCCGCATCGAGGGTGCAGGCTTTGCAGACATCGCCCAAGACCAAGCTATTCTGCACAAAGCGGCCTACCGTGCCCATGTGCCATTACCGCAAGGTGGCCTGCTGAAATACGTTGAGGGCGGCGAGTATCACTGCTTCAACCCTGATGTGGTCAACACCTTGCAAGCGTCATTGATTGACAAAGACTTCGCGAGCTATAAAAAATTCGCCGAACTCGTCGACAATCGTCCCGTGGCCACACTGCGTGACTTAATCGGTATTAAGGGCGCGCAAACATCGATTGATGTCGCCGATGTAGAAGCGGCATCAAATCTATATTCACGTTTTGACAGCGCCGCCATGAGTATCGGCGCCTTGAGCCCTGAAGCCCATGAAGCACTGGCTATCGCGATGAACCGCTTAGGTGGCCGCTCGAACTCAGGTGAAGGTGGTGAGGATGCACGCCGCTTTAATACTGAACGCAACTCAGCAATTAAACAGATTGCCTCGGCACGCTTTGGCGTCACGGCGCATTATCTAGTTAATGCCGATGTGTTGCAGATTAAAGTCGCCCAAGGGGCAAAACCCGGTGAAGGTGGTCAGTTACCCGGCCATAAAGTGAGTGTTGAAATCGCCGGACTGCGTCATGCACGTCCTGGTGTGACCTTGATTTCACCGCCGCCGCACCACGATATTTACTCTATCGAAGATTTAGCCCAGCTGATTTTCGACTTGAAGCAAATCAATACTAAAGCGCTGATTTCAGTGAAACTTGTGTCAGAACCCGGTGTGGGCACTATCGCCACCGGCGTGGCCAAAGCCTATGCGGACATGATCACGATTTCAGGGTATGACGGCGGCACAGGTGCTAGCCCAATTACCTCAGTGAAATATGCGGGCAGTCCATGGGAGCTAGGGTTAGCCGAAGTGCATCAATCGCTAGTGGAAAATGGTCTACGTCATAAAATTCGCCTGCAAGTCGATGGCGGCTTAAAAACCGGTACCGATGTGATTAAAGCCGCGTTATTAGGCGCCGAAAGCTTTGGTTTTGGTACTGTGCCTATGATCGCCCTAGGTTGTAAATACCTGCGTATTTGCCACTTGAACAACTGTGCGACTGGCGTAGCAACGCAAGATAAAAACCTGCGTGACAACCATTACCATGGTCTGCCAGAGCGAGTGATGACTTACTTTGAGTTTGTTGCACAGGAAGTACGTGAATGGATGGCGACCTTAGGGGTGAGCAAGTTTGAAGACTTAGTCGGTCGCAGTGAATGGTTATATGCCCTCGAAGGCCAAACCGCGAAGCAACAAGGCTTAGATCTGTCACCGATTTTGTATCAACCCAAGGTGCCTGCAACCTCGTCACGCACTTGGCAAGAAACCAATCCACCGGCCGATTTAGGGCTGCTTAACCAGCATTTATTAAACGAATGCCAAAGCGCTGTCGATAAGTGCGAGAGTTTCGATGCCGCTTACAGCATCAACAACACAGACCGTTCCGTTGGCGCGACGTTGTCAGGCTATATCGCAAGCACACTCGGCGTCAAAGGCACCAAAGCACCGGTCAAACTGAGCTTTAACGGCAGTGCCGGCCAAAGCTTTGGCGTGTGGAACAGTCCTGGCCTTGAGTTAAAACTCTGCGGCGATGCCAACGACTATGTGGGTAAAGGCATGTCTGGCGGCCAAATCGTCATCTACCCGCCAATTGGCAGCCCGTTCCAAAGTGAGCGTAGCGCCATTGTCGGTAACACGTGTCTTTACGGCGCGACGGGCGGCAAGTTCTTCGCCGCAGGTCAAGCAGGCGAGCGTTTTGCAGTCCGTAACTCTGGGGCGATTGCTGTGGTTGAAGGGCTTGGCGATAACGGCTGCGAATACATGACCAGCGGCATTGTGGTTGTCCTTGGCAAAACAGGGGTGAACTTCGGCGCTGGGATGACAGGCGGTTTTGCCTATGTGTTCGATCAATTCGGCCGCTTCAATCGCCGTGTGAATACTGAGCTTGTCGATACTCAAAAACTCGAATCACCTATTCATCAACAACATTTAAAAGGTCTGATTGAAGCCCACGTGGCCGAAACGGGCAGCGAACATGCCAAGATGATCTTAAGTGATTTTGGTAACTGGTTAGATTGCTTCGTATTAGTAAAACCTAAAAATATTGCCGTGGCCGATCTGCTCAAATTAGAGAAATCGAGCCCAGAATTAGTTGTAAAAGCGGGGTAATGGCGCATGAGTAACGATTTTCAATTTATTGAAGTGGGTCGTAAAGACCCCGCTAAACACCCTGCGGCTAAACGTGCGACTCAGTTTATTGAGATCTATCAGCCTTTTGCTCAGCCTCAAGTGGCTGAGCAAGCGGACCGCTGTTTAGATTGCGGCAATCCTTATTGTGAGTGGAAGTGCCCGCTACACAATTATATTCCTAACTGGCTCAAGCTAGCGGAACAAGGTCGCATCATGGAAGCGGCAGATTTAGTACATGAGACCAACACTCTGCCCGAAATCTGCGGCCGTGTTTGTCCACAAGACAGACTCTGTGAAGGTGCTTGTACTCTGAACGACGACTTTGGCGCTGTCACTATCGGTAATGTCGAAAAATACATTACCGACACAGCGATCGCCCAAGGCTGGCGCCCCGATATGAGCAAGGTCACGCCACGCCCTGAACGAGTGGCGATTGTCGGTGCGGGTCCTGCGGGTTTAGGCTGCGCGGATATTCTGTCTCGCAACGGTGTTAAAGCTGTGGTCTTTGATAAATATCCACAAATTGGTGGTCTACTCACCTACGGTATTCCGTCTTTTAAACTCGACAAAGCCGTTATGGCGACCCGTCGCAGTGTATTAGAAGGCATGGGCATTGAGTTCAAACTCGGTGTCACTGTCGGTAAGGACATCCCATTTACTAAACTGCTCGAAGAATACGATGCCGTCTTCCTCGGTATGGGCACCTATACCGCGATGAAAGCAGGCCTTGAGGGTGAAGATGCCCAAGGCGTATACCAAGCCCTGCCCTATTTGATTGGTAACACCCATCATTTAATGGGCACCCAGAATACTGAAACGCCCTACCTGAACCTTGAAGGTAAACGTGTGGTGGTATTAGGCGGTGGTGATACTGCGATGGATTGTGTGCGCACAGCCGTCAGACAAGGTGCCAGCAGCGTAGTCTGTGCTTACCGCCGGGACGAGGCCAACATGCCAGGCTCACGTCGTGAAGTGCAAAATGCGCGGGAGGAAGGAGTTAACTTCTTGTTTAACCGTCAACCTGTGGCGATTAAAACCCAAGATGGCAAAGTGATCGCCATTGAATGCGTTGAAACAGCCATGGGCAAGGCCGATGCCAGTGGTCGTCAACGCGCCGAAGCGATTGCCGGTAGCGAACAGTTGCTCGAAGCCGATGCCATTATTATCGCCTTTGGTTTCCAACCTAGCCCAGCACCTTGGTTTGCCGAACACGGTATCGAGCTCGATCAATGGGGCCGAGTCAAAGCGAGTAAGTTAGATGAAAACCCATTCCAAACCACCAACCCGAAGGTGTTTGCCGGTGGTGATATGGTGCGTGGTTCTGACTTAGTCGTGACAGCCATTGCCGAAGGTCGCGATGCCGCCCAAGGTATTCTTAATTACTTAGACTAAGCGCTATAGATTAAGCGCCAACGTGTTTGTTTTACAGGTAAAAAACATTTTACCCTTGTCATTTTAACAAGCACTCCAATGGCTGGACTCGTGCAAACGAGTTCAGCCATTGGCTAGTGACTTATCGCAATCGGTTGATGGATAAAATAGATAGATGAAAGCGTGCATCTTAGGAGCGCACTTTTTTCGTTAACCCTCCCGCGTTTTACCCCGCGATTATCAAGCAATCCCAATCTCGCCATAACGACTGCATAAAACTGTGTGGTATATTAGCCAGCATTCCCGTGTCCCACTCTTTAAGTGTTGAATCAAAAAGGTCTCCCATGAAAATTGGAATTATTGGCGCAATGGAGCCAGAAGTCGCTCACCTGATCGCCGCCATGACAAATGCGACATCGCAAACCATTGCTGGTATTGAATTTATTGCTGGTACTCTCGCGGGTAAAGACGTAGTAGTGACTCGCTCAGGCATAGGTAAAGTCGCCGCAAGTATTGCGACCACGCTACTCATCGAAAAATATGCGCCGGATGCGGTGATCAATACTGGTTCTGCCGGTGGTTTTGTGGATTCGCTGGCCATTGGCGATATCGTGATTTCTTCTGAAGTGCGTCACCATGATGTGGATGTCACCGCCTTTGGTTATGAAATTGGCCAAATGGCGCAGCAACCTGCTGCGTTTATTCCTGCCGCACATTTAGTTGAAGCAGCCAACAAAGCGATTGCTCAACTGGGTGAAGTCAAAGCGATTGAAGGTTTGATTTGTACTGGCGACAGCTTTATTTGCGATCCTGTTCGCACCCAAGCCATGCTCAAAAACTTCCCGACTATGGCTGCCTGTGAGATGGAAGGCGCGGCAATCGCTCAAGTTTGTCATCAGTTTGGAGTGCCATTTGTGGTGATCCGCTCTTTATCGGATAACGCCAACAATGACTCGCCAGTGGATTTCGACTCTTATATTGTCAAAGCGGGTTATCACTCGGCTCTGATGGTGATGTTGCTGCTTGAGCAACTGAATCCTAGCGCAATAAAATAATCACTTAAGTGGAAAGTACCGAATGCACACCTCTTTTTATCAACAACTTGTCGAGATAGATGGCGCTTTGTTTGAAGGCTTTTTGGTACTTTTTTTTGCTTTGTTATTGGCGCGGTTAGCGCCATTACCACGGGAAATGCAGCCGCTTATTTGGTTTGGCCATTTAGCTAAGCAACTCGCCGCCAAGGTAAATCGCCCAGAACGCTCTCCAAGCCAACAAGCCACAGCAGGCTTTTTAGCTATGATGCTGTTACTGTTTCCGTTTTGGGCCATTATCACCTTTTTGCTCGAACTGGCCGCCTTTCCATGGTTTTTCGAATTTTTGGTGCTTTATCTATGCTTAACCGATGCAGGGTTTAGCCAAGTCGCCGATGAAATCGCTAAAGCCTTAAAACGTGGAGACAATGCCAGCGCAAAAAAGCTTTTACAGCCTTGGGTAGTGCGCGATACCGATAGTTTGTCGGAAATCGGCCTAGCCAAAGCCACCATAGAAAAACTCGCCACAGCGCCTATTTACGGCACAGCATCGACCATTTTCTTTTTCGCTATTGCTGGAGCACCGCTAGTGCTAGCTGTGCGAATGCTCAAACAACTCGAATTGAGCTGGCCGCCCATTCAACCAAAGTATCAACATTTCTGCAGTACTGTGAATGGTGTATCGATTATCTTGCTGGCGATTCCGGCTTGGTTGTGGAGCCTGTCGCTCGCCATTCAAGGCGGGCCTAAGGCGTTTGCAAAACTTTTTAGAGCCCCTAAAAATCATCACGCTATTCGAGGTTATGTTCTCAGTGTGAATCTCGTGGCCAGTATTTTGAGAATCGAGCTCGGTGGACCACAGAAGTTTGCTGGCGTGCGTATCAATGTGGATAAATTGTGCTACGGTCCGCAGCCAACCTGTGATGACATCACGCCTGCAATTAAGCTGACCTCACGTGCCTGTGCTATCTGGTTTAGCTTTATCATTATACTGCCCTTGTTATGGGCAAGTTTACGTTGGTTACAAAGCCTGTGATATGATGCCGCATTATCTCAACGTGAAGTTAAAGGCTGACCATCTTGCTCGAAAACATGCATGTTTCATTAACAACACCTGCGTTGTTATTTCCTGCTATCTCATTGTTATTATTAGCTTATACCAATCGTTTTTTTGCCTTAGCCGCATTAATCCGAAATTTAAGCAATGGTGAAAAACCCGTACATAAAGATCAAATTAAGAACCTGAGCCAGCGTATTACTATCATTCGTCGAATGCAGGAAGCAGGCGTGTCAAGCTTTGCCCTATGCGTACTGTGTATGATTTTTATCTATATAGGCTTTAATAAAACCGGCTCAGTGATTTTTGGCGCTAGCCTACTGCTCTTGCTCTATTCACTGATTTTATCTGTGATTGAAATCCGCATCTCTGTTGACGCATTAAATATCCATATCAAAGAGATGAGTAAATGAGCCAGTGGATCTACTTTTTTGATTTATGGGGTACCGCTGTATTTGCATTATCCGGCGCACTTGCCGCTGGACGCCATAGAATGGACCCCTTTGGCGTAATAGTGCTCGCCTCGGTTACCGCTGTCGGTGGTGGCAGTATTCGTGATGCCTTAATTGGTGCAACGCCAGTGTTCTGGATCCGCGACCCGAATTACATCATAGTGATCCTCGCGACCGTGCTCGTCTGTTTGCTATTAGTCCGTCGCCCTCGTAAGGTACCCGAGTATATTTTACCCGTCGCAGATGCCTTTGGATTGGCCCTCTTTACCGTGATAGGTGCTGAAAAGGCCCTCAATATGGGCTTGAGTGGGATGATTGCCGTCGTAATGGGCTTGATCACAGGCGTGGGAGGAGGCATTATTCGAGACTTACTGTGTAGACAAGTTCCTATGGTCTTACGCACAGAAGTCTATGCCACAGCTTCGATCATAGGTGGTATCGGCTATACCGTGAGCTTAGCCTACGGTATGGGTGAAAAAATGGCGCTGTTTCTGGCGATGGCCAGTGCCCTGTTAATCCGCTTAAGTGCCATCAAGTGGCATCTTTCATTACCGGCCTTTGATCTCAAGACCAAGAGGGAATAGTTTGCGAATATTGTGTTTTATTTTGTGCCTCATTTTTGTTCCAGCCCTCAATCCTGCAGCGGCGCAAGCCAACTCAGGTGAAATGCCACAAGAACAGCAGTTAGCCGTAAAATATATGAATGCGCTAACTGAACACGACTATAAGACACTGCGAAAATTCTATAACCGCGAAAGCGTCTTCTTCGACAAAACCGCCAACCGTAAATACACTGGCGGCCGCTTCATTATCGACTTCCTTGAGCGTGCCCACGAGGGCGTGCTCGAGTACAACTTCAACATAGAACATATGTATAATGCAGGCTCTTTAGTGGTGATGATAGGTAACTACCATTTCAAGGGTCCAGGTGAACAATTTGGCAAACCGGGGAAAATCATCGATGTTGCGATACCTGGTGTGACAAGCCTTAAGATCGACATGCTCAATCGCAGAGTAACGGAACATGTCGACCTAATTGATTACCAGACCATGTCAGACCAATTAGCGATGCAGTAGTCACAAAATTTACCCGTCTTTGAAACTTGATCCCTAAAAACGAGTCGAAACTAACAATGAGTCAATACCACTGCGTATTTCACCTTTGAAAAATTGACTGAGCCGTTTCGTTTCAATGAGGTTTGTATGAAGTTTTTTGGATTGATTGCCCTACTCGCCCTTAATGGCTTAATACTGGCCCCCAAAGCACAGGCCTTACAGCCCATTATCGTTTCCTACGCCGTTCAGCCAGTAAGCCATTTTAATCAACAACTACGTACCGCTCAGGCACAACATCAGCCTTGGTCGGAAGATCCCAATAAAATCAGCAGCCAATATGCAGGCAACAAATTTACCTTAGTGCGAACTCAAACCAATAAAGACGGCATTTTAACCTATCAAGTGAGCGAGCTTTCCAAGCAGCATCCACAGATGCTGTTGATTATCTCACTGAAACAAAACGCTAAACTTTGGCAGGTAAGTTCGGCCCAATTGGCATGGAAATGCAGTGGTGGGCAACACTTTGGCACCGACAGATGTAATATCGCCGAGCATGAGGCCAGCACAGCGCCTTAATCTTGTATTATCAAAAGATTCAAAAACAAAGAGCGCCCTAAGGCGCTCTTTTTGTTCGTTTAAACTTACTGTAGCGTAAACCTAACTAAACCAACGTCACTATACCAAAGTCACTTTGGCAAACTTACGTTTACCGACTTGGAATACAGCAACAGTACCCGCGAACAAAGTCATACGGCTATCTTCTAGCTTTTCGCCGTCCATCTTCACCGCGCCTTGCTTGATCATCCGCATCGCCTCTGAAGTCGACGACACTAAGTCTGCGTCTTTCAACAGATTGGCAATCGCAATACCTTCACCCGCAACTAACTCAATTTCTTCGATATCATCGGGGATCATGCCCTTAGAACGATCGACAAAGGCTTGATGCGCACTTTCGGCAGACGCTGCATCGTGGAAACGTGTGATAATTTCCTTAGCTAAGGCGATTTTAATGTCACGTGGGTTAGACCCATTCGCCACATCTTGCTTAAACTGTTCAATTTCAGCCAGTGGGCGGAATGACAGTAGTTCAAAGTAGCGCCACATCAAGTCATCCGAAATTGACATCAGCTTGCCAAACATTTCGTTGGCAGGTTCGCTCACGCCAATATAGTTATGCGCCGATTTAGACATTTTCTTCACGCCGTCTAAACCTTCGAGCAGCGGCATCATGATCACAGCTTGTGGCTTTTGGCCTTCGGCTTTTTGCAGTTCACGGCCCATTAACAGGTTGAACTTTTGATCTGTACCACCCAACTCAACATCGGCCTGCAGCGCAACTGAGTCATAGCCCTGAAGTAAAGGATACATAAACTCATGAATCGCAATCGACTGACCCGAGGCATAACGCTTCTTAAAGTCATCACGCTCCATCATACGAGCCACAGTTTGCTTAGACGCGAGACGGATCATACCAGCGGCGCCCAATGGCTCTAACCAGCTTGAGTTGAATTCGATACGAGTCTTAGCAGGATCGAGGATCTTGTAAACCTGTTCTTTATAGGTTTCCGCGTTCGCTAAAACTTGTTCACGGGTGAGCGGCGGACGTGTGCTATTTTTACCACTTGGGTCCCCCACCATACCAGTAAAGTCACCAATCAAAAAAATGACTTCATGACCTAACTCTTGGAATAATCTTAATTTATTCAAGATTACAGTGTGTCCAAGATGGATATCCGGAGCGGTAGGGTCAGCGCCTAACTTAATACGGAGTGGACGTCCTTCTTTGAGTTTTTCCAGCAGATCCGCTTCGAGTAAAATCTCATCGGTACCACGTCTAATTTCTGCTAATACTTGGTCTAAATCAGCCATCTCGGCAGGGACTCCTAAGGCCATGATCATAAAATGAAGAGACTTATGTTACTTGTTAGCCACCACAATTGAAAGTGTGTACACTAACGGGATTATTTAAGTCTCTGGTTATTGGTATCGGCGTCAATGGGAAAGGTTATAACGTTATTTAAATTGTTGCCTAAAAAGCATCAAATTCTCCTTAGCATTCTTTCAGTTATCACAATGATAACCATGCTTCTACCTTCTGAAGAAGCGCAAGCTTCAAGACAAACCACTAGCATTGATGACCAAGCTCAAATCAACACCCGTTATGATGTGCCCTTAGCTTTTCGCTCGCCTGAACGCCCTGAGTTGCCAGAAGGTCAAACAGATAATGCTCCGACAACGGCTGAACCGTTATCCTCACCCGATGCGCTCGCTGCAGGTGGATCCAATAATCAAGCCGCAGGATCCCACGAAAGCGCTCTTCACAGAGATGTCGAACATTTTAACGTCAAAAATGGTGATACTTTAGCCGCGGTATTTGATCGCGCTGGCTTAACCAGCAAAGATGTTTATGAAATCACCCAGTTGCCTTTAGCCAAGCAAAACTTGCTTAAGATAATGCCGGGCGAAGAAATTGTGATTTCAAAGGATGCAAACGGTAATTTGACTGAAGTGCGTTATCGAGTCGATGCTATTTCCACCCTAGTCATCACTAAAAGCCAAGAGCAATACAACGAAAAAATCTCCGAAAAGGATGTGGAAATCCGCAACCATTTCACCAGTGCCAAAATTAAGAGCAATTTCTGGAATGCCGCCGTCGATGCAGGCATGTCTGCCAACCAGATATTACAATTATCGACCGTATTCGGCTGGGATATCGACTTTGCCTTAGACTTACGCGAAGGCGACAGCTTCGCCATTATTTACGAGCAAGAATATGCCGATGGTGAATTTTTGCGTAATGGCAATATCTTAGCAGCAGAATTTGTTAACCAAGATGAACGCTATACTGCCATTCGCTATACCGACGGTAACTATTATTCCGAAAATGGCACTAGCATGCGTAAAGCCTTCCTGCGCTCACCGGTCGATTTTAAGTATGTCAGCTCCAACTTTAACCCAAGACGTTTGCACCCAGTGACAGGCCAAGTCAAAGCCCATCGCGGTGTAGACTATGTCGCAGCCATTGGCACGCCCATTAAAGCTGCGGGTAGTGGACGCGTTATTGAGTCTGGTTATAATCAATTCAACGGTAACTATGTGTTTATCAAACATAACGATACCTATACCACCAAATATCTACACCTCACAAAACGTAATGTCAGCAAAGGCGCCAACGTTAAGCAAGGACAAATTATTGGTACTTTAGGTAAAACAGGCCGTGTCACAGGGGCTCATTTACATTACGAATTTATCGTCAATGGCGTACACCGCAACCCGAGAACGATTACGCTACCGAAATCCGAATCAATTGCGAGAAAAGAAAAAAATCAATTCGATGCACTTAGCAAGCAATTGATGACTACACTTTCGCAAAACAAGCAAACGCAATTGGCAATGCAATAACGACGGATGGATTCCTCCCAATGAAAAACGCTTATTATATTGGACTGATGTCAGGCACCAGCATGGACGGTGTCGATGCGGTATTGGTCGACTTTTCAGGCGCGCAGCCGCAACTTATCGCCAGCCATACCGAAGCTATTCCGAGCCATTTGCTCAAAGGTCTACAGCGCCTGTGCTTACCCAGCTCAGATGAAATTAACCGCCTCGGCCGTTTAGATCGTAATGTGGGTCAGCTGTTTGCCTTAGCAGTCAATAATCTGATGGCTAAATGTGCTATTGCGAAAGAAGATGTCATCGCCATTGGTAGCCATGGTCAAACCGTGCGCCATATGCCAAACCTCGAAGTGGGTTTTACCTTACAAATTGGCGATCCTAATACTATTGCGACCGAAACAGGCATAGATGTCATTGCCGATTTTCGTCGCAAAGATATTGCCCTTGGTGGGCAAGGCGCGCCCTTAGTACCCGCATTCCACCAGCAAACCTTTGCCCAAGTCGGTAAAAAACGTGTCATCCTCAATATTGGTGGTATTGCTAATATCACCTATCTGCCGGGCAATAGCGAAGAAGTCTTAGGTTTTGATACAGGGCCAGGCAACACCTTAATTGATGCCTGGATGCAACAGGTTAAAAGTGAACCCTTCGATAAAAATGGCGAATGGGCTGCATCCGGAAAAACTGATCAAAGCTTATTAACTCAGCTACTTTCGCATCCGTATTTCTCCCTTGCTTACCCTAAAAGCACCGGTCGCGAACTGTTTAACCAAGCTTGGTTAGAGCAGCAATTATCGCCCTTTAATCATTTAGATGAAGAAGATATTCAATCAACTTTATTGGATTTAACCTGCCACAGCATAGCCCAAGACATTATTAAACTATCCAATGAAGGGGAATTATTCGTCTGTGGCGGCGGTGCATTTAATGGTCAACTGATGCAGCGACTTGCAGCCTTATTGCCAGGTTATAAGCTGGATACTACCTCGGCCCTTGGCGTCGATCCTAAGTGGGCAGAAGGCATCGCCTTTGCCTGGCTCGCCATGCGCAATCACTTAGGTTTACCCGCTAATCTCCCTGCAGTAACAGGCGCCTCCCGCGAAGCCGTACTCGGCGGACGATTTAGCGCTAAGTAATTGGCCTTCGCAAAATACTAAAGTGATAACCTAAACAAGAGCTTCTACATAAAGCTCTTGTTGTCTTTAAAAGACAAACTAATCTTTTCCCCTCTTCCTGCCTAAATTTATCAAGAAAATCAGCAGCTATTTTAAAGCCATCTATTCTTAATTACTGAAGCATTTAGTGACAGAAGCATGAGTAAAAAAAGTTTCGTCACTGAAGCTTAATCAAGTCTCACTATAGTAAAAACGGATACAGGATATTGCTCTAAACAGCTCAAACACTTAGGAATAGCCTCATAGGCGTCCAATAAAAAACTGGTTTTAAGGGAACTCGTGTCTACAGCGCGATTTTGCTCACTCAGACAAGATCCGTTAATAGGCAGGTAAATTAGGAATAAAGACGCACTGATTAACAAGCAAGCGTCTTTAAAAGAATAGGAAATCAAACAATGAACATGTCACAAAAAATGGCGGCAGAATTTCTTGGCACCTTGTGGTTAGTCCTTGGAGGTTGTGGCAGTGCGGTACTTGCCGCTGCATTTCCCGAGGTGGGCATAGGCTTACTCGGCGTCGCTTTAGCTTTTGGATTAACCGTATTAACCATGGCCTTTGCGATTGGCCATATTTCAGGTTGTCATCTCAACCCTGCAGTGTCATTCGGCCTTTGGGCTGGGGGACGTTTTCCGGCAGCAGAATTATTGCCCTATATCGTAGCCCAAGTCGCGGGTGGAATTGTTGGCGCTGGCATCTTGTATCTCATCGCTTCAGGACAAGAGGGATTTTCACTCGCGGGCGGATTTGCCTCTAACGGTTTTGGTGAGCACTCACCGGGTGGCTATAGCATGCTGTCGGTGATGATTTGTGAAATCGTTATGACACTGTTCTTCTTGATTATTATTTTAGGCGCCACCGATGAGCGAGCGCCTAAGGGATTTGCCCCAATTGCCATAGGGTTAGGTTTAACCTTAATTCACCTTATTAGTATTCCTGTGTCCAATACTTCAGTAAACCCAGCGCGTAGCACAGGCCCTGCACTGTTTGTCGGTGACTGGGCGGTATCACAACTCTGGTTGTTCTGGGTAGCACCGATTGCCGGTGCCATTTTGGCGGGCTTTATCTATCGTTACTTCCGCTCGGTAGAATAAAAGCCGAAGATCTAACACAACAGCGCTCTCTTGGCGCTGTTGTTCTTTTTCTAATCCCGCTCTAATGTTACCATTTAGCCAACTGGCGAATTTTGCTGTGCCCTAGGTTTTTACATTAGAGACACAACAGGCTTCGCCCTATTCAAGCAAAAGAGATATTTTTCATGAGCAAGACTGTTAAAAACCTCGCTGAGACAGCAGCAATGACGCCAGAAGCCCGTTACGATTACCTCGTTGAACAAGTTAAAGAACACAAAATACTTTGGACATTACAAGACCAAGACGGTTGCGTGATGTTAACCACTGAAGAAGAAGATTGCATCCCAATGTGGCCAACCGAAGAAGCCGCTGATTCTTGGGCAGTGGATGAATGGAGTGATTGTCAAACGTTAGCGATTCCACTCGACGAATTTCACGAAAGATGGGTGCCAGGCATGGAAGATGACGACCTCTTTGTCGCCGTATTCCCAGTATTAGATGATTTAGGTGTGGTAATCCCGCCTTATGAGTTAGATCAAAGATTAGCGCCGAAGCAAAGCCACTAATCGCTATCGCTAAACGAGAATGCCTATGAGCGAGCAAAAATCAGCGATACAGACACCAGAGGCAAGTACAGCCCTGAGTCAGCACTTTCCGAAACGACTCATTGCCCTATTGCTAGTGTATGTTGTTGCGTCAGTGAGTGGCTTAATCGCTAAACAAGGGGTGTTATTTTGTCTGCTAACCCTCCTGATGGTGATTGCCATTATCGGTCGGCAAAAAGCAGGGCTTATCATGCTGCGCGGCTACACAGTCGTGCAGCTTGGATTGATTAGCATGCTGCCAGTGATCATGTACGATCCGGGCAACTTAGTGGTAGGTCCAACGACAGTGTACTTAGGTGAATGGCAGGGAAAACTGCCAGACTATGTGATTTTTATCGCTTTGATCGTCTTGTCATTACTGCAAGTTTGGATAGCCTTTGATAAAAAGGTAAAGGCATGGTTTAAACCTAAGCTTAACCTGAACATCATGAGCTAAGCTCTTGTAGAAAATAAATTTAGCCCAACAAAAAGCCGTCATTACGACGGCTTTTTTGATCTCAATCTACGCCTAAAAAGATGCAAAGTTAGTCATCATTAAACAGAAAAACTTTTTTACACAGAGAAACTGGCACCACAGCCACAGGTTGTGGTTGCGTTAGGGTTTTTCACGAAGAAGCGAGAACCTTCCAGTCCTGAAGTGTAATCCACTTCACCACCGACTAAATATTGTAGGCTCATAGGATCGACAACCAAGAGAACGCCTTGTTTTTCTATCGTAAAATCGCCGTCATTGACCTTTTCATCAAAGGTAAAGCCGTACTGAAATCCAGAACAACCACCACCAGTCACATAGACTCGTAGCTTAAGTGCAGGATTTTGCTCTTCTTCCAGCAAACCTTTCACCTTAGCGGCTGCCGCATCGGTAAATTGGATTGGCATTGCTGTATCAGCTTGATCAGTCATTACTACCTCTTACATCAGTTTTCTGGGGCAAATTATCCTTTACCTGACTGTTTTGTTCAAGTATTACCCGTGGTTCTTTTTCACCCTGTAATAACTCAGGGGCACTATAGACATGTTCGGTCTGCGAATTCTTAGTCCAGCGGCTCGAAGGCACCAGCACTTTGACTTTCACTTGTTGTAAATTAAAGCCAGCAGGAACAGTGACCTTGGTATCTATGACTTGAAAATAGCGAAAATCAAATTCCAACTTAGAACCCGTGAGTTTGTTCACACTCAAGCTAACAGATTTGCCATCTTGCACACCAATAAGCGTCAATTCAGTTCGACCTTGAATAGCTTGCTTACGCTTTTGCAACTGAGTCAACACCAACTTGAGATGATATTCATCGGCCAAAGCGCCCCGCGTCATTTCAAGTCCGTGAATAGCGACACCTTCAGCATTATCATCCGGTGTCATAATGCTGCGGTAAAACGCCAGCTCATGTTCCAATTCTTTTTGCTTTTTCATTTGCTGGCCAAACATGTCTTGCATTTGGGTATTAGCCTCGCGCTCGACGGACAGCTCTAAATTTCGGGTTGCAAGTAGTTGGGTCTGTGCCTCTAACTCAGCGGTCAAGCGTTGAGTCTTGCTGCTGATATGCTTAACAACAGGCTCATCGCTACTTAATAGCAGAAAACTTATCCAAGCCCCAAAAAGAATAGAAACTAACACTAAAAGCGATAAATACACTGAAGATGGACGATACTTGAGATCCATCACTTGCAGCCGATCTAGCCAACGATGATAATTTGGCATTAGGTAACAGCCCCTTATATAAAATACAATCAACTCAAGAACGAGTTCGATACAATACAACTCAGGCCAATGTAGTGCAATTAACGATAAATAAAGTCGCTATCCAACATGCCATAGTCACAGCCAAAAAGTATTTAACCAATGAGCTACGTGACCATTTATCTCAAGCCCGCATCAGTGCACAGCTGTGCATACTGGCACTGTTATTTGCTATTTTTGCATCCTGCGTGATCTTACTGTTTCGACTCTTGCTCGTTTGGGCCAATCATTACACCCAAATACAGGCGATGGATTTTACGGGGAACGTCGCCGACTGGCGAGCCCTGTTACCCCTTTTAGGCGCAATATTAATTTGGATAGTGGCGAAGTTAGGCTCCAAACGCTACAAACGTATGGGAATAGCCTATGTGTTACATAGAGTTAAACTGCATTATGGTAAAATCCCCCTACAATCCGCCGCTGGGCAATTTTTTCAAGCACTCTTTGCCCTAGGCACAAATTTCTCAGTTGGCCGTGAAGGTCCTGCCATTCATCTGGGTGCTGTCAGCGCCAGTTTTCTTGCTGAAAAATTCAATCTTCCCGATAATAGCGTACGCATCATGTGTGCCAGTGGCATTGCAGCAGGGATTGCCGCAACGTTTAACGCGCCCTTGGCGGCGGTGATTTTTGTACTCGAAGTGATAGTACGTGAATATAAAATCCATTACTTTTTCCCGATTATGCTATCAGCAATTTGTGGCGCAGTTTCAAGCCAACTGGTGTTTGGTAATGTGCACGAATTTGACCGTATTCAAGTGATCCACATTCCCTTAGACCATTACCCTATTCTCGCCATTGGCGGCGTGGTATTAGGCTGCGCCGCGGCACTATTTAATTACTCGCTATTAAAAGTCACCGCGACGGGTCAAAACTGGCCACTCATTTACCGACTATTACTGGCGGGCAGCGTCACCACCTTAATAGGTCTAGTATTGCCACAAGCCCTTGGTACTGGCGATCTCGCCATTGGCGAAGCCATTAGCCAACATCCAAGCCTATTGCTGTTAATCGCCCTGTTATTTGCCAAAACCATCGCCACTATTGCGGCGATTGGCTTAGGTATACCCGGTGGTTTGATTGGTCCACTTTATGGTATCGGCGCGCTGCTCGGGGCGATTTTGGCGCTGATCAGCGCTATCTTATTCCCCTCCATCACCCCTTATGTAGGGCTTTACACTGTAATCGGCATGACAGCCATGATGGGCGTGTGTTTAAGCGCGCCGCTGGCCGCCTTAGTCGCCCTGTTAGAAATGACTAATGACGCCAGCATTATTTTACCGGCAATGTTTGTAACAATTCCGGCTTTTTTAATTGCTTATCAGGGTTTTAAGACCGACTCCATTTTCTTTAAGCAATTAGACATTATGGGACTAGGTTATAAGGTCGCCCCCGTGAATTTAGCACTGCAGAAAAAAGGCGTACGAGCCTTAATGGATAAACGCTTTGTTATCGTCAATAACAACGATGAATTGTTACTCGAAGTGCTAAAACGCGCCGAAGGTCGCCCTGTGCTAGTCCGCAATGCCGATGGCATTATCGAAATGCTTAGTCTTGAAATGCAATCCTATGATGACAGTACCACGCTATCACGCCATCCCATGCAAGGGCTAAGCGACAGCACCACCCTCAATGAAGTCTATTCACTATTGTCGCCCAAACGCTGCGGTGAGGTGTTTATCTATCAAGATACACCAGACAATGTGGTTGGAGTGATCAGTTGGTCGAACCTACAACAGGAGATTCGTTCAGGCCAAGCCTAATGCCAATTAATAACATCAATTTAAAACCTGATATCAATTTAAAATCTGATAGTGATGCAAAACCTAATATCGATGCCAAACCTTGATGCCAAACCTAAGGCGGCAGATTAAAAGCTTTGGGCTTCATCGCAAAAATCTAACACAGTGGCAATGTGGCTATTTCGTTGCCCCTGTGCTTCTGCTACAATCGCGCCTCAGCCACCCTACATAACATCAGGGCAGATAAGCGCGATACCGCAGCTTAAAATGCCCCCTAGCAAATTGGAAAACAGGCTGATGAATCAGTTCGAAGGATCCCATATCCTCTCCGTAAACCAGTTAGATCTTGACTCAATCCAAACTATTTTTAATGTCGCTAGCCGCATGATGCCCTATGCACTTCGAGAGAAGCGCAATAATGTGCTCGATGGCGCCATTTTAGGTAACCTGTTTTTCGAACCTAGTACCCGTACCCGCGTGAGTTTTGGTTGTGCCTTTAACTTGCTCGGCGGCCATGTACGTGAAACCACAGGCATGGCTTCATCGTCTTTATCTAAAGGTGAATCCCTGTACGATACGGCGCGGGTGTTATCCACCTATTCTGATGTCATTGCCATGCGCCATCCAGACTCTTACTCGGTCAAAGAGTTTGCTGAAGGCAGCCGCGTCCCAGTGATCAACGGCGGCGATGGTTCGAACGAGCATCCGACCCAAGCCTTGCTCGACTTATACACTATCCAAAAAGAACTCAAGTGTGCTGGCCGCGGTATCGATGGCATGCACATCGCTATGGTCGGCGACTTAAAATTTGGCCGTACTGTGCATTCACTGTCGCGCTTACTCTGCATGTATAAGAACATCAGTTTCACACTGATTTCACCTGCTGAATTAGCTATGCCTGATTATGTGATCTCCGACATTGAAAATGCTGGCCATAGCATCAAAATAACCGACCAACTTGAAGGCCATTTAGATAAAGCAGATATTTTGTATCTCACTCGCATTCAAGAAGAACGCTTCCCTTCACAGGAAGAAGCAAATAAGTATCGCGGCAAGTTCCGCTTAAATCGCAGTATTTACACTCAGCATTGCAAATCTAACACAGTCATTATGCACCCGCTTCCAAGGGATTCACGGGCGCAAGCCAATGAGTTAGATAATGATTTAAATAGCCATCCCAATCTTGCTATCTTCAGACAGGCGGATAATGGGCTGTTAATTCGCATGGCTTTGTTTGCATTGACACTCGGCGTTGATCATCAACTCGAAAAATATGAGTGTCCGGTTAATTGGTATTCACGTAAAGCCGATCGCTAATTGGCTACAGACTTTAAGGACTAAACATGACCCGTTCCGAAGCGCTATTTGAACAGGCTAAAAAAACCATCCCCGGCGGCGTTAACTCTCCGGTTCGTGCATTTAATGGTGTAGGCGGTTCGCCCCTGTTTATTGAAAAAGCTAACGGCGCTTATATTTACGATGCCGATGGTAAAGCTTATATCGACTATGTCGGTTCTTGGGGCCCGATGATCCTCGGCCACAACCACCCTAAAATCCGTGCAGCGGTATTAGCAGCGGTAGAAAATGGCTTATCTTTTGGTGCGCCAACTGAGCTTGAAGTGCAAATGGCCGAAAAAGTCATCTCTATGGTGCCTTCTATCGAGCAAGTACGCATGGTGAGTTCAGGTACAGAAGCCACTATGAGTGCTATCCGTTTGGCACGCGGTTTTACCAATCGTGACAAGATCTTAAAATTTGAAGGTTGTTACCACGGCCACGCAGATTGCCTATTAGTGAAAGCGGGTTCTGGCGCACTAACTTTAGGTCAACCTAGCTCACCAGGTATTCCAGAAGATTTCGCCAAACACACCTTAACGGCTGTGTATAACGACTTAGATTCTGTAAGAACCCTGTTCGAGCAGTATCCAACTGAGATTTCTTGCATCATCATCGAGCCCGTTGCTGGCAACATGAACTGTATTCCACCTGTCCCAGGTTTCCTTCAAGGCCTGCGTGATATGTGTGATGAGTTTGGCGCGCTGTTGATTATCGATGAAGTGATGACAGGTTTTCGCGTATCACTAAGTGGCGCTCAAGGTTACTACGGCGTCACACCAGACTTAACCACACTCGGTAAAGTGATTGGTGGCGGTATGCCAGTGGGGGCTTTCGGTGGCCGTAAAGATGTGATGCAATTTATCGCCCCTACGGGTCCGGTTTACCAAGCGGGTACGTTATCGGGTAACCCCATTGCGATGTCAGCGGGTCTGGCACAAATGGAAGCCCTGTGTGAAGAAGGTCTGTACGAAGCACTGAGCGCGAAAACCAAACGTATTGCAGAAGGCTTTAAAGCGGCTGCGGATAAGCACGGTATTCCAATGGCGATCAACTATGTTGGTGGTATGTTCGGTTTCTTCTTCACGGAACAACCCAAGATCACTCGTTTCGATCAAGTGACCCAATGCAATATCGAACAGTTCCGTATTTTCTACCACGGCATGCTAAATGAAGGTGTTTACTTAGCGCCAAGTGCCTATGAAGCAGGCTTCCTATCAATGGCCCATGGCGAAGAAGAAATGCGCTTAACCTTAGAAGCGGCAGATCGCGTATTGGCGAGCATGAAAGCGGCAAGCTAAGCCTAAGCTTTAGTATTTAAGCCGTTTAAACATAACAAAGGGACGCCAATGCGTCCCTTTGCTTTTATTCGATTTAATTAGCTTTGTGTCACTTTAATAACGATCAGACTTTTTAGAACCTAAAGCCGATTTAAATATTTTCGCAGCTACCATAAATTGTAAGGTCAAGTGGATATGCTCAATAACGTGCTAAGGCCAACCCATCACGCCCAGCGCAATAAGCTGCTTGCCACAATACGTTAACCAAACGAGTGAGCCTAAAAGCAAAAGACTCCAGATAACAAATGTCATTTTCCTCTACTTCAAAAACACAACATCCAGTATTGATACCCAAACAAGCTCAAGACGCAGAATTCTGCGGGACTGAGTGCTAAGAGCACTCAACTTCCGAGCGGGCACTCATTCAAAAGGTAAGCATTAAAAATGCCTGCCTACATAGGCATGACAATTCAGGAATATCGCCCTGAATAAAAATTAATTGAAGAATATGCAAACTAACTGCTTAGACTTTAATCGTAGATCTCACTTTTAACGCGGTAATCAAATCAAACAATACAGTTAATAACGCTGCAATAATCACAAAAACCAATATATAAAACTAATTGGCAACCAAAAAGCATGAGATAGACATCACAAAGAAGCATTAAATTGAGTTACAGCTAACAGTTGCGTTCTCTAGCCCATTATGTTCTGATCCGCACGCGCTAACTCGGCTAGCTTAATTTAGCCTTGATATGCCCAATCTTTAGGTTGACTCAAGTCGCCCTACGACATCAAAACAGCAGTTGGAATTGCAGTTATGTTAAATACCTTTCTCATCTTACTGGCCGTGCTCGCATTGCTCAGTATTATTTTCGAAGAAGTGACCCACCTTAATAAAGCAAAAACCACCTTATTCTTTGGTTGTATCTCTTGGGTAGCGCTGTTTATGGCTGCAGGGGAACCGGCTAATGAGAAAATCGTTGCCCATCAGCTCAATGAAAATTTGCTCGAGATTGCCACACTTTGGCTCTTTCTGATGTCGACCATGACCTTCGTAGCATATTTGAATGCTAAGGGTATGATCCAAATCATGGTGCAAAAGCTGTTTCCGCAGAAAGTATCAGTGCGTATGTTAATGATCCAAGTCGCCCTGTTTGCACTCGTGCTCTCAGCATTTTGTGATAACGTCACCGCGACTTTAGTGTCTTTAGGTTTATTAACCACCTTTAAACTCGATAAGCAAATGCGCCGTAGAATGGCAGTGTTGATTATCTTCGCGGTGAACTCAGGCGGTGTGGCCCTGATCACTGGTGATGTGACGACACTAATGATCTTCTTAGCTGGGCATGTGCATATGTCTGAACTATTGATGTTGTTTATCCCTTCAGCCGTCAGCGTGATTTTACTGGCAACCCTATTCTCACTCAAAGCCGAAGGTGTTGTGAGCACGACGCCAATCAAACATACTTATCAAACCGTTGATGTATTGATTGCCCTCGTCTTCTTCTGCACCATTTTAATGACCATGCTACTCAACATATTGTTTGGTATCCCGCCAGTGTTAACCTTCTTAACGGGTCTATCAATTATGTTCCTGATTGGCCATACCACGCGCAGTGATAAAGAAGAAATCAAGATCCTAGAGTATATTCGCCAAGTTGAATACGACACCCTGTTGTTCTTCTTAGGTATTTTACTGCTCGTTGGTATGCTTAAAGAAATTGGCACCTTAGACATGTTGACTGAAGCTTATACTCAGTTTAATCCAAACATCTCTAACTTCGTCACTGGTATGGGCTCAGCCTTAATTGATAACGTACCGCTAACGGCGGCATTGTTAAAAGCCAATCCAGTACTGAGTACTCCTGAATGGCTTGGCTTGACTTACAGCGTCGGAGTCGGTGGTTCACTGCTGATTATCGGTTCAGCATCAGGTATTGTAGCCATGAGCAAAGTGAAAGAACTGACTTTTGTGAGCTACTTGAAATATGTTCCTGCACTTTTCCTCTGCTACAGCGTCGGTTACGCACTGACCCTATTCTTAGCCAACAGACTGTTTGATTAAGTTGAGATTCACTAAGATCAAAAAAGGCGCCTAGTGCGCCTTTTTTATCAACTACTTATTTATTGTTACCACAAATAACCGCTAGCATGACTTATCGTAATACCTGATTAGATTGCGGGCACCTTAAACTGGGTTCCTTGAATATCTAACACTATGTCCCTTGGACGAATAGAGATGATTTTCAGCTTACCAGCAATCATATCCCCTTCTTGTAACTCAGCACCGTCTACATTCAGCCATCTCTGGGCAGGGTCGCTGGAATAAACATGAGCAACGATATTAAATTCAGGCACTTGTAATTGCAGACCTGCAGGTAATTGGCCGTATTTCGGAATTTCATCCACAGCAGTTTTGGGGATCGGATCTAATTTAGCTTCAGTGACATTCGTCTCTGCAGCATTAACATATTCCACATCCTTTAATGCATTTTGAAAGGAAGCCACTAACTTATCTTCATCGCGACTTTTATTGGTCTCTAAACCGACATCTTCCGCCGCGGCACTGACTTGCTGACGCAGGGCTTCGAGACTCGCTAGACCCGACTCATTGGCATTAGCACCTAACATCATAGGCTGCTGTGCTTGCGTCTCTGCTGCTGACACAACCTCTTCCTGACTTGCCGCATCGACTTGGGCTGACGTCGACATATAATCTGCGTAGCTTGAATCACTAAAACCCGAATTGCTATCACTTTGAGCCGGCATGCCAACAGAATTGGTCGTTATATTCGCGCTAGCATTCATTTGAGGCGCATTTGATACTACAGTCTCTGCCTGAAATTGTGGCGATACCGTTAGCTCGGGTAAAGTCTGCGTCCGAGGAAGCGCCACTTTCCCAGCAAGCCGAACACCTGAAGCAGCACTGGGCTCAACTTGGAGCTCAGAGTCAGATCCTACCGCGGTAGACTGAAGCTCATTTTTAATCCCAGTCGAAGCTGGTAATGATGAAGTTGATGGTAGTACGTTAGCCACTGCCACAGTATCACTTTGGGGAAGTCGAGTTTTATCCCAAACGCTTAATCCCCAAGCCACACCAATTCCAGCGGCAACTGCAACGACTAATATAGACAGTTTTCCTATCGGCACACCCGATTTACGAGGCTGTGGATAATTAGCCCTTGGCGTCATCACAGCATCAGGTAACGGTGATTGTTGCTGTTGTTTGTTGCGGGTTACGGCATCGAGTAAAATGGACATCAGCTCCGCGCCCCATCATCAGTTAACCTTGGGCCTTGCTGACTTAAATACAAATTTAATCTCACTAATGTTTGATTCCCTGCAATACCATCGGCTTTTAATCCATGCTGACTTTGGAAGGTTTTAAGATCATTTTCCAATTGCACATCAAATTGATTAACCCGACGGGGGCTACGACCATTCACATGGGCTAACGCATTCTCTAACCACTGTAATTGACCAGGACTCGATTTTTGACTGATATCCATCATAGGCAAATTAGGTGCTTGCCATAATATTTCGAAGGTGCCACTGAAATGTTGATTAAACCAAGCTCTATCAACCCAAAGTTGTTGCTCACCCAGTTGCATCAGTAATTGTTCCCCCTCTACCGCAAGCACTGCACCATAAAAATCTTGTTGCTTGTCATCAACCAAATACACGACAGCCGGATAATTAAGCCGAGTCAGTGACATCCAGTTACCCTGCTGTTGATAGCAAGCTAATCCTTGCTCAACCGCCGATTGGCAAGCCGTCAAGCCTTTATAGGGCACTTTGCCCCACACGCTAAATAAACCTGCAAAAGCAGTATCGATATTGCGACTCTGATTAATCGCCTCGTTTAACAGACGTTGATTAGGATCGGGAATGGAAGTCTGACCGCTTGGTTGATTAGTCGGTTTTACTGACTTATCAACAACGCCTTCACCACCCAAGGTTTGAGCATTTAATGACGCCACATTAGTTGGCACAGACTCAGAAACCAAATTGGACGCTGGCACCGTATTGACTGACTTATCAGTAAATAACCAATAAGACACACCAAACGCAACACATAACGCCGCAGCGGTTGCTGTCGGCCACAGATATCTATTTTGAGTCGGTTCTTCTTCACCTAATACTTCAGCCGCAGCTTGCCGCACCATATGATGATCTATGGGCACCCGCGATTGTGCATAGCCTGCCATCAGTGAACGTTCACATAAGAGGTTAATTAATCGAGGAATGCCGCCACTGTATTTCTGCAAAACGTTAACGGCTTTACGGGTGAATAAAGGCTCAAACCGCCCTGCCACTTGCAAACGATGCAGCACATAGAGGGCGATTTCATCTTCATTGAGCGGCAATAAATGATAACGAGCCGTGATCCGCTGGGCTAACTGACGCAATTCTTGGCGCTTCAATAACAGCTGTAATTCCGGCTGACCGATTAAAATCACCTGCAGTAACTTCTTAGTGTCCGTCTCCAAATTAGTCAGAAGACGCAATTGCTCCAGCACCTCAGGACGTAAATGCTGTGCTTCATCGATAATGAGCACGGTATTACGACCTTTGCTGTGATTCGCCAATAAAAAACGGCTCAAGTGATCAGTCAATTGCTTGAGTGTAGGATTATCGCCGTAGGAAATCTTAAGCTCATCACAAAGCGTTGCGAGTAATTCAAGCTCAGTTAACGACGGATTAAGGATAAAAGCAGTATCGGTATTGTCGGGCAATTGCCCAAGTAAACAACGAGATACTGTTGTTTTACCCGTACCGACTTCCCCTGTTAACAACACAAAGCCGCCCGTTTCCCCTAACCCATAGGTTAAATGGGCTAACGCCTCTCTGTGCCTATCACTCAGAAATAAATAATGGGGATTGGGTGCAATTGAAAAAGGGTTATCGCTGAGTCCGTAAAAGGCCTTGTACATACCACCAATCATCCTAATTTAAAAATAACGCCCCACGTTAAAGCGTCCCAATGTTATTGTCAAAATATCTGCAACATCAATGTGACAGATAAGTGCGCAAATATCTCGCGACGACTTTATCCATCATCTTAATGAGCGTGATAAGCTATGTTCATGACACATTAGCCGAATCTTGCCTGTGAAAATATATCTCGTCGGCGGTGCTGTACGTGACAGCCTGCTCAATCTTCCCATTAAAGATAAAGATTACCTCGTCGTTGGAGCAACACCAGAACAAATGCTGCAACAGGGTTACCGCCAAGTGGGTAAAGATTTCCCCGTATTTCTACACCCCAAAAATCAACAAGAATATGCTTTAGCCCGAACCGAACGAAAAATTGGTCTGGGTTATGGTGGTTTTAGCTGCCACGCCAGCCCTGATGTGACTTTAGAACAAGATTTGTTGCGCCGAGATCTAACCATCAATGCGATCGCCCAAGATGAAAAGGGCAACTTATATGATCCTTTTAATGGTATTGAGGATATTAACGCGCGCCTGTTACGCCATGTGTCGGATGCTTTCGTTGAAGATCCACTGCGAGTGTTACGCGTCGCCCGCTTTGCCGCAAGGTTTCATGCCTTAGGATTTCAAATTGCCGCAGAAACCCTGGCACTGATGCGTCAAATTAGCGCAAGCGATGAGCTTAGCGCTTTAACGGCGGAGCGAGTTTGGCAAGAGGTTGATAAAAGTTTAGGCGGACCTCACCCAGAGGTCTTTTTTGAGGTACTTCACCAATGTGGCGCACTCGAAGTCCTATTCCCTGAAATTCACGCCTTATTTGGCATACCTCAACCTGAAAAATGGCATCCTGAAATAGATACTGGCGTGCATACCTTAATGGTGCTCGCTCAAGCCGCACTGCTCACTGGAGATAAAAGCGTTCGGTTTGCCGCCCTAGTACATGATTTGGGCAAAGCACTGAGCCCAAAAGAGCATTTACCAAAGCATCACGGCCACGGCCAGAAAGGCTTGCCACTCATAAAAGCACTCTGTACCCGTTTACGAGTACCGAATGAGGCACGCGATCTGGCGTTACTCGTCAGCGACCAACATCAGAACGTCCATCAGGCATTCGAGCTCAGAGCCGAAACTATCGTTAAAATATTCGATAAAGCTGACTTTTGGCGTAAACCAGAGCGCTTAACGCAACTTATATTAGCTTGCACCGCAGATATGCGCGGCCGCACAGGATTTGAAAACATCCCATATCCTCAGGGAGAGTATTTAACTCAGTGCTTCACTGTCGCCAATAATGTCGATATTGCCGCCATCATTGCCACTGGTTTCCAAGGCGCAGAGATAAAACAAGCCGTAAATTTACATCGAGTTGAAGCCGTCTGTCAGTTTAAACAAAAAATGCAAACAAAACTGCCGATGGATAACCAGTAATTTGTAAAGGATTTGTAAGTCGTGCATCACTGCATGGTGAATAATGCCCCTTTTTACGATTAGAAATGTCGATATCACATAGAAAAAAAGCTTTTAAAAAAAATTTATATGCCTATAGTGGTTAAACACATTAATATTCGTAGCAAATTAAAATAGCTATGTCATAATTAGGCAGTTTCGCTTACAAAGTAACGAAACATTCAAATCCAACCTATTTTAAGGGATTTTTTACAATGAACAAAAAAGTACTGATGATTGCTGGTTTAGCAATGACTGCCCTACTAGGTGGTTGCGCGAACACTACTGCTCTGGAAGAAAGCGTTGCAACTCTGGGCAACAAAGTTGATCAATTGTCAGCTGATGTTGGTTCTCTGAAATCAGAGCAAAGCAAACTGTCTGCAGACGTTAAAGATGCAAAAGCAGCATCTATGGACGCACAAGCAGAAGCTAAACGCGCAAACGACCGTTTAGACAACGTTGCTTCTCGTTACAAGAAGTAATGAAAGGTAATTTAGCTTACTATTTAGTAAGTTAAGACAAAAGGCTTAAGAAAGATGAAAGCGATAAGCACATCAATCTAAGCCTTTTTTTATACCTACAATTCAAGATTGCCATGCAAAGAATAGCGAATGCGGCAATACAAAATCGCTAAATTGATTTTAAACTTCCAAAGGTATGTTAAAGGCGATTCGCCTACCTCCCCCCCTAAAAGTTAGCCTTGGCATACTTCTGTATAAATGAGTGCTATCCCTCTTTTAAATAAAGTCGCGTTATTAATCTAAACTTCTCGTTTGCGTTTTTTAAGCATCCCTAACAATCAGCCTCATTATCATAAAAAATGTATTCATGGGAAATGAAAGCTATTAATTTAAAGCACAGCTATAGATAAAAAAATCGAGGCTATATGGGAAACAAAGGCAATAAGAAGGTTGTATTTGTCACTGAACAAATAGGCCTAAAGTTAAAAATAATAACACCTTCAGCCTATCCAACATAAAAATAACATAAAAACGTCAAACAGAATCATAGACTTGAGTAATATCGCCTTTTAAAACATCAAAAAACCATCTAGCTAAGCCTATGAATTGTTTTAAAATTAACCGCATCGACTGCAAGTTTTAACCTATAGCGATTCACTCACGCGTTTATGTGCTAAGACTAATACATAGTCAATTTCTAGCGACTCAAAATGATTAGCTTGAATATCGTGTTTCATCTTGTCAGTTGCACGCCACGCATAGGGTGCCATATCCAATAACGTTAATGCCTGTTCACCTGTAACTGATAAAGTAAAGCGCAGTGACTGAGTTTCTTTTACCAATAATGCTGAGGGTAAATTCACTTGGAAAGGTTTTTCAGCCAAGTCGGAATAAATATATTCTCTGAGTTGCCATAGATGTCGTGGCCCAGGCATAACCAGTAACATGGTCCCATCATCTTTCAATACCCTGACAGACTCTTTTCCCTTTAACGGCCTATCAATAACAGTAATAAAATCCACACAATTATCGGCAAAGGGTAATTTTTTAGAAGAGCTTAAACACAAGATCCCAGGAGTCTGCGCTTTTGCTGCAGCAAAAATAGCATTTTCTGCGTCCGCTACACCCACGTACTGGACGTTTCGCGGATTTTCGACCTCTGCCAACTTGGAAGCTAAAGCACGCAAATAGAAGCCCTCAGCGCATTCATAATCCAATAAACAAGCGTCAGGCTTGATAGAGCCCGTGATTAACTCAGCCAGTTTATCGATTAAAGGCGAAAAGATGCCTGATTCGAGAAGAAAACGCTTAGCCCTAACTTGCTCGCGCGAATCCCCTGTCGGCTTTTGGCGTTGTGGTTTAGTAAAAACCCAATAACCTTGCTCATTTCGATCAAAGTGATGCTTATTTGCACAATAAAAACCTTGGGAGGCTTTGTGTTGTTTTAACGCAAGTCCGCAGGTTGGACACTGATATTCGAGACCCATATAAAGCTCCAAAAATAAGTTAAGCTTCAGAAAAATGAGGAAGCTCCAAAAACAAAAATCGGGTACTTGACCCGATTCTATTATTCATAATTTCACTATGATGACTAAGCTGGAATGACTACAAAAAAATAAATCCACACAGCACAGCACCCAGTGCCAAACGGTAAATAACAAACGGGGTCATTCCCATGCGGCTGATGATTTTCAAGAAATAATGAATACATGCATAAGCTGCAACAAAGGAAATCAAAGTGCCTAAGATCAATGCTTGATAATCAATTGGCAGCGCGCTTTCCGCCAAATCTTTACCCACTAAAATTGCCGCACCTAAGCTCACAGGCACTGACATTAAGAATGAAAAGCGAGCCGCAGCATCTCGACTCAAACCTAACATTAGCGCCGCTGTCATAGTGGCGCCAGAACGTGAAGTTCCAGGGATTAAAGCAAGCGCCTGGGCGAAACCAATTAACAAGGCTTTGCGCCATCCAGTCTGATAGATTGTTAAATCGCGGCGCGACATCTTATCAGCCCACCACAATAATAAACCAAAAACGACTGTCGTGACCGCGATAACCTCTGTATTACGCAGGTGAGTTGCAATAAAATCCTTAGCCATAAAACCAAAAAATACAGCGGGTAACGTCGCCAGAATAATCCACCATGCCAACTTGCTGTCTTCGGATTGCTGACCTTTAAAGATGCTTGCAACCCAAGCATTAAACATAGTCCATAACTCGTGTCTAAAATAAATCACCACAGCAAATAACGACCCCGTATTCACCGCCACGTCGAATGACAAACCTTGATCTTCCCAGCCTAAAAGCTGAGCAGGCAGAATTAAGTGGGCAGAACTAGAAATAGGCAAAAACTCAGTTAGCCCTTGAATAAGCGCTAAAATAATGACCTGAAACGTATCCATGACAATCCTATCAATAAATTAAAACGTCAGCCCTTGGGGCCATTCAAACATCACAGGCCAAAGCCGCTGCGACTCTTTATCATACTCTTGCCACAAACTGGCATAGCTTTTATCAACCAAGGGATGAATTAATTCCGGCGCTAACTCGGCTAATGGCCATAACACAAAGGCATTATTAACTATCTCTGCACGGGGGAGCGTAACGGGCGTTTCACATACCACATGGTCATAAAGCAGCAGGTCTAAATCTAAAGTTCTTGGGCTAAATTTCTTCGCCCCGACAAGCCGGCCGTGATTCTGCTCGATTTGCTTAAACTGCGCAACTACCGCAGCAATATTAAAGTCAGTTTCAGCACTAGCAACCATATTCAGAAAGTTAGTGCCACTAAAACCTACCGCTTCACTTTCATACATAGAAGAGAGGCGCAGCGGCCCAAAACACGCTCGCAGCGATATTAATCCCGCTTGCAAATGCTGTTCAGGCTCGATATTGCTACCTAGACTGATATAAATACGTGCCATGCAATGTCCAATTTATCTGAAGATAAACATGATTTCTTAATCAACAGTCGAGTTGATCAAACTCTTATCTAACGTGAACGCTCTATCTCAACGCCAACAGAAGCGGCAGTGGCTACCGCCCCCGGCTTCATCACGACAACTTTCACCCAAGTCACGTTAAATTCTTGAAGTAAGCAATCCGCTACGCGCTCGGCAACCGTTTCGATTAACTCGATTGGATGTTCAGTAATAAGTTCTGTTAATCGATTGGAAACTGTCTCATAGCAAAGTGCATATTGATAATCGTCTGTCGCAGCGGCAAGTTTGTTATCCCACGCCATATCTAAATCTAGCAACAGACTCTGATGGATTGTCTTTTCCCACTCATAGACACCAATCACAGTATCGACGCGTAATTGCCGTATAAGTACTTTATCCATGCTTTCTCCAACTAACTTACTACTATGAGGTCTGATAAGCTAAAAGCGATCCTAGCTGTATAATCCGCAATCTTCTGACAGATAACTAATTTGCTTTCTACTCGAGCCAATCCACAGTAGGATAACGCCCTAAAAGGATTTGCTCATTCAGAAAATATCTCAACCTCAAATGGGCGAGTTATTCCACAAACCTATAGCGGGATTGGCAACTGAGTCAGCTTTTTAAATTGTTGCGCGATAATACCTTAAGACGCGTAAGGAAACCAATGTGAGTCCATTAACACTGACACTTTTGATGATTTTGGCCGCCTATTTGGCTGGTTCAATCTCGAGTGCTGTGCTGGTTTGTAGAATGAGGGGTTTACCCGATCCAAGATTACAGGGTTCAGGTAATCCGGGAGCTACCAATGTACTGCGAATTGGCGGCGCGAGTTCGGCTGCCATGGTGTTGTTTTTCGACATGCTCAAAGGCGCCCTGCCATCTTATTTAGCCTATCTGATGGGCATAGATGCAGTCTCACTCGGACTTATCGCTATCGCCGCCTGCCTTGGGCATATTTATCCCGTATTTTTTGGATTTAAGGGGGGGAAAGGTGTCGCAACAGCTTTTGGTGCTATGGCTCCCATTGGCGATGATTTAGCCATTTGCTTAATGGCATCTTGGATTGTCCTCCTCTTAATTAGCCGCTACTCGTCCCTTGCTGCCATTCTGACGGCCTTACTTGCACCACTTTATACTTGGTGGTTAGACGACAGATTTACCATTCCCGTTGCCATGCTATCGACGCTTATCATTATTCGTCATAAAGACAATATCCAACGGTTACTTAAAGGTGAAGAGTCAAAAGTTTCACGTAAAAAAACGCCTAAAAAATCTTAATGTGACAACATTATCCCAATAAAAAACTGCGCTATAAGCGCAGTTTTTTTGTCTCAACATAAACTATCAACATCAAAGGCGTTTTATGCCACAGGTGGCAAGGTATCTAACGGCCATCTTGGCTGACCTTTTACCGCCAAATCTTCGTGCTGCCCCGCCTTTAAACGCTGCAATCCTGCAAAGGCAATCATGGCGCCGTTATCGGTACAAAACTCACCACGGGGATAAAATACTTGCCCACCAAGCGAGCTCATCATTTCAGCCAAGGTTTCTCTTAAGCGCGTATTAGCACTCACGCCACCGGCGATCACTAAGCGGTTATAGCCTGTTTGCTTCAGTGCACGGCGACATTTAATCGCTAGCGTATCAACCACAGCTTCTTCAAAAGCACGCGCAATATTGGCACGAGTCTGTTCATCGTCAGGTTCGGCAGCAATGGTATTAGCGGTAAAGGTTTTTAGACCCGAAAAGCTAAAATCGAGTCCAGGTCTATCGGTCATAGGCCGCGGAAACTTATACCCTGCAGGTAAACCTTTAGCAGCAAGCTTTGCTAAACGCGGACCGCCGGGATAATCCAGCCCCATTAACTTAGCTGTTTTATCAAACGCTTCACCCGCAGCATCATCAACAGACTCGCCTAATACTTCATAGCGCCCAATTCCATCGACTTTAACCAACATAGAATGGCCACCAGAGACCAATAAGGCCACAAAGGGGAACTCGGGCGCGTCATCTTCAAGCATTGGCGCCAGTAGATGTCCTTCCATATGATGCACACCAATAGCAGGCTTGTCCCAAGCAAACGCCAGTGACCGCCCCACACAGGCGCCAACAAGCAAAGCACCAATCAAACCTGGGCCCTTGGTATAGGCAATCCCATCGAGATCAGCAATTTCAGTATTCGCATCTTTCAGCGCTTGACGAATAAGCGGCACAATTTTGCGCACATGGTCACGTGACGCCAACTCAGGCACCACACCACCATAGTCAGCATGCAGCTTAACCTGACTGTATAAAGTATGAGATAATAAGCCCAGTTCATCGTCATAGACGGCGATACCTGTCTCGTCACAGGATGTTTCAATACCTAAAACCCGCATGGTGTCTCATCAATTGCTAACTAAAGGGCGCCAATTCTACCTGCAAGCGCTCGATTACTCCAGTCGCGCAGGCCATATTGAGCCCACTATAGGACTGAGCTCAGTTTTAGGGCTTTACAAGCCTAGGTGTCTCGGTATAAAATTCCGCACCATTTTAAATAGACTTGGTTCGAGCAATTGAACCAGAACAACCTACACCTAAGGGGTGATGGCGTATGCCAATTATTAAAGTACGTGAAAACGAACCATTCGACGTAGCTCTGCGTCGTTTCAAGCGCTCTTGTGAAAAAGCTGGTATTTTAGCCGACGTGCGTGCTCGTGAATTCTACGAGAAGCCAACTACTGCACGTAAGCGCGCAAAAGCAGCTGCAGTTAAACGTTTAGCTAAGAAGCTTTCTCGCGAAAACGCACGTCGCGTACGTTTATATTAATCTCATATGAGCCTAATTGATCAGCTAAAAGACCATATGAAACAGGCCATGATCGCCAAAGAGAAGGCGCGCTTGAGCACTATTCGTATGGCATTAGCCGCCATCAAACAGATTGAAGTGGATACCCGCGAATCTCTGACTGATGAACAGGTTATAGCGGTCTTAACCAAAATGGTGAAACAACGTCGTGACTCGATTGCTCAATTTGAAGCAGCGGGTCGTAACGAGTTGGCCGACGTGGAAGCAGCAGAGATTCAAGTTATTGAAGCTTTCCTGCCTACCCCTCTTACAGAGGCGGAAATCGCGGCGCTCATCGATGCAACTATTGTAGAAGTAGGTGCATCCGCCATGGCGGATATGGGCAAAGTAATGGGAGCATTGAAATCTAAAGTGCAAGGACGTGCAGACATGGGCGCTATCGGCGCTATGATCCGTGCTAAATTGCAATAATTAGCGTTTCACTGTATGAACAAGCCGTGCCTATGCGCGGCTTGTTTGTTTAAATTCGCGCAAGGCGGGATTTTAAGCACTCAATGGCAATACCTCGTGATTTTATCAATGAGCTAATCGCTCGCACTGACATAGTCGAACTTATCGATCGTAAAGTGCCCTTGAAAAAGGCGGGTAAGAACTACTCGGCCTGTTGTCCTTTTCATAGCGAAAAATCACCTTCGTTTACCGTCAGCCGTGATAAACAGTTCTATCATTGCTTTGGCTGCGGTGCTCACGGCAACGCCATCGATTTTGTGATGGAGTATGACCGACTCGATTTTATTGATGCCATTGAAGATTTGGCGGGCCAGCTTGGATTAGAGGTTCCCAGAGAACAAGGCACAGGCAAGCGACATGATGACGGTTTAAGTCGTGACTTATATCAACTCATGGAAGAAGCGAGCCTTTACTTTCAAAACCAACTTAGACAACACCAAGATAAGCAAAAAGTTATCGATTATCTTGCCTATCGCGGTTTATCCGATGATGTAGTAGAACATTTTGGTATTGGCTTTGCGCCAGACGGTTGGGATGGCTTATTGGGCCGCTATCGTCAGAATCAAGATGCACAGGATAAGTTACTGACTGCAGGTATGTTAATTAGCAACGACAGTGGGAAACGTTACGACAGATTTCGTGACCGCCTCATGTTTCCTATCCGCGACAGGCGCGGACGAGTCATTGGTTTTGGTGGCAGAGTTTTAGGTGATGGCACACCCAAATACTTGAATTCTCCAGAAACGCCCATATTTCATAAGGGCAATGAGCTTTATGGTCTCTACGAACTAAAGCAGCGCTATCGCGATCCAGACAAAGTACTGATCGTTGAAGGCTATATGGATGTGGTGGCATTGGCGCAATTTGGCGTAGATTATGCTGTCGCTTCATTAGGCACCTCGACCACAGCTGAGCAATTTCAGCTTTTGCTGCGCAGCGCTAAAGAAGTGATTTGCTGTTACGACGGTGACAGAGCGGGTACTGAAGCGGCATGGCGCGCCTTAGAAACAGCATTGCCATTATTAAAGCCGGGCGATCAAGTGCGATTTATGTTCCTGCCTCAGGCCGAAGATCCTGATTCTATGGTTCGTAAAATTGGTAAAGATGCATTTGAAACCTTAATGGACTCTGCCATTGCACTACCCGAGTTTCTATTTGACACGTTAGCGACAAAATACGGTACAGATAAAGGCAACTTAGCGAAACAAGCTTTTATCTTAATTGAAAAAATTCAAGACACTGTGCTGCAAAATTTACTACTTGAGAACTTAGCTCACAAGTTAGGAATGAACAGCTCTGAAGATATGAAAAAGAAGCTAGGCTTTAGCGTAAAACAAGCTAAACCAATGGCAAGTAAAGGATTAAAAGGACGCGGTACACCATTGCGACTCGCCATCGCACTGCTAGTACAACATCCTAAACTGGGTATGGGTTTACCCCCACAACCCGCACTCGCCCACTTGCAGATGCCAGGCATAGAATTGCTGCCACTGTTATTGGAGATGACTCGAGAGCAAACGTTAAACAGCGCACAACTACTTGAACAATTCCGAGAGCACCCTTACAGCGGCACTCTCCATAAATTGGCCCAATGGGACCATCAAGTGGCGGATGAAAACTTGCTCGAAAAGTTTAAACAAACCCTGGTTTGGTTGAACAATCAATATATTGAACAACGATATCAGGAATTGAGTCTAAAACAGACTCATACAAAAGAAGAGAAGATGCAGCTCTCGAAGCTGATCTCAGTCATGAAAGGGTTAAACTGAGGCAAAAATGTCCTCATTCGCTACCCCAGTGACTAGCACAGATATGTGCACACGGCTATAATTGACGATTTGCGCGGCACTTGGCTTATGCTAAGTGTCCGTCGTTGTAACAGTTTCCCAACTTGGATGATATCTATGGATCATACTCCGCAGTCGCAACTTAAGCTGTTGCTTGCCAAAGGTAAAGAGCAAGGTTACTTAACCTATGCAGAAGTGAACGATCACTTACCTGCAGACATGGTCGATTCTGACCAGATCGAAGATATTATCCAGATGATAAATGACATGGGTATCCGGGTGTTCGAAGAAGCCCCCGATGCCGATGACATGATGATGTCGGAAGACAACACAGACGAAGATGCAGCAGAAGAAGCCGCCGCAGCACTGGCAACAGTAGAAAGCGAACTTGGCCGCACAACCGATCCCGTACGCATGTACATGCGTGAAATGGGTACCGTTGAGCTTCTGACCCGCGAAGGCGAAATTGTTATCGCCAAACGCATCGAAGAAGGCATCAACACAGTTCAAAGTTCAGTCGCCGAATATCCACAAGCGATCGCTATGATCCTTGAGCAATTCGACCAATTTGAAGCCGACGAACTGCGCTTATCTGATATTATCTCTGGATTTGTAAACCCGGACGAAGATGACGTAGCCCCGACCGCCACTCACATCGGCTCAGAATTATCTGAAGAAGAGCTGGACGATGAAGATGACGAAGAGGATGACGATGACAGCGAAGATGAAGAAGAAGGCAACAAAGGGCCTGATCCTGAAGAAGCTCGTGAAAGATTCGGTCAACTTAGAGCCGCTTACGAAAGCGCACTGAAAATTATCGAAGCTAAGGGTCGTGAACACCCTGAATCGGTAAAAGCCCTCTTCGAAATCGGCGAAATTTTCAAAGAATTCCGCTTAGTGCCTAAGCAGTTTGACCGTTTAGTCAAAAGCATGCGCACTATGATGGACCGCGTACGTGTTCAAGAACGTTTAGTATTAAAACTGTGCGTTGAACAAGCCAAAATGCCGAAGAAAAACTTCGTCAAATTCTTCACTGGCAACGAAACCAACCTCGATTGGTTCAACACTGAGAAAGCCTCAACGAAACCTTATGCCGAAGGCCTAAGAATGGTTGAAGATGACGTCATTCGTTGTCGTACCAAGCTTGCAGCAGTTGAAGAAGAAACCGGCTTAGCAATTTCTGCCATAAAAGACATCAACCGTCGTATGTCAATCGGTGAAGCCAAAGCACGCCGTGCGAAGAAAGAAATGGTTGAAGCAAACTTACGTCTGGTAATTTCTATCGCGAAGAAATACACCAACCGTGGTCTGCAATTCTTGGACTTAATCCAAGAAGGTAACATTGGCTTAATGAAAGCCGTGGATAAATTCGAATACCGTCGTGGTTACAAATTTTCGACCTATGCAACTTGGTGGATCCGTCAGGCGATTACCCGTTCTATCGCCGACCAAGCTCGTACTATTCGAATTCCAGTACACATGATCGAAACCATCAACAAGCTGAACCGTATCTCTCGCCAAATGCTACAGGAAATGGGCCGCGAGCCTTCACCTGAAGAACTGGCTGAGCGTATGATGATGCCGGAAGATAAGATCCGTAAGGTACTGAAAATAGCTAAAGAACCTATCTCCATGGAAACCCCAATCGGTGACGATGAAGATTCGCATTTAGGTGATTTTATCGAGGATACTACCCTCGAATTACCACTGGATTCAGCGACCAGCGAAAGCTTGAAAAACGCCACCCACGAAGTGTTAGCAGGTTTAACCGCCCGTGAAGCGAAAGTGCTGCGTATGCGTTTTGGTATCGATATGAACACTGACCACACTCTTGAAGAAGTGGGTAAACAGTTCGACGTGACCCGTGAACGTATTCGTCAAATTGAAGCTAAGGCACTGCGCAAACTGCGTCACCCTTCACGCTCAGAAATCTTAAAATCGTTCCTAGATGAATAGGCTGTTACAAGCCTAAAGTCAGCTAAGATGGATTAAAGCCCTGCCCATGCAGGGCTTTTTATTGTCTTTCCCACGCTAATATTGACATCAGCACAGCATCGAAGCCTTAAATTTAGGCGACGATAGCATTTAAGTTGATTAACAGATAACCAATTGAATCAGTTGCGTGAATTTCCAGCCAAAACACGGGTGACAAGCGTAAGTAAGCTTAGTATACTTCCTCCCGCTTCAGGTAATGACGATTACCTTAAGTCGGCCCCTTAGCTCAGTTGGTTAGAGCACACGACTCATAATCGTTAGGTCCACGGTTCAAGTCCGTGAGGGGCCACCACCCGATTCAACGAAAAAGCCCATTGATCCAATGGGCTTTTTTGTATCTAAAAACTGATCTCCGCTAGTTATCACACAATATCCGTGTATTTACACATTCCCCTCGCTGAACTGTTTTAAATTTTTAGCCTATTCGATGCTATTTAAATATCCATAAAAATAGGCTCTTTGATAAGTGTTAAGCAGCAACACAATCAAAGAGCCTATTTAAAATCAATGAACTAATTCAACAAACCTCTGGTGCTAGGTTTTTAACTTGCCTAACTGCTCATGTTGCTGCTTCACTAAGTTTGCTAAAACTACACTGCTTTGCTGTGCTTCACCCGCAAGACGTGCAAGTTCAGAAGCCGAATCAGAAATGCCTGTAATATTGCGATTAACCTCTTCAGTCACCGCGCTCTGCTCTTCTGCCGCTGCCGCGATATGGGTCACTTGGCCCGAAATTTCTTCAATCTGACTCACCATAGAGTTCAATGAGTTCAGCGCTTGCTCAGTTTGAGATACGGCCATTTGTGCCCGTTCAGCGCCTTTATCTATGATGCCAGAAGCACTTTGAACTTCTTTTTGCAGTGCATCGATAAGAGTACTAATATCATTCGTCGAGCTTTGAGTCTTAGATGCCAGCGCACGGACTTCGTCAGCCACCACAGCAAAACCCCGTCCTTGTTCACCCGCCCTCGCCGCCTCAATCGCCGCATTTAATGCCAGCAGGTTTGTTTGTGCGGCAATGGAACTGATCACCTCAAGAATACGACTAATATTCATACTACTGTCTGCGACTTTACTCACGGCCAGCTTAGCTTCCATTGACTCTTTAGACATAGTCGCCACAAAGCCCATCGCCTTAGTCAGACTTTCTTCACTGTGACGAATGTTGCGTGACATAGCTTCTGTTTCTGCAGCGGTTTGCTCAGACGCCTTAGCAACCTCAAGTGCCGTGGCACTCATTTGGTTTACGGCCGTTACCACACTCTCAATTTCACCATATTGACGATTGACACTATCACGAGTGAGCTGGGCAATTTTCGCTGAAGCTTGGCTTTCTTCCTGAGAACGACTCGCGAGGGTTTTCAGCTCGGCAATCAGGTTTTTCAGTTTATAAATAAAGGAGTTGAAACCTTTTGCTAACGCAATCAACTCTGCATGGGAGTCCACTTCTATCGATTGCGTTAAATCGCCATCAGCGCTTGCCAAGTGTTCTACACGGCCTTGGATCATCTTTAAGGGTGAAATAATGCTACGGATCACTAGGCTAATCGTAATCACAGCAGCAATCGACACGACAACACCGACCATGAGCAACAAACTTCCCAAGGAAGTTGCCATTTCATCCATGTCATTATTTAACACAATCGAACTCTTGTACGCCTGCGCAGTCGGCACTTGGATCACTAAGGACCACTCGGCATTCGCTAAAGGGATCTTAATTGGGTAGGCAACAATAATTTCATCATCGTTAACCATGTAACCCGAGTTCTTGTGTAACGAGATGATTTGTGAGGCAATTGCTGGATTTATAGACTCAGCCAAAGGACGAGCCTTTTTACTGTAATGACTTGCTGCAACCACTAAACCGCGGGTACTCAATAAAGTTACTTTCGCTTGCCCATCGTAGAGGCTCTTAGATAACTTATCGATAAGGGTTTGAAAGACTGGTAAGTTTAAATCAACACCGACCACACCGATAAACTGTTTACGCTTAAGCACAGGAACAGTTAGCGAGGTCATTAATGCTTTGTTACCGGGAGTAATTTCGTATAAATACGGCTCCATTAGACAGGGCTTTAAGGTTTCTTTACCGCATAAATACCATTCTGCATCACGGATCCCAAATTCATTTAGGCTAGTAAGGTATTTTTCTGACGAATCTTCAACCTGTTGATGTGCAACAGTGCCATTGTCATCACGGGTATAGTAAACCTCTAGGGCACCTGATGTCGTTACACTGTGGCTGGAATTAATATTCAGAAACTCAGTATCGAGCCCATCATAACCATTAGGTTCAAACTGGGCATACATGGAGGAAACTTGCGCATTCTTCTTAAGCACAGCCGCCACAGTGAGTTCTAAACGATCACGCTTTAAGGGAAGTTCTTCTGCCGTACTCTCCACCATACCGGCAAAAGAGTAAGGAATACGATAGGCTTCGTTAATAAATCCAGCGACCATTTCGCCATATTCACCGGCGCGGGCTTCGAGTTTATCCCGCGTTTCAGTTTGTAGGGTATTTTGAACTTGATCCGATAATTGCGCGTTTTGAGCCGACAGTGTCCACCATAAACTGATAGATAAAATAGCCACTATCGATAAAAATAATGCTGATGTAATCCACAACAACTTAGTACTGATGGACAAATGCTTCATCTAGTAAACTCCCAAGAGAACGACAATAGCGTAATTATTTTGATCTACTTTATTTTTATACTTTCTATACAGCATTAAAAATAGCACTTAGGGTAAGAATTACCAGCACTTAAGATAAAGAGTTGTCAATGGAATGTAAAACTTTTGAATGACTAAATCAAAAAAAGGCCAAATTCAAATAAATGAATTCAGCCTTTAATATCAAACACTATACTTGATTGAGTCTAGGATTAGCGTCCCCACAACCAAGCGGCGCCACGCACCCCAGATGAAGCACCATAATAATTTTTAACAACGGGTGTGTGGCACTCTCGGCCAACCACATAGAGCGGCAAAATTTTCGGTAATTCGGTATAAATAGCATCGATGTTAGACACGCCGCCGCCAAGGACGATAACATCAGGATCCATCATATTGATCACATGGGCCAATGAACGGGCTAAACGATCAATAAAGCGGTTAAATGCTTGAGTTGCCAGCGGATCTCCCGCTTGCATCATTTGGGCAATTTCAATACCGCTGTCAGCAACACCGCCCGCAGCGCGAAAGTCGCGAACAAAGCCTGTTCCAGATATAAACGTTTCGATACAGTCTCTATTACCACAAAAACACGTCGTGGTATTAAATTCATCGGCTTTCATCCACGGTAAAGGATTATGGCCCCACTCACCACCAATACCATTGCCACCATCATGTACTTGGCCTTTAATTGCGATACCAGCACCACATCCCGTTCCAATAATGGCACCAAATACAACTGACTTTCCTGCGGCAGCGCCATCTACCGCTTCTGATACGGCAAAACAGTTCGCATCATTAGCAATTTTTACTTTACGATTTAATCGAGTCCCCAGATCCACATCGAGTGGATGACCATTGATCCAAGTTGAATTAGCGTTTTTTACTAGGCCAGTAAAAGGAGAAACAACCCCAGGAATACCTATTCCGATAGTGGCGGTTTGCTGCAGGCTGTCTTCGACTTCAGTTACCAATGCAACCAAAGCATTGACTGTCGCAACATATTCTCTCGGTGTCGGGATGCGTTTACGAAAGACTTCGTTACCATCGCTATCTAATGCGACTACCTCGATTTTTGTGCCACCAAGATCGATACCAATTCGTAACATTCATATACTCCGTTTAAATATATTTAACGCAAAGCGATGCATTAACAACCTGATGCATATCTGCAACTGTAGAGACGCTGCTAAGTAGAACTTTTCGTTTTAAAGTTATCTACATTAGAATTTACAAGCGCACTATGCCTGCTGGACAAACAGCAATCAACCTCAATGTATTTAAATACACCATAGCGCATACCCGCACATGCCATTATGTGCTTATCCGATAGTACTGCGAATGTTCCTTGATTTATCCGCAGCAGAAAAACTTGGATAGAACTGTCCCCGCTTAAATCCACCTTAAAATTGATAAGGTCATTTGTAACAAAGTCTGTTTTTGCCTATGTCTGCCATTGGTTTGAATTGGTTATCGCCTTATACTTTTGAGCTCAAATATTAAAACAACAATGTTGGAAGCAAGCGATATGACTATTGGGACTGCTCCGGTAAGTAAAACACATTCATTTATGACTGTGTCTCTTATCGAATTATGGGAACGCTTTGGTTATTACGGCATGCAAGCGCTGATTGTGTACTTTATGGTGCAGCGCCTTGGCTTTGATGACTCACGTGCAAACTTAGTATGGAGTGCCTGTGCGGCACTTATTTATGTATCACCGGCAATTGGTGGCTGGGTTGGGGATAAAATCCTCGGCACCAAACGCACTATGCTGCTCGGTGCGGGGATCCTCTCTCTGGGTTATGCGCTAATGGCCGTACCCACTGAAAATACGTGGTTTATGTTTTCAGCGCTCGGCGTGATTGTGGTCGGTAACGGCCTATTCAAGCCGAATGCGGGTAACTTAGTCCGTAAAATCTATGAAGGTGACGATTCTAAAATCGACAGTGCTTTTACCATCTATTACATGGCGGTAAACGTGGGTTCGACCTTCTCTATGTTGCTCACGCCTTGGATTAAAGATTACGTTAACGCCCAATATGGCAACGAATTTGGCTGGCACGCGGCCTTTGCTGTGTGCTGTGTCGGTATATTGGTGGGGTTAGGTAACTATGCACTCATGCGTAAGAGTCTAGTCCATTACGGTTCTGAGCCAGATACTCGCCCAGTGAACAAGAAAAACCTCGCGATTGTATTGGGTCTATCCGCATTGTCGGTTGTCGCTTCAGCCATTATTCTTGAATACGAAGCTGTTGCGCGCGTCTTCGTTTATGCAGCAGGCGTAGCCGTATTGGCAATCTTCTTCCACTTGATCCGCACCAGCGAAACCAGTGAAAGAGCTGGACTGATTGCAGCACTGATCCTTACCGTGCAAACTGTGTTCTTCTTTATTTTCTATCAACAAATGTCAACGTCACTCGCGCTGTTTGCCCTGCGTAACGTGGATTGGGATTTTCAAGTTTTTGGTACCCACTTGTGGACTTGGTCACCTGCCCAGTTCCAAGCATTAAATCCATTATGGATTATGGTATTAAGTCCAGTACTCGCATGGAGCTATTCGTGGGCTGGACGCAATGATAAAGACTTTTCTATCGCGGCGAAATTTGCTCTCGGTTTTGCCGTTGTGGCGATTGGCTTCTTTATCTATGGCTTTGCGGGCCAATTTGCCGTCAATGGTAAAACCTCTTCATGGATCATGATCTGGGGCTATGCCTCTTACTCTTTAGGGGAATTGCTGGTGAGTGGTCTTGGACTTGCCATGATTGCTCGTTACGTACCTGCACGCATGGGCGGCTTTATGATGGGTGCCTATTTCGTCGCATCAGGTATTTCCCAGTATTTAGGCGGTGTGGTTGCTAACTTCGCCAGTGTACCCAAGGATTTAGTCGACCCACTGCAAACCTTACCCGTATACACAAGTCTGTTTAATAAACTAGGTATAGCCGCTGTGGTCTGTACCTTTATCGCACTTGCGGTATTACCTCTGATGCGTCGCCTGACTGAGACTCACCATTCACATAGCAATGCGGCTGATCATGATATTAATGAAAGTGCTGCAGCATCGCTACGGGATGTGAAAGCCGAGCAGTAATGCTCGACTGACAATAGCGATTTATCTATTGCATAACATTAACTGCCGATAGCCCTGCTATCGGCAGTTTTTTTATCACTTCATTCAACATCGTTTATACCCTTATATTGCTACTCATAGCCAAATGAGCTTTAGCGAAAGTCATGCAATCCCACTGTGACTGGCTTAGCGCTGAGTTGCTGAGAATAAGAACTTCAGTTCCACATTATCGGCCCTCATACAGGGATGACTTCACCGTCTCGATTTGTTACAAAGAAAGTATGAACTCGGACGCACTCGGTTTAATAGCGCTGCTCAAGTACAAACTCAAATTGACATGACTAATGAAATAACGAAGGGAAAAGAGTTAGCCGTTCAAGCTTGAGAAGCACGGAACTTAGCCCCATATCAATAACACTGAATACCTTTTATTCATCAAGACTGAGCCGTTAACGCTTTTTCTTAGCAATGAGCCTAGCTAGCAATGCAACAAACAATACGCCTAACACAGTTAGCGCCTCTTGTTGTTGCTAGCAAAAACGGCAGTCACTTGGAGACACTATGTCACAACAGACATCAATATTGGCCGATATTCCCTTCTCGCTATTGGAACTCGCGCCCATGCGCCAAGGCTTAACCGTGGGTGAAACGCTGCACAGCAGTTTGCAGTATGCCAAGGAAGCCGACAGACTCGGCTTTAATCGTTTTTGGTTTGCCGAACACCATAATATGCCCGGTATCGCTAGCGCGGCGACCTCGGTATTAATTGGCTATATTGCTGGCAATACTCAGCGTATTCGCGTCGGCGCGGGTGGGATTATGCTGCCAAACCATGCGCCTTTAGTGGTCGCCGAACAGTTCGGTACCCTTGAAAGCTTATATCCTGGTCGAATCGATTTAGGACTGGGCCGCGCGCCCGGCAGCGATCAAATTACCAGTCGAGCACTGAACCGTGATACCAGTCGCGCCGAACAATTCCCCGAAGAAGTCAGTGAATTACAAACTCTACTTGGCCCTTACAATGGTCGCCATGCGGTGCGAGCGATTCCCGGAGAAGGCACTAATGTGCCAATTTGGTTATTGGGCTCGAGTCTCTTTAGCGCACAGTTAGCGGCGCAGCGCGGTTTACCCTATGTGTTTGCGGGCCACTTTGCACCACGTTTTCTCTACGATGCGATTGAAATCTATCGCCGCGACTTTAAACCTTCTCAAGTGCTTGATAAGCCGTATGTGATGCTTGGCTTACCGTTAGTTGCCGCCGATACAGATGAAGAGGCGCAATATTTGGGCACGACCTCAAAACAGCGCGTGCTGGCACTTATCCGTGGTCACGAGTTATGGCTAAAGCCACCGGTTAACACTATGGATGGCTTATGGAGTGTGCAAGAAGAAACCTATGTCGATAATTTCTTAGGTTTATCCGTTACTGGTGGCCCAGCGACGATTAAGCATCGTTTGGAAATGATCGTAAAAGAACTCGGCGTGAATGAGTTTATTTTTACCAACGACTTGTATGACCTTGATAAACGCAAAAAAGCATTACAGATCCTAATGGAGATTAAAAAGTAGCGATTCAGTAACCGTCATAGGTACTAAAAGTCACTGGCAGTAAAAACAGCCAATTCCAAAACAATCGCCCCCAATAAAAATCCCGCCGAAGCGGGATTTTTATTGGGCAAAGCTTTTATCTAAAACTGTTTTTATATCAAAGTGATATTAGCTTTTCAGTACGGCATTAAAGCTGGCGTTAAGAATACCAAGGCCTGCATCAATTTGTGCATCCGGCGCCGTTAATGGCACCAAAATACGCAGCACATTACCGTAAGTACCGCAAGATAATAAAATCAATCCACGGTTACGAGCTTCAGCCAACACTTGCGCGCAATAGTGCGGTGCAGGTTTACCCTCTTCCATCAATTCGATGGCGATCATAGCGCCTAAACCACGCACATCGGCGATTTGTGGATGTTCGACCTGCATCACATTTAGGGCAGACTTAATGCGCTCACCAATGGCATTAGCCCTTTCTAGCAACTTTTCTTCTTCAAACACTTCAATGACAGCAAGCGCAGCGGCGCACGCTAACGGATTACCACCATAAGTACCGCCAAGACCACCGGGACCCACTGCATCCATGACTTGGGCGCGGCCGGTAATGCCCGAGAGTGGAAAACCACCCGCAATAGATTTAGCAAAGGTCGTGATATCTGCAGCAACCCCCATTTGCTCCATAGCGAAGAAAGTGCCAGTACGGCCCGCGCCTGTTTGCACTTCATCGGCGATCAGCATAATGCCTTCACGGTCGCATAGTGCGCGTAAACGTTGCATAAAGGCGGGCGATGCAGCGTAGAAACCGCCCTCGCCCTGCACTGGCTCTAAAATAATGGCGGCGATATCACTCGGCTCGGCATCATTTTTAAAGATACGTTCAATGGAGGCCATAGCATCATCATCGGACACGCCATGCATTTCGCACGGGAACTCAGCGCGGAACACATTCGCCGACATCAGCCCCATACCTTTACTGTAAGGCGCGACTTTTCCGGTCAATGCCAAAGCCGCAATAGTGCGACCATGGTAGCCCGAGGTAAACGCAATCACGCCAGCACGTTTGGTATAGGCACGCGCCACTTTAACTGCGTTTTCAACCGCTTCTGAACCACTAGTGAATAGTGCCGTCTTCTTGGCAAAATCCCCAGGAACCAGTTGATTGAGCTTTTCACATACTTGGATATAGCTCTCGTAGCCGAGCACCATAAAACAGGTATGGGAAAAATTATCCAGCTGAGCCGCAACCGCCGCCTTCACTTTAGGATGAAGGTGACCCGTATTGAGCACGGCAATGCCGCCCGCAAAATCGATAAACTCGCGACCTTCAACATCCCACACAGTCGCATTTTCGGCGCGGGCGGTAAAAATAGGGTGAATTTGCCCGACACCACCCGCAACTGCGGCTTGGCGACGTGCCATCAATGAATCATTGGTTGTTGTCATTTAGTCTTCCTCACTCGCCAAATCGGGCCGTATTAAACGGACATGCAGATGTATTTGATTTCTAGATATTCTTCGATACCGAACTTAGAGCCTTCGCGGCCAAGCCCTGAAGATTTCATCCCGCCAAAAGGTGCGACTTCCGTCGAAATCAAGCCAGTGTTGACCCCAACCATGCCATATTCCAAGGCTTCGGCGACTTTCCACACCAATGAAATATCGCGACCATAGAAATAGGCGGCGAGGCCAAATTCAGTATCATTAGCTTGTTTAATCACATCGTCGACATCGCTGAATTTAAACAGCGGCGCGAGTGGACCAAAGGTTTCTTCGCGGGCAACAAGCATGCTTTTATCGACATTGGTGAGCACGGTTGGCTCGAAGAAATTACCGCCAAGATCATGAACTTTGCCGCCCGCGATCACAGAGGCGCCTTTAGCGATAGCATCGATAAGGTGACTTTGTACTTTCTCGACCGCGGCAGCATTGATCAACGGACCCGTAGTGATGCCCTCGTTGATGCCCTCTCCGACCTTAAGCTTGCCAACAGCAGTGCTAAGTTTTAAGGCAAACTCGTCGTATACACCGTCTTGCACATAAATGCGGTTAGCGCAGACGCAGGTTTGGCCGGCATTACGATATTTAGCTATCATGGCGCCTTCGACAGCGGCATCGATATTGGCATCGTTAAATACGATAAATGGTGCATTGCCGCCAAGCTCTAGCGACAGTTTTTTTAAGGTAGGCGCACATTGCGCCATTAATTTAATACCGATATTGGTTGAGCCAGTGAAAGACAGCTTACGCACTATCGGGTTGCTGCACATTTCATTACCAATCTGCACCGCATCACCCGTTAACACACTAAATACGCCCGCAGGAATACCGGCACGCTTAGCAAGTTCAGCCATCGCTAATGCGGTAAAGGGTGTTTGGTGCGCAGGTTTTACCACCATAGTGCAACCCGCAGCTAACGCTGGAGCGGCTTTACGGGTGATCATCGCGGCAGGAAAGTTCCACGGCGTTATCGCAGCAGTTACACCGACAGGCTGCTTAATTACCATCAAGCGTTTATCCCCTTGATGCCCAGGAATGGTATCGCCATAAATACGTTTCGCTTCTTCGGCAAACCACTCGATAAACGAAGCGGCATAGGTTACTTCACCTTTCGCTTCTGCCAGCGGTTTACCCTGCTCAGTCGTCATGAGTAATGCTAAGTCATCACTGTTTTCATTGAGTAATTCAAACCAACGCCTTAACTTAGCACCGCGCTCTTTGGCTGTGAGCGATCGCCATGCAGGTAAAGCCGCTTCTGCCGACTTAATCGCCATTTCAGTTTCAACTTGTCCCATATTAGGAACGTAGCCAATCAGGGCATTGGTTGCGGGATTAACCACCTTTAGCGTGTCACCAGAAACGGCATCACACCATTGACCATTAATAAAAGACTGTTGACGTAGCAAACTCGGATCATTTAATTGCACAAGGATTTCCTCGTATTGTGAAGCTACCTAGCTTCTTAAAAGTGATGATGTTAGAGACCTAGTTTGTCTCTTAACGTGTAATACCAAGCTCCGATAGCACTAAAAGGGACGCGAAGTGCGTGACCGCCGGGAAAAGGATAATGTGGCAATGCAGCAAAGGCATCGAAGCGCGTGGCTTGGCCGTTGAGCATCTCGGCCAGTAACTTGCCCGCCAAATGGGTATAAGTGACACCGTGGCCACTGCAACCCTGGGAATAATAGATGTTCTTACCGATACGACCGACCTGTGGCAGGCGCGATAGCGTCAGTAGGAAGTTACCTGTCCACGCATAATCGATCTTCACATCCTTTAATTGTGGGAAGGTTTTGAGCATGTTCGGAATAATGATCGATTTGATATCCGCCGGATCGCGGGCGCCATACACTACGCCGCCACCGTAAATCATCCGCTTGTCACCAGACAGACGGAAATAATCGAGCAGATAGTTACAGTCTTCGACGCAGTAATCCTGCGGTAATAAGCTCGCAGCCAGATCGGCACTCAAAGGCTCTGTGGTAATCACTTGCGTGCCGCAGGGCATAGATTTTGCCTGCAGCTCTGGCATTAACTTACCTAAATAGGCGTTACCCGCCACCACCACAAACTTGGCTTTCACACTGCCCTGCGCCGTATGCACAACAGGGCTATCGCCCTCATCGACACTCAGCACTGCTGAGTCTTCATAAATCTTACCGCCGAGGGATTCGACCGCGCGCGCTTCGCCTAGGGCTAAATTAAGCGGGTGAATATGGCCACCGCTTTTATCCAGTAGACCACCGACATAACGCTCAGTATTTACCACACCGCGAATACCTTTAGCATCGAGAAGTTCGAGCTGATTAACATGGCCGTGGCTTTCCCACAGTTGTTTTTGATGGCGTAAATGGCCCATTTGCTTTTCGTTCATCGCGGCAAACACGCCGCCATCTTTTAGATCGCATTGAATATTATACTTAGCAATACGATCGCGGATGATTTGCCCGCCCTCAAAGGCCATTTGGCCAAAGAGTTTACCTTGTTCTTTACCGACTGTTTTTTCAATAGTATCAATGTCACGGCTATAACTATTAACGATTTGTCCGCCATTACGGCCCGAGGCGCCCCAGCCAATGCGAGCAGCTTCTAATACCACCACACTCATGCCAGATTCTAATAAATGCAGCGCGGCAGAAAGGCCTGTATAACCTGCGCCAATCACACAAACATCGGCTTCAATCGATTCCTGTAGACGCGGACGTTCAACCTTATCGTTGGCCGATGCCGCATAATATGATCCAGCGTGAGCTATGGCAGACATGTTGTTCCCTTGAATTCTAATGTTCATTATTTTAAACAGCCATCACATCCTACACCTTCATAAAACGAAACACTAGCCAGAAAAGCGCAATAATTTACATTTTGTTTGATATATCAAACACGAGATTATTTTTAGCTCAGTGATTCAATTCTGGTGATCTTGAGTAACAGGACTAGCCTGCAAAGCAAAGCGGGTGATGGGAGCGGTGACAAATATCAAGGATGGCTTTAGCAATACCAAAGCCATCCCCAAATTAAACTAACTAGTTCATTGGTGTACGGTCGCGTTTCTCTGCCCGTCTTGCCATATACCAAGAAAGGAAAGCGATGAGTGAAACACACAGTATGATCAGCGTCGCTAAGGCATTGATCTTAGGAGAAACTCCTAAACGTACCGAAGAGAACACCACCATAGGCAGGGTCGTTGCACCAGGACCAGAGGCAAAACTTGCGATCACTAAATCGTCTAAGGACAAACTGAATGACAACAACCAACCCGCCACCAGCGCCGGCGAAATCATAGGCACAGTGATCAAGAAGAAAGTCTTGAGCGGTGTTGCCCCTAAGTCCATTGCCGCCTCTTCGATTGACATATCAAGCTCGCGCAATCTTGAAGACACCACCACAGCCACATAGGCAGCACAAAATGTTGAGTGTGCAATCCACACTGTCATCATGCCACGCTCCCTAGGCCAGCCCAACAAATCTGCCATGTGCACAAACAGTAAAAGCAAAGACAGACCAGTGATCACTTCAGGCATTACCAGCGGTGCAGTAATCATGTTCGACAGGGTCAGTTTTGCCCATGAACGCTTAAAGCGTGTCATCACAAAGGCTGCCATAGTGCCGATAATGACTGCCATAGTTGAGCTATAAAACGCTATCCGCAGGCTGGTCCATACTGCATCTAAAATCTGTTGGTCTTGAAATAACTCGCCATACCATTTAGGTGAAAATCCGCCCCATACCGTCACTAATTTAGAGTCGTTAAAGGAATAAATCACCAGCACTAACATAGGTGCATACAAGAAAAACAAGCCAAACCAGAGCATCACTGAAGAAAAGCTTAATTTTTTCATAGGTCTTTCTCCAAACTACGCGCCTGATAGCGATGGAATAAAGTGATCGGAATAATCAATAAGCCCAGCATCACAATCGCCAGTGACGAAGCCACAGGCCAGTCGCGGTTATTGAAAAACTCTTGCCATAACACTCGACCTATCATCAAGGAATCGGGACCACCGAGTAGCTCTGGGATCACAAACTCACCCACGGCAGGAATAAACACCAGCATAGAACCAGCAATCACACCACTTTTTGACAGCGGGAAAGTAATTTTCCAGAAGGTATTCAAACGGCTTGAACCCAAGTCAGACGCAGCTTCAATCAAACTCATATCAAGTTTCACTAAGGTGGCGTACAAGGGCAGAATCATAAAGGGTAAATACGCATAGATGATGCCGATATACACGGCAATATTGGTATTGAGGATCTGTAACGGCTCAGAAATAATCCCCAACCACATCAGTGAATTATTGATAATACCAGTGTTACTTAAGATCCCCATCCAAGCGTAAACACGGATTAAAAATGAGGTCCAAGAAGGCAACATAACTAACAGCAGCAGCACGGTTTGCAACCGCGCAGGGGCACGGGCAATGGCATAGGCCATTGGGTAGCCAATAATCAAGCAGCCCAAGGTCGAAATTAACGCCATTTTCAATGAGCTGAGATAAGCCATGTAATATAGCGAATCATCGAGCAACATCAAATAGTTACCCAAATGCAGGAAGATATTTAATACATCGTCAGCATATTGGAATGTTGCTTCATAGGGCGGGATAGCAATCGCCGCCGTCGAAAAACTCAGTTTAAGGACAATCGCAAACGGTAAGGCAAAAAACAGCAGCAGCCAAGCGTAGGGAATACCTAGGGTCCAGAAGCGGCCCTTAAGCCACTTAAATTTAATGGGTTTCTTCATGATCTCAACACCACGCCACTGGTGTCCTCCCAACTAATGAACACTTCGTCATCCCATGTGGCATGATCGGCGCGGCGTTCACGGTTAGTCATACTGCACTGTACGATTTGACCATTCTCTAAACGAATGTAATAGACTGAAATACCGCCTAAATACGCGATATCATGCACGATTCCTTTCGCCCAGTTGTACTGACCTTCAGGCTGCTCACGGCTAATAATGGTCTTTTCAGGACGCACTGCTAGCCAAACATTCTTATCTTCAACGTTAGTCGTGACGCCATAACCGACATAGAAAGGTTGAGCCAAATCATTAGATTTAATGATCAGATGGTCGACTTCATCAACTTCAATCGCGCCACCAAACAAATTCACAGTACCGATAAACTCGGCAATCATACGACTGTTAGGGCTTTCGTAAATATCCATTGGCGAGCCAGTTTGAGCAATCCAGCCATCACTCATGATCGAAATTCGACCTGCCATTGTCATGGCTTCTTCCTGATCGTGGGTCACCATCACGCAGGTCACGCCGACACGCTCAAGGATTTCAACCACTTCTAGCTGCATTTGGGTACGTAGTTTTTTATCCAATGCGCCCATAGGCTCATCGAGCAGTAATAATTTAGGCCGTTTCGCCAATGAACGGGCCAGTGCAACACGCTGGCGCTGACCACCAGATAACTGATGCGGTTTACGCTTACCGTATTGCTCCATATGCACGAGTTTCAGCATATCTTGCACACGCTGTTCAATTTCGGCTTTAGGCAGCTTGTCTTGCTTCAAACCAAATGCAATGTTTTGTGCCACTGTCATGTGGGGAAACAAAGCATAGGATTGAAACATCATATTGATGGGACGTTCGTATGGCGGTAAATCGGTGATATCTTCCCCATCAAGGAAAATACGGCCAGAGGTGGGCTTTTCAAAACCCGCCAACATGCGCAGTAGTGTTGACTTACCCGAGCCTGACCCGCCAAGTAAGGCAAAAATTTCGCCTTTATTGATAGTTAATGACACATCGTCGACAGCCCGCACGTCATCGAATAATTTGCTTACCCGCTCAATCTTGAGCAGTACTTTTTCTTGCGTCTTTGTTGTCGGTTTATTGGTGACGCTCGAGGTGATTGCCATAGTACTTCTCCACCCGAAAATGAGGCGTAGATACGCTCAAACTCTAGGTTCAACACGATTAATGAATGAAAAGTGGTTAAACAAACTGTGTCAAATCCTATACGTGGATTAACTATGCATAGGATTGGACATAGAAGTTTGCCAAGCTGGGGGCAAGCTAGGCTTGCCCCCTATCGACTATTGTCCTGACTTCACTTTGGTCCAAACACGGGTTAATACGCGCTGAATTTTCAAAGGACGAATTTCACCGATATAAAGTTTGTCTAACACTTCTTGTGGTGGATAGATCGCAGGATCGGTACGGATAGCCTCATCAACCAGAGGTTGAGCGGGATCGTTCGGGTTAGCATAGGCCACATAGTTAGAGATAGGCGCTATGACTTCTGGACGCAGAAAATAGTTAATCAGCGTAAGTGCATTATCGACGTTCGTTGAATCAGCAGGGATAGCTAACATATCGAACCACAGATTGGCACCTTCTTTTGGAATGGAGTAGCCAATCTTATTGCCATTTTTTGCTTCTTCAGCACGGGCCTTCGCTTGGAATACGTCACCGGAGAAACCGTAAGCGACACAGATGTCACCGTTTGCTAAGTCAGAAATATAACGTGAAGAATGGAAATACGTCACATAAGGACGAATTTTTTCCAGTAACTCACCCGCTTTTTCATAGTCTTCAGCCTTAGTGCTGTTAGGATCTAAGCCTAAATAAATCATCGCCTGTGGCACCATATCGTCGGCAGAGTCCAACATAGCAAAGCCACACTTAGAAATTTTTTCAGCGTATTTAGGATTGAAGATCAGTTCCATTGAGTTAAATGGCGCATCTTCCCCCACAGCGGCTTTCACTTTATCTATGTTGTAACCAATGCCATTGGTTCCCCATAAATAAGGCACAGCATATTGGTTACCCGGATCGGCTTTTTCAAGCAACTTCATCAGGGCTGGATTTAAATTTTTAAAATTAGGTAACTTAGCACGGTCTAAAGGTTTGAAAGCACCCGCTTTGATTTGCTTAGCGAGAAAGTGGTTAGAAGGTACAACGATATCGTAGCCACTACGACCAGACAGTAATTTAGCCTCAAGCACTTCGTTACTATCAAATACATCGTAAATTACCCTAATGCTCGTTTCTTTCTTGAAGTTTTCTAAGGTATCTTCCGCGATATAATCTGACCAGTTATACACGCGAACCACTTCTTCCGCTTGGGCCACTGCGCTCGCAAATACACTCGCAGTCACCAGCGCTAATGTGGTCATCTTATTAAATAGCTTCATGCTTTCTCCTTTCTCGGGTAGCAGAACTGCTTAAGCAAATTCTGACATTGTGTCACCGGGCTGCCCGGATATTGTTGTTATTTTCGACCAATGCTACACCTTAAAAACCGCATCGGCAGTCTCTACGGCATGATAACCATGCCTACTTTATATCTTGCTGCAATTTGTTAAGTATCAGGTTTCGTGCCAAATTTTCGAGGCATCTGTATTGCATTAACACTCAAAAAAATAGACTAGATATGACACTGCTTGTACATTTTGCAACATTAAGGCAAATGCCTCAAGTCCCTAAGTAATCGCAAAAAAACACTTAGATAAACACATTTTAAATATGACTAACAATTAGTTAGTAACGCTAGTAAGCGAACAACCTAAAATTGTTAAACCTATTTTACTTCCCTTGCAGACAAGCAATGGAATTGAATAATCACTTTAACGGACAAGCCATTAAAAACCATCATATTATTTAACAAGCGAGTTGCACCAGTTAAGTGCAACCTCACTAAAACAGTGCACGCATCAGTATCGTTATGGCCAACGTTAACCCCTTATTCCTTGGGTTAACGCGGCAACACGGTCAGTGCAATCAATCCAAAACATTACACAGTGAGTAATAGGAATTCACGTTCCCATGAGCTGACAACACGGCGGAAGTTTTCAAGTTCAGCCTGTTTTACCGCAACAAATCCAGTGGTGAAGGATTCGCCTAAATATTGCTTACAGGCATCACTTTCTTCCATCGCCGCTAATGCTTCCTCTAATGTCAGCGGTAAACAATGGGTATTATTGCTACGGCTTTCATTGGCTTTACCTTGCACAGGAGTCGAAGGTTTTAGCGACTCAACCATGCCGATATAGCCACACAACAAGCTCGCGGCAATCGCCAAATAACAGTTAGCATCGGCGCCGGGAATGCGGTTCTCTATACGACGGTTTTGTGGTGAAGATTCTGGAATGCGTAAACCACAGGTACGGTTTTCATCGCCCCATTCTAAGTTTACAGGTGCCGAAGTGCCGGGGAGGAAACGACGGAACGAGTTCGCATTTGGCGCCATCAGTGGCAGCAACTCAGGAATGAATTTTTGTAGACCTGCAATATATCCCAAGAATAGCTTGCTCTTAGTCCCATCTTCATTGGTGAAAATATTCTTGCCAGTCTCTTTATTGATCACGCTTTGATGAATATGCATCGCACTGCCAGGCTCATCCGTCACGGGTTTTGCCATAAAAGTGGCGCAAACATCGTGCTTCAGCGCGGCTTCCCGTAAAGTGCGCTTAAAGATAAACACTTGATCAGCTAAAGATAATGCATTGCCATGGCTGAAGTTAATCTCCATCTGTGCGGGACCATCTTCATGGATTAAAGTATCGATATCTAAACCTTGAAGCTCACACCAATCGTACATGTCTTCAAACATAGGATCGTATTCGTTGGCAGCATCAATAGAGAATGACTGGCGACCCGCTTCGGGGCGGCCTGAACGACCAATTGGAGGCTTTAGGGGTAAATCGTGGTCGTCACTACGACGAGTCAAATAGAACTCCATTTCGGGAGCGATAACAGGTTCCCAGCCCTGTTCGTCATAGAGAGACAAGACTTTTTTCAATACGTTACGTGGTGAAAGCTCAATAGGATTACCCATTCTGTCGTAGCAATCGTGGATAACCTGTGCCGTGGCTTCGATGGTCCAAGGCAACATAAAGACGGCATTTTCATCGGGTACACAAACAAAATCGATGTCGGCGGGATCGAGCAAACTGTAATAAATCTCTTCGTCGACAAAATCACCGGTCACAGTTTGCAACAACACACTTTCGGGCAAACGCATGCCTTTTTCATCGAGAAACTTATCGACTGGAGCAATCTTGCCGCGGGCGATGCCAGTCATGTCACTGATAACACATTCGACTTCTGTGATTTTTCGTTCTTTTAAAAAAGCGATTAGCTTATTCATTATTATTTCACTCGAGTTGTAGCCCTACGTCGGCATGCATCACCGAAAGCATTGAAAATGGAGAGGTAAAACGGATTCTCGCTCACCTTCCACTCTGGATGCCATTGCACACCGAGGGCAAATTCTTTAGTACCAATTACGGAGAAAGCCTCCACTAACCCATCTGGAGCATAAGCTTCTGGCCGCAACCCAACACCCAGGCGCTCCACGCCTTGAGTATGTACAGAGTTAATCTCTGCAGAGTTACGGCCCCAGGCCTCGTAAATAAGCCCCCCGGGCTCAACAGTAATACTGTGAGAAGCCCCATACTGCACATCTAAGGATGTGGTTTTATCTTCTCGATGTTCAATAAAGCCACCCACCTCATGGAGCTTCTGATGCAAACTGCCACCAAAAGCCACATTCATTTCTTGAAAACCGCGACAAATACCTAATACAGGTACCCCAGCAGCAATAGCAGCGTGGATCAGCGGCAAAGTTGTCGCGTCACGTTTAGGATCATGGTGTGTACCAAGCTCACTCGGCTGGCCTGCATAAAGATGGGGTTCTACATTAGAAGGAGAGCCAGTAAACAAAATACCGTCAAGACGATCTAAAATAGCGTCTATCGGTAAATCGCCACCTAAAGATGGGATCACTAACGGCCAGCCTTTCGCGCCATTAACTACGCCTAAAAGGTATTTTTCACCAACAATATTAAAGGGGTGTGATCCCAATTGTTGATTGCATGCAATAACACCTATGAGGGGTAAATCGGCTGACATATCTCACCTTTAGAATTGATTTTACTAGCATAACGAACACTTTGCCTTTAAATGTTCATTTTTTCACACAGTACACCGAAATTTAGCACTAGGCAAGAGGTTAAACACTTGTTAAAGGTTATTTAATCCACTTATTCTTAATAAGCATAAATAACATGTAGTTAAATGTATATTTACCCCATTTCTCGCTAATTCATGTATATAAACCAGCGGTTACACCAGCATAAAGCTCACTTTTTACAGGGTAAATTAAACCGTATTCGAACCAAATTTGAACCAATATTATTTACACAAAGAAGAGGATACATAACCAATATGACAGGGTTAGAAAGTAGGTAAATACGCAGGAATGTTGAATAACAGTATTACGCCACTCACTTTTAGCTAATAAGTGGCCTAATATGTTGAATAATAGGGTAAGTTAATGACTTAATTAGAAGTTTGCAGGCGTAGTCGCACTCACTAGGCGACAAGGTTCATCGAAGGGATTGCGGAATCTATGGGGCAATTCACTGTTAAAATAATAACTGTCACCCGCTTCCAAAATATACACTTCATCCCCAACAGTGAGTTCGAATTTACCTTCTATCACCATAGCGGCCTCTTCACCTTCGTGCTTTAGCATCTCTTCACCCGTATCTGAACCGGGTGGGTAAATCTCATTCATCACTGACATTGCGCGGTTCGGGTAATCACGGCCAATCAGTTTAAATTCAAGTGGTCCAGTACCGATATTCAGTAATTCATTGGATCGATAGACGACCTTTTGCTCACTATCCGTTGAGGCTTCAATGGAGAAAAAGTCCACTAAAGACATCGGGATACCCGACAGCACTTTTTTTAAAGAGCTGACTGACGGGCTAACACTGTTTTTCTCGATCATTGAAATCGTACTGTTAGTCACACCAGCACGTTTGGCTAATTCTCGTTGAGATAAGCCTTTCATTTTTCTAACAGTTTTGAGGCTGGCTCCAATATCCAAATTTCACATCCCCCTAAAGGCTCGGGTCAATCCCGATAGATGACGAACAGGTTGTTCAGGATAAACACCATCCAGAACGCATTTTCGCCCAAAAAGCGCGTGTTTTACTGCTTTCATTGTATTCTACATAAAAAGCGTGTTAAATAAAACGAACACTTTTTTGCGTCATGGTTAAAAGTGTGATGAGTATACTGAGACAAGTCCAATTTACAATAAAAACAATTTTTGGGAGCCATAATGGCAAGCAAACCTCCAGTGCACAGCGAACAGTATCCACACTCTTATTATGTTGATACTGCTAAAGAAATTTATGCGCACCCACAACTAGAAGGCAATATCAATGCCGATGTCTGTATCGTGGGCGGCGGCTTTAGCGGTATCAATACCGCCATAGAACTCGCACTGCGCGGTATGAGTGTTGTGCTGTTAGAAGCGAGGCGAATTGGCTGGGGCGCATCGGGGCGTAATGGCGGCGAACTCATTCGCGGCATAGGCCATGACCCTTCGCAATTTCAAAGTGAAATCGGCACTGAAGGTGTTCAAGCAATTCAACAGATGGGCTTTGAAGCCGTCGAAATTGTGCGAAATCGCATACAAGAACACAGTATCGACTGTGATCTGCAAATGGGTTATTGCGACTTAGCGGTAAAACCTCGTCACATGGATGAGCTTGAAGAAGAATTTAGCGCACTCAAGGCCATGGGTTATCAGCAAGAAATCAAGCTGTTAACTAAGCCACAATTAGGTGAAGTCATAGGCTCAGATTTTTATCAAGGTGCGCTGGTAGATATGGGCAGCGGCCATTTACACCCGCTGAATCTTGCTCTGGGTGAGGCACGCGTCGCCCGTAATCTCGGCGCTAGGTTGTTTGAGTACAGCGCTGCTGAAAAAATCATTCAAGGCGCCAAACCTAAGGTCATTACCGCTAAGGGCGAAGTCACATGCCAATACGTAGTGCTGGCGGGCAATGCCTATATCGGCCACAAACTTAATAGCTTTGTAGGGGGGAAAGTATTACCTGCAGGCAGTTATTTATTGGCGACAGAGCCCTTAACTGAGGCCCAATGCGCGAGTATTATCCCGCAAAACATGGCCTTCGCGGATATGCGAATTGCCCTAGATTACTTTCACTTATCGGCAGATCGTCGTTTGCTGTTTGGCGGCCTTTGTACCTATTCGGGTAAAGATCCGAAAGACATTGAAGCGGCACTGAGACCGAATCTTGAGAAAGTTTTCCCGCAATTAAAAGGGGTACGTATCGATTATGAATGGGGCGGCATGATAGGTATCGGTGCTAACCGTATGCCACAAATTGGTCGCCTTCCTGATGCCAATAATATTTTTTACGCCCAAGCCTATGCGGGACATGGTGTGAATGCCACTCACATGGCGGCAAAACTGCTTGCCGAGGCCATTTGCCAACAGGCGGGACATTTCGATGTGTTTGCTAAAATCAAACACATCACTTTCCCCGGCGGCCCAACATTCCGCTCACCTATGCTCGCTGCAGGCATGCTGTATCACAGATTTAAGGACTTGTTTTAATTCGCTTGTTACGCCTTGCCCACAGGATAAAAGGGATAGATCCAAGATAATGCACGACTAAAGCCACCAACACACCAAAGCCAATACCACTAGAAGTTAAAGGTATCCCTGGCTTAAAGTTGCTGATGGTTTTCTCAAGATAATCAAAGCGAACAGGGTTAAACATATAGGCAGTTTTCTCAAACAAATTGCCCGTATTAAAGATCGCCACGCCCTGTGTTAACGCTTTATAAAGCGCCAGTGTCTGTACCTTTTGCTCCGCGTCGGCACGCACACTTGGCTCCTCATTTTGCTGGTGGCGGGCAATCATGGCATCAACATCGGCGTAATGATATTCCTTAGCCGTTGCCTCGTAACCTTCTACCTGCCATCGAGTCGATTCATAAAGGCCTGATAAAAATTGCTGATAATGATCAGCCAGTTGTGGTAACTGTAAGGCAATCACTAAAATAAATCCAAATACCAACTTATCGATCAATCTCGCTATCAAAGGTTTCTCCTTGGCATTTAGCCAAACGACGTAGAAGTCACATGATGTTCAACAAAAACCACGCTAACTTAATTAATCTACAGCACTAATTTCAATGGTGATACTCAATTAACACTCTATCGGCAGATCGTTACGGCTGCCCCAATCCGCCCATGAACCGTCATAGAGGATGGGATTTTTATGCCCCGCGGCGACCGAAGCTAAGATCAAAATACACGCCGTAATCCCGGAACCACAGCTGAATATCCGTGCGGATTTATCCGCTGCTAGCCCTTGATAAATAGACTGTAGCTCACTGACCGTTTTGATTTTATTACCATCGAGTACTTGAGCGAAGGGTAAATTAACCGAGCAAGGAATATGCCCAGAGCGCACACCGGGACGCGGCTCACTCACTTGACCTAAAAAGCGTGGCGCACCACGGGCATCGACAATCGCCGTTCCGGCATCTTCAATTCGTGATAACACGGCCTCGGCATCCATCACAAGCTCAGGGTGGTATTGCAACACATCCGCCAAAGTATCGATATCCGTCGGGCCATAATCGACGCCTTTCGCTTGATAACGCGATGAGGTAATGCGGTCTTCTTCAATCCATTGAGGCAAGCCACCATCAAGCACATAGACTCGATTAAAGCCCATGACTTTAAAGGTCCACCACGCCCGTGGAGATGAATAAATGCCTTGGTTATCATAGATAACAATAACACTGTCGACCTCAATCCCAAGTTGAGCTATCCCTTGGCTGAACTGCTCAAACGTCGGCAAGGCATGAATTTGGGTTGAAGTCTTATCGCAAAACACATTTTCCAAGTCGAATCGACGTGAGCGCGGAATGCAAATAGGCTCATCGTAAACTAGGGGTTCTTTACCAATAACGGTTTCCATACTGGCATCGAGTAAGACTAAATGGGGATCGGTGAGGTGTGCTTCGAGCCACTGCGTACTAACAAGTGGGTATTCCATAGCGGGTCCTTTTACTGTTATCCAAATCTGCCGATAGTCTCTCACCAAATGCCGTAAAGCCCAAATATCAGCTTAACAAATTGTCTGCTTTGGGATTTTATTTAAAAGCGCCGACTCGGTTTTATGCGCTCAATTATTAGTGCATTCAATCATTAGATTGCAGCGAAGCCGTGTTTTGAAGAGAGTGCTTTCAAACTGCTCATTTTTAATGATGCCGCTTTCAAAACGATCCTGTCGATATGGCCGTGTTCGAGATAGCCGTTTTCGCAAAAGTCCTTTTCGAGACAACTGTTTTCAAAATAGCCGCTATTTAATGACTTCTATTTTCACGTCAATCAAGCCAGAAGAAGTATTGCCTATACTACTGAACGCCGATTTAGACAGATCAATAATGCGGCCACGCACGAAAGGCCCCCTATCATTGATTTTCACAATCACACTTTTGCCATTATCGACATTGGTGACCTTAACACTCGAGCCAAAGGGTAACTTTTTATGCGCTGCTGTCTTTAATTTATGCTGGTAAAGTTCACCGCTGGCCGTCTGCTTATTCTGATGTTTATCCCCATAAAATGAAGCCTGACCAGCTTCCGTGAATCCCACCCAGTTTCCATTCTCACCCGTCTGCAGTGAAGAACAGCCAGCCAAAAAACTTAACAATGCCAGCACAGCTAGTTTGACGACATTGAACTGCCTAATTGGGTTTTGAAGTGCATTCACATGACACCCTCTCTAATGAGTGAACGCTTTGCTGACGAGCGAAAGGCTCAGCAAAAGTCTCGGGGAAAATAACCAACAACCTTAGATGGCAAAGCTCAAGACCTGCATCCTAAAAGATCAAAATAAGAAACAATAAATTTCCACGAGGCTACAGCAGTTGCACGCTAAAATCACGTATTTACAGGTGAATGCTCTTACGTTGAGATAAAATATGCAGTCATAACGAGGCTTTGTTTCCTAATTTAGATCGGTAAACAAAGCCCTAACGAGTTAACACTTCATGGATAATCTCAAATTTGGGTTCTTTACCACTTGGCCATGTAGGTTTCTTTATGGGGTTTTCAAAGGTGGTCAGCCAAATATCAAGATCACTGGAACCAGACAAACAACCCATAAACATAAAATACATTCCACTATTTATCATGTGACGGGCAAACTGAATAGCGTCTTCAAGAGTGCCCTCTTCCCAGTTATGTGTGAACGTTTCATCATCCCATACCCATTTAATGGGGACTCCACTTTCATCACAAGCGAAGAACCTTACATTTCGATAACCTTTACTTGCTGTTTTTAGAGAATTTATAAAACTTTCTCTGGTGTTATCGAATCTTTTTTTGAACTCTTCAATATCTAGATCTTTGCTAATAAAGTTCTTCATACTTGCCCTAGAGGTAAATACTACCAACGGTATGACATAACCACACACAAAAAATTCTATCCAATGAGCCCAGTGACAGATGTCGTTTAGCTCTGTTAGAAGCTAATTATGCCAAAGATTGGTATTCATTGCTGCCATTATGAAACAACCTAATTTCGATACATTTTATTTCTTTTTTAGAGGAAATTAATTGCTCCACCAACCAAATATAACCGATTTCATATAGCTTATTTTGTAGGGAGAACAAATCATCTTCTGGCATATTGTCTATATCAAAATTCAATAATTGATACCAATTAAAGGCTTTAAATTCAGAAACATACTCAAACTCACATACTGCGGTCAAAAGCCATGCGCCATTCATCATAGAGGCGATGTCGACAAAAAAATCGCAATATGCCTCACCTTGATTCTTACAAGAAATCGCATATTCCCTAACAAGTTCCATAAAATCAGATTTGTAACTATCGAGAGCTTTACTGACGATTGCCCCAAACTCTTCTACGTTGTTCATACTTGTCTTCTTATTCAATGATCTAAGCACCCTATAATATCACAAATAACTTACAACACTTTTCACACTATGACTAAGTGCATTAATGGTAATGTTTGAAAGCCACAAATTTATAAGCGATAGCATACGATATTTATGAAGCAGATAAGAATGGAAGTAAATTGAGATATTAATGGGAGTGTTTAAAGTCAATATTCTATCGGGTATGAGTGAGTAACAAGATTACGAATCAAGAATGCAACATCATATCCACAGCAGCAGATACAGATTTTACAAGTAAAATATGGCTTAGAAAAAATGGGGACGGCTTGAGCTCCAAAAAATAAAAAACCTCTTTCCATGTTATATGAAAAGAGGTTTTAGTATTGAGCGAAAGCGGCTCCTTCTCTTATATAGAAAAAAAGAGCGGTTATAAAAATAGTCCGCTTATAGCACGATCCAAGTCGCTTTCAGTTCTGTGTATTTGTCGAAGGAGTGCAGAGATTTATCTCGGCCATTACCTGATTGTTTATAGCCACCAAATGGCGCTGTCATGTCGCCGCCATCGTAATGGTTGATCCACACCATACCAGAACGCAGGGCTTTGGCAGTTTTATGGGCCTTGCTAATATTCGATGTCCATACACCAGCGGCTAAACCGTAAATAGTATCGTTGGCGATTGATATCGCCTCTTCCATGCCATTAAATTCAATAACAGATAACACAGGGCCAAAGATTTCTTCACTGGCAATCTTCATCTGGTTGTTTACGTTAGAAAATACCGTTGGCTGCACATACACGCCGCCTGTGTCTGCCATGACTTGGCTGCCACCGTGGACTAAGGTTGCACCTTCATCTTTACCCGCTTTGATGTAACTGAGTACTGTATCTAACTGTTGTTTATCGACAACGGCGCCGCTCACAGTGGCGGGATCGAGTGGATGTCCCGGATGCCATGATGCTAACTCCTCAGCAATAAGCGCGATAAGCTCATCTTTCACCCCGGACTCCACCAGCAAACGCGAACCTGCGGTGCAAACTTCACCTTGGTTAAAAGCAATGGCTTCGGCGGCAGCAACAGCAGCGGCTTTGAGATCTGGCGCGTCATTAAAGACGATATTCGGGCTCTTGCCTCCCGCCTCTAGCCACACGCGTTTCATGTTCGACTCACCAGCGTAAATCATTAATTGCTTGGCAATTTTGGTGGAACCTGTGAAAACCAGCGTATCCACATCCATATGCAACGCTAAGGCTTTACCCACAGTATGACCAAATCCTGGCAACACGTTGAGTACGCCTTGTGGGATCCCAGCTTCAATGGCGAGTTGCGCCATGCGGATAGCCGTTAAGGGTGATTTTTCAGAGGGTTTTAACACCACACTATTACCCGTGGCCAGCGCGGGCCCGAGCTTCCAACACGCCATCAGCATTGGGAAGTTCCACGGCACAATCGCGGCCACAACCCCCACAGGCTCACGGGTGATCATGCCAATTTCATTGTGAGCCGTTGGCGCGAGTTCATCGTAAATTTTATCAATCGCTTCACCAGACCAGCGAATCGCACGGGCAGCCCCCACTACATCCACAGCCTTGGAGAAACGAATCGGTTTACCCATGTCGAGGGTTTCTAACAGCGCGAGTTCATTGGCATTTTCCTCCAGTAACTCGGCGAAACGTATCATCACTTGTTTGCGCTTTACCGGAGATTGCTGCGACCAAACACCAGACTCGAATACGCTGCGGCCATTAGCAACCGCAAGATTAGCATCTGCAAGATCGCAACTCGCCACTTTTACCAACAAGCGACCATCAATAGGACTAATACAATCAAAGGTGTTACCCGAAACGGCATCTTGGTATTCGCCATTGATAAACGCCTTACCATTAATAGACAGGCTGGCAGCCAGACTTTCCCATTCGCTGCGTTTCTTCGGTGTGCTCATGATGACCTCTTAATAATTCGTATAGGTGTGGTTTATCGTTCATCGACAAGAAAATAGTGGTCTGTGACGACTTTAACGCAAATGCTAAACATCATCACAGTCATAATCCGAGCTTCAGGTTACGCTGTTTAAGCAATAAAATTCAATATTTTTTACAAAAATAGCTTTTTTGCCACAAATAACTGCACACGGCTCTTCCATGTTCATTATTTCTAACATAGCATAGCAAATATTAGCCACCCTAAAACAATACCTGAAAATACAGGACAAGGTAGACACTATGGCCGATTTGCCGCTCAATTCCTCAAGCGCACCCTCACTTGAACATTTCTGGATGCCTTTTACCGCCAACCGCCAATTCAAAACCAACCCGCGGTTACTCACCAAAGCGGAAGGCATGTATTACACGGATATTGATGGTAATAAAGTGTTAGATGCCACCGCAGGTTTATGGTGTTGTAACGCAGGCCATGGTCGCAAGGAAATCAGCGAAGCGGTCAGCAAACAAATTAAAGAGATGGACTACGCGCCCTCCTTCCAAATGGGTCATCCTATTGCCTTTGAACTTGCCGAGCGGTTAGTCGAGCTCAGTCCTGAAGGATTAAACAAAGTCTTCTTTACTAACTCAGGTTCTGAGTCCGTCGATACTGCGCTTAAGATGGCACTTTGCTATCACAGAGCCAACGGTCAAGCCTCACGCACTCGCTTTATCGGCCGCGAAATGGGTTACCACGGTGTCGGCTTTGGCGGCATCTCTGTGGGTGGGTTAAGCAATAACCGCAAAGCATTTAGCGGCCAATTACTGCAAGGCGTCGATCACTTACCGCACACCTTAGATATCCCAAATGCGGCATTTACCCGTGGACTCTCGCACTTTGGCGCAGAAAAAGCCGAGGTATTAGAACAGCTTGTTACCCTGCATGGCGCCGAAAATATTGCCGCCGTAATCGTTGAACCAATGTCGGGTTCAGCAGGGGTGATATTGCCGCCACAAGGTTACTTAAAACGTCTGCGTGAAATCACTAAAAAGCATGGCATCCTACTGATTTTTGACGAAGTCATCACCGCTTTTGGCCGCGTTGGCGCCGCCTTTGCGAGTCAGCGTTGGGGCGTTATTCCAGACATTATCACCACGGCTAAAGCCATCAATAACGGCGCGATTCCTATGGGCGCAGTGTTTGTGCAAGATTTTATCCACGACACTTGCATGCAAGGCCCCAATGAACTGATTGAGTTCTTCCACGGCTACACCTATTCCGGTCATCCAGTGGCTGCAGCTGCGGCGCTTGCCACCCTATCGATTTATGAGAATGAGCAATTATTCGAACGCAGCTTTGAGCTTGAGCGCTACTTTGAAGACGCAGTGCACAGCCTCAAAGGGTTGCCGAATGTGATTGATATTCGCAACACAGGGCTAGTCGCTGGGATTCAATTCTCCCCTAACGCTCAAGGCGCCGGTAAACGGGGTTACGGCGTGTTTGAACACTGCTTCCGCCACGGCACTTTAGTGCGAGCCACGGGCGACATTATTGCCATGTCACCGCCACTGATTGTCGATAAACGCGAAATTGACCAAATGGTTAATAGCCTAAGCGATGCCATTAACGCCGTTGGATAATAACGCCAGCTGCTCGTTCCACTCTCACATTTAACACCCCGCTTCGGCGGGGCACATCAAAGGTTAACTATGCTCAAGATCACTCACTTTGTTAATGGTCAGCACACCCCTGCCAGTACCAGAACCCAAGATATTTTTGAACCCGCCACGGGTGAACTACGTGGCCAAGTCTCACTCGCAAGCGAAACTGAAGTGGGTGAAGCCATCGCAATCGCTAAAACCGCCTTTGAAACATGGTCACAAGTCACGCCGCTCAACCGTGCTCGAGTGCTATTTAAATTCAAAGCCTTAGTCGAGCAGCACCTAGATGAAATGGCGCAGCTTATCACCCGTGAGCACGGCAAAGTGATCGACGATGCTAAGGGCGAGTTGATCCGTGGTCTCGAAGTGGTCGAATTTGCCTGTGGTATTCCGCACTTGCTTAAAGGTGAACACACCCAGCAAGTGGGTGGCGGCGTCGATTCTTGGTCAGTTAATCAAGCTTTAGGTGTTGTCGCAGGCATAGCGCCCTTTAACTTCCCCGTGATGGTTCCCATGTGGATGTTCCCAATCGCGATTGCCTGCGGTAACACCTTTATTATGAAACCTTCAGAAAAAGACCCAAGCTCGGTGATGCGGATTGCCGAGCTGCTTAAAGAAGCGGGTCTTCCCGATGGCGTGTTTAACGTGATTAACGGCGACAAAGAAGCCGTCGATACCTTACTCACCCATAAAGATGTGCAAGCGGTGAGCTTTGTAGGCTCAACGCCGATTGCCGAATACATCTACAGCACAGCCTCTAAACATGGCAAACGCGTGCAAGCCTTAGGCGGCGCGAAAAACCATATGTTACTCATGCCAGATGCAGATTTAGATCAAGCCGTTAGCGCCTTAATGGGTGCCGCTTACGGCAGTGCTGGTGAGCGTTGTATGGCAATTTCAGTCGTACTCGCGGTAGGCGATGTGGGCGACGCGTTAGTGGAAAAACTGCTACCGCAAATCCAAACCTTAAAAGTCGGCAACGGCCTGACGCCAGAGATGGAAATGGGTCCGCTGATCTCAAAACAGCACCTTGCCAAGGTCACCCAATATGTTGAAGCCGGTGTGCAAGAAGGTGCAGTGCTGCTGGTCGATGGCCGTAAACTGAGTGTTGAAGAAAATCTACAGGGTTATTTCCTCGGCGCCTGTCTATTCGACCATGTCACGCCTGAAATGAGCATCTACCGCGAAGAAATCTTTGGCCCAGTGCTGGCGATTGTGCGCGTGAAAGATTACCCAACGGCGCTTGAGCTGATTAACCGACACGAATTTGGCAATGGCACGGCGATTTTCACCCAAAGTGGTGAAGCGGCGCGACATTTCTGTCACCACGTACAAGTCGGTATGGTTGGAGTGAACGTGCCGATCCCAGTACCAATGGCGTTCCACAGTTTTGGCGGTTGGAAGCGTTCACTGTTTGGGCCGCTGCATATGCATGGCCCCGATGGCGTGCGTTTTTATACCAAGCGTAAGGCAATTACTGCCCGCTGGCCCGTGGGTAAACAGACTCAAGCCGAGTTTGTGATGCCAACGATGAAATAGCCGAATGTCAGCTCAACAAGGAAATCGCAAATGACTGTGAGTATCAACGCCATTATTCGCTTTGCTACGGCGCAAACACCCGTCGAAACCTACCAGTTACCGGCGGAAAAGTTGTTAGTAGGCAATCCAACTCAAGGGCTAGAGAATCATTATTCTAGCCCTTGTGATCAATTTCACAGTGGAATTTGGCAAAGTGAATCAGGCGCTTGGAAAATAAACTACACTGAATACGAGTACTGCGAAATCCTCGAAGGGATGAGTGTTATCACAGATCTTCAAGGTCAATCGCAGACGTTCACTGTGGGTGACAGGTTTATCATACCCGCGGGTTTTCAAGGCACTTGGGAAGTCGTAGTGCCCTGCCGCAAGGTTTACGTCATTTTCGAACAAAAGTGAGATCAACGAGGCTGATGTTAGCCTCAAAAAAGCTAAGTTATCTTAGCAATAACTCGCCATGAGGTCACAGCAACGGGTTTTCCTAGGCTGTTGTTTGGCAAACCAACGGATGCACTAGCGCGATTGAATAACCATGGTCGCCAGTAACACGTCCGAGTCAACAAAGAAAATGGGAGAAATACCGTGCATAATAATCTGAAAAAAAAACGGCTGGTACAGCTTGTAGGACTCGCGCTAACCACGACCCTATTCTCCGGCATGGTCGCCGCCGAAGTGACTGGGGAAATTAGTCTTACTAACGACTATCGTTTTCGCGGCGTATCACAAACCGCTGGAGATCCTGCCCTGCAAGGTGGTATCGATTGGAGCTTCGATTCGGGTTTCTCTGTCGGGGCTTGGGCAAGTAACGTGGACTTTGATGAGCCAGGTTATAACGGCCCAGCGATCGAATACGATTTCTATGTCGCCTATGGTGGTGAGATCAACGAAGATCTGACCTACGACATCACCCTTAACCGTTATAACTACTCAGGTGAGAGTGATATAGGTTATTTCGAAGTGATTACGGGTATGGAATTTAAGGGCTTTCGCCTAGCCTATTGGTTTACCAATGATTACGGTGGTACTGACTTAGATTATCACTATGGAGAACTAAACTACTCCTACGAATTTGTCGAGAATTGGAGCCTAGATTTGCACTATGGTTACAATGTGGGTGATGCCTTAGATGATGGTGAAGGTTTTGATAGCTACTCTGATTACTCTGTTGGCGTATCGACCGAATTGGCAGGCTTTGGGCTTTCTCTCGCTTGGTTAGGAACAGATCTCAGCGGTGACCAAAAGGTCTCTGATGGCGCATTCAAAAACTCAGATACCGTGCTTGCGAGCGTAAGTTACGCGTTCTAATTTCGCCTTAGGTTAGATTAACTAAGACACAAAAAAGCCCTCATCATCGAGGGCTTCTTTTTAGCTGTTCAAACAGACTTGACTACCAACTGCGCATCTTATGGCCTTTCACCGCGTAGAACAGAATGAACAAGTAGCATGGCAACATCACAATATAACCGCCCTGCATTCCCATATCTGTCGCTGAACTCATTAACCCCCAAGACACTGGACCAAAGGCACCACCTGCAATCCCCATGATGAGAAGCGCAGAACCTGTACTGGTCAATTTACCCATACCTGACAAAGCTAGCGGCCACACCGCAGGCCAAACAATCGCATTAGCTAAACCAAGAAAAGCAATCATCAACAAAGTATCGGGCAGCGCCACACCGCCAAAAGGCACTAACAAAACATTAGCAATAGCGTAGGAATTATTGTCGCCAAACAAAATACCGCATGTCAGTAACAAACCCAGAATAGCCGACACCATCAAAGCCTTAGGTTGTGAAATAAAACGAGGAATTAACAGGATACCTAAAGAATAACCCAGCACCATACACACCATAGTATAGGAAGTCATAACACCGTATGACTCTATGCCTAAAGACAAAGCAAATGTACCAATGGTATCGCCAGCAATAACCTCTACAGCAACATAAACAAACAGCGCTAACACGCCAAAGGCTAAGTTAGGGTGAGATAATGCCGCTTTAAGTTGCCCTTTATCCGTATTTTCAGCAGCTTCATCTTCATTCAACAACTCTGGCAAAGGTGATTTTTTTACCGCGAGCGCTAAGATACCGATAAAAATGGCCATGCCTAAATAGGGGAATACTAAACCGTCAGCCATTTCTTCAATTTGCACTTGAGTTAGCTCAGTACCAATACGGTCTTTAAAGCTGTCTAAAATCAACGCCGAAAACACCAAAGGCGCAATCACACCCGCACCTTTATTCAAAATACCCATCACACTGACACGGGCGGCCGCAGATTCTTCAGGCCCCAAACGCACCACATAAGGATTAACCGCGGTTTGTAATAGGGTTTGACCTGCACCCATCACTAATTGGGCGAAAAGGAATAGGGCAAATATTTGTGTTTCCGCAGCAGGGATAAACAGTAATCCCGCCAACATCATCACGCCCATGCCTATCGCCATACCATTCTTATAGCCGACTTTGCGAATAAGCCAAGCGGATGGCAAGGCAGTAAAGGTTACTGCAATGTAGAAAGAAAACAGGATCAACGACGCTTGAAAGGGATTGAGTTGCAATATTTGTTTTAAATAAGGCATCAAAGAACCATTCAACCAAGTGGCGAATCCGAGGATGAAGAAGAGAGCGGCCACTATGGCCATGGGGAGAAAGCTGCTTTTCTGCTGGCTTTTATCGAGTGTCATTTCCATAAACCTGCTTCTTATAGTAATTAATTATTTAGGTGATAACGGGGTTTAAATTAATGCCTAAGTTCCCGAATATCCGTATCGCGACTCGTCCGCAATGGCTAATGTTATCATCCAAACGCACCATTGTTTCAGTGATGTTAAAACAAATAACACAAAAAGACAACGCTGTCATTTAATAAATTCTCGCGAATATTCCCTCGTAATCATTAATTAGCCGACAACTAGTAGAAATACCAATCACATAAATATCTAATCAGTTCAGAGCCTCACAGGCATCTCAATCCAAGGCGCATTGACGCTGAAATGGTTATTCCCTTTTAAGTCAATGCAACACCGGAGTGGGATGCCTGTGTGGCTCCCGAAGGGCGGCTGATGTTCACTACATGGCAACGCGCTTTATACTGCGTTTAAGGTTTTCGACAGAGCACCACTATGCTTTCAAGCCTTCGCCTTGTCTAAAGCGCGTTGAACTCCCGCTGAATGAACAGATATTTAATACGATGGGTATAAGTAAGTGATGACTCACATCCAGAAAATAATGTAAAAAAAGCCGCAGACACTGAGTGCGTGCGGCTCAAGCAATTAAGCGAACAGATTAAATTCTGACAAAAATATTGCGGCGATACATCCAATATAACACCAGCCACTGCACCGCAAGTAAGCTGATAACTGCAGCTAACGCTTGAGCGCTTTCAGGCAAGGCCATCACTAAGCCGCCAAACACGCTTTGGGCGACATATTTCCAATCCACTAAACTCGACGCTAGGTAAATAATGATGGCGTTGGTGCCAATCACCACAAAGAAAAATGCGGTTTTTTGCCACTTAAGCACATCGACTAATGCATAGAATACCGCCAGCAGGATCATGCTCCAGCCCGACGTCACCAGCACAAATGAACTGGTCCACAGATCTTTATTGACCGGAATAATAAGATCCAACAGCCAACCTAAGGCTAAGCAAGCACCACCCGCTGCGGCGAGTAATCCCACTTTGACCCACTCACCTTTAGGATGGGATTTAACAATAAAGTGGCCGACAAACACACCCGCTAACGCATTGACTATGGCGGGGATGGTCGACAGTAAACCTTCAGGATCGGGCGTGCGCCCCTGATAGCTTATGCCGGGTAGTAAAATTGAATCGACATAGGCATTGATGGATTCCGTTGGCGAGAGCACGCCCGCCTGTCCACCTGAGAAAGGCAACCAAAGTTGCATTGCGCCATAACCGAGTAAAATGCCCAAGGCGACAATAACTTGCGTTCGTAGACTCGTATGCCACACCAGTAATGCGGCAAAGAACCATGCAAAGGCGATTCGGCCTAACACACTGGCATAGCGAATTTTTTCAGGATCGGCAGGCGCGCCCGTACCCCAACCGTGATTGTATAAAATGCCCAGTAGCAGCAATAAAAAGAGTCGTTTAATCCCATGCCGATACACAGGTAATCGATCCTTCATCAGTAATTTATCTAAACGTTTGGGAGATAAACCTAAGGCCACACCAGAGAGGAAAATAAACAGCGGAAAAATCAAATCGTAGAAGTGAAAACCATGCCATTGGCTATGGTGCATTTGTTCATCGCCCCATTGCCAACCTGCCCAGCCCGTTAAAATAAGCAAGCCACCAAACAGAGCCTCACCGCCCAAAATCCAAAACATATCGAAGCCGCGCAGTGCATCCAGCGACATCAACCTAGGTTTATTCACCTTTACTGGCGCAATTGCGTTTGTCTGTGTCGTCCCCATGCCATCATCCTTTATTATTGTTATTAAAAGCTTTTATAAAAGTTGAGCAAAACTAATACGGTACAAAACTAATACTGTATAAAATTAGTGCTGTACAATAAAAAAACTTAGCCCCTGTCATCAAAATACGACAAGGGCCAATTGTTACACATCACCTAAACTGCAAAAGCGATTTAAGGGTGTGCCCCTATTGCCTGGCCCGCATAAATCGGCCCTGAATAGACTGCCCGTCCCGCAATGTAGTTTGCCTGCACTTTGTTCTGCGCATCGAGCAAAACAAAATCAGCCCTATGTCCCAGTGCTAAACGGCCAGCCTTATGGTCAATCCCGAGGAACTGCGCGGGATAAAGCGCCGCCATTCTCAAAGCTTCCGCCAAAGGCAAACCCAACAAGTTGACGGTATTATTGACCGCAGTCGCCATATCGAGCACACAGCCCGCCAGCTCGCCTGTCACGGCATTTAATCTGTCACCGACTCGCAGCACTCGAGTACCAAAGAGCTCGAAGCTAGTCTCATCGTCCATACCGACAGGCGGCATAGCATCGGTGACTAACATCATCTTGCCCCTCGGTTTTGCCCGTAGTGCAACCTTTGCCGCCGCTGGGTGCACATGGTGACCATCGACAATCAAACCACACCACGCGGTTTCACTCTCAATCGCCGCGCCAACCATGCCCGGCTCACGGGAGCCCAGTGGTGACATCGCATTATAAAGATGGGTAAAGCCCGTCGCGCCTGCCGCTAATGCTGCAACTACAGTGTCGTAGTCGGCATTAGAATGACCCAAACATACCTTCACGCCCGAAGCAACGAGCCTGCGGATCACCTCTGGCGACACATTCTCAGGCGCAAGCGTGACGACTTTAATCCCCAGGTCTTGACGACAAAATACCGCGAGTTCTGCATCGGTTATTTCGCGAATAAAACCCTGAGGATGCACGCCTTTTTTAGGCACAGATAAATGTGGTCCTTCAAAATGCACCCCTAAAACGCCAGCGCTACCCTTAACTAAAGCCTCGGCCACTGCATCGGCTGCATTTGCCATCACGCTGACATCGTCGGTAATCAGCGTAGGTAAAAATCCGGTAGTGCCAAAACGCGCATGGGCACGGCCGATAGTTTCAATGCAATTAACACTCGGATCGGCATTGAATAACGCCCCGCCGCCACCGTTCACTTGTACATCGATAAAACCTGGCACCAGCGTTCCGGCTTGGCGGATTTCCTTCGCGCCAACAACCGTATCAAACGCCAGAATGTGCCCGTCTTCGACAGTAACAGGCACATCTTGATGGAAATATTCACCATCAAAAATACGCTCGGCGATCAAGGTGATTTTCATCGCAAACCTCTTTCAATAAATAACACGAGTGACTTAAGTCTTTAATTTCGGCGGCTTAGAGCGTTTGGGTCACTTTTTTAAGGCCAGCAGGTTGATCGGGGTCGATACCGCGGGCAATCGCAACCGCAGCCACGTCGATATAGAAACGTTGTAATAACGCTAACGGAGCAACACGTGGGTGAATGTCCGTCGAGGTTTGATTCAGATGCACTAAATCGGCGCCGCGTTGGCTTACATTTTCAATCTGTTCGATGTGGCTAGCGTAGGATTCATCACCAATGCACACATCGACGATAGTGAGTTTTTTCTCAACTAAGGTCACAGGACCGTGGAGGAACTCGGCGCTACTGAAGGCTTCAGCATGAATAGAACACACTTCTTTTAACTTAAGCGCAATTTCCTTAGATACCGCATAACCTAAACCACGGCCAAGTACGACTAAGTTCTTCACGTCGGCAACGGATTCTGGCGTGAGTTGTGGCTCAGCGTCCACCGCCGTTTGCAGCGCTTGGGGTAAAGAAGCGACGGCGCTAGCAAGCGATTCGCTTTGAGTCCAAGCGGCGGCGAGTTGTAAAATCGCCGACAAGGTCGCGAGGTAACTCTTAGTCGCGGCAACGGCTTTTTCTTCACCGGCACGTAAAGGTACAACGACATCGACGATATCTTTAATCGGTGCGGTTTCATCATTGACTAAGGCAACACAAAAAGCGCCAGCATTTTTTGCCATACGCGCCTGCGCCAAAATATCAGGGCTACGGCCAGATTGTGAAATCACAATCACTAATGCGCCTTCGAGTTTCAAGGTCTTACCATACACACTCGCCACTGAAGGGGCGGCGGCAAACGTCGGTACGCCCGCTTCGATTTCAAATAAGTACTTAGCGAACACACCCGCATGATCCGATGAACCACGACCAACGATCATTACAAAACGGGGCTCGAAGGCGCGCAGTTTCTCACCTAACTGCTGCATGATTTCAGCGTTAGCTTCTAACTGGCCAGCGATTTTTTGCGGTGCAGTGCGAGCTTCTTGCTCCATAATAGTGTTTGTCATGTCTTTTACCTTCACGTTCAAATACAGGATTTGGCTTCAGTGCCTATTTGCACTGACAACGACTTATTAAATTCTTGTTGGGCGAAATACATAGCACCGAGTTCGGGTGGGGCTAAGGTTTCTGAAATTTTGGCGACCACATCGGCACAGAGCCAGGCTTGTAAAGGCTCTGCAAGGCCACCGATCATCGAAAAACGCACCGGATTTAGGCTAAATAGCTTACGCGCCATGTCGCTAATATAATCTGCGCCTTCTTGTACGATAGCAGTCGCTACCGCGTCACCTTCATTGGCACAATCGAGTACGCTTCTGGCTAATGCGGCGTAGCAACTTGATGATTTACCGGCTAGATTTTCGACAATGCCGAGCGCATCGGTGACGTTAAAGTAGCTCAACAGCATGTCAGTTAATCGAGTTGGTACGGCAAAGCCATCGAGTGCTAACAGCACGTGTTCCGCAGCTTTTAATCCAAGCCAAGCACCGCTGCCCTTATCGCCCAATGCAAAACCATAACCACCAATACTCAAGCTGGTATCACCAACATGGGCATAACCGCAAGAGCCAGTACCCGTGATGATCACCGCGCCATCGGCACCGCGGTGGGCACCAATACAAGCCGTATGCAAATCGGTAGTGACATACATGGCTGCAAAAGGATGCTGCCAGTTGATAACATCTTGATATAACCTAGGGACATTTACGCCAGCAAGACCAAGACCCGCCACCAGCAAGTGACTATCGCTCTCGTTCATGCCCGCATCCAGCAACGCCAGGCGAGTCGATGCTTCAATGGATTCAAATGTTTGTGTGAGACCATGCAGTGGATTTGCGCGTCCAGCAACACCTGTCCCTAAAACGGTACCCTCTGCTGAGTAGATGGTAGCTCGGCATTTACTACCGCCTCCATCTACACCTATAAACAGTGGTTGATCTTTTGTCTGGACTAACCCCATGACACCCCTCTTCACCTATCAATGCAGCGCTACCGTTGCTTATTATTTGCCGTTAATACAGCGCTCAACTTTAGTTAACTCAATGTTACAGTAAAAATGACAGCGTTGTCATTTACTTTTTAAGGCAATTCTTCATCTAAAATAAAATATCGGAAATCACTGACATAGAAAAACAAAAAGGCTGTACTTTATCTTTAAAATACAGCCAGATATAAAAATTGATTTAGTTAACGATTAAACTTCGGCCTTTACGAATACCATCGGCCGCAATGGCGCGGATCTCAATCGGTGCAGTGACCGCCAATCCCGCTTGATAAACTTGCCATTGGCCATTTAGACTTCGGTATTCAAGTTTGAGCCCGGGATAGGCAATATTAGCAAACAGTTTACCGTCACGGATCTCGGCGCCGACCGTCGGTACGCGATAATCAATCCCCGCTTTATCTAGCTTGATAAACTCTTTGTGGCCCAAGGTATTCGCAAGTTGTTGCCACTCCTTTGCCTGTGCATCACGCATGGCTAAGGTAAAAGCCCCCGAGCTTTGGTTATACACAGCGCCTTGATACTGATAAGGCACTTCCCACGCGGCTTGATGCCAAGCACGCTCGGCCAGCATCAACAAACGTGGAAATATCATGTACTCGGCAGTATCGTCATTGCGAATCGACTCACTCCAAACCTGCCCTTGCAAGCCAGTAAAAGGTTTGCCTTTCTCCCTTGGGCCCGAGACTTTGTTACCCGCCTCATCAAGTTTTATTCTGTCATCCGCTTCGAATGGCTGATTTTCAATATCGGTCCATTGCTCGGCGTTAGCGGCTAAATTATCAGGCATAAAGCTAAAGACTTTATGGCTATTGGTCGCGCGGCTCGCCCAGTAATAACCATGCTCTTTAGGATCGGCCTCATAGGGGAAGTCAAAGTACAACACCTCAGGATTAGAAAGTACGGTTTCCCAGCCGAGATTTGCCTGCTGATTGGCGCGCGAATGACCTTTGTGGGCAATCACATCCCAAATATTAGACTGCACCTTAGCAGGCATATTTTCAGGGCGAACATGGCTCATACCATCGCTCCATCCTGCTGCTTCAATGCCTTTTGCCGCTAACATAGTCGAAATTCGTTCAATAAAATAAGCGCCTAAGTCATCTATCGACTTAACATCTTTATCGTTATTGGCGACAAATGCTAAACACTGCGGAGATTGTTTCCAAGCTCCCGCCGTTTCATCGGCACCAATGTGGTAACGCGTCAATGGTTGACCCGCGGCTTGGTGTAACTTGGCAATTTCATCAATCACTTTATCGACAAAGTGATAAGTCGACTCCATACACACGTTAAGCGTATTGTCGTCGTAATATTGCACTGAAGAATAAACCGTTTTGTCGTTTGCATCGGATAACAAATATTGCTCAGCTGCAGTGGTTTTTCCTTCTGCTTGCAATTGACGAGCCCCCGCATCTAAAGCTTTTACCGCTGTGTTAGCTTGATTTGCCGTTTCCTGCACAGGGACAACCTGCACTTTGCCCGTGTTTTTAAGCTCTACGTCTTCAGCCTGTAATCGACGAAAACGCGCATCCATCGCTTTAATCGCGGCGCGGCTGTGACCCGGCATATCCATCGATGGGATCACTTGAATTTGACGCGCCTCGGCATATTTCACTATGTCGATATAGTCTTGTTTAGTATAGAAACCATTAACGCTCGACTCCGCAAAAGGACCACTGCCCAGTTGCGGTAACAGACAGGTATTTTCAGCAAGATCATGACAACGTTTACTACCGATGTCGGTCAACTCAGGTAGCCCGTCGATTTCGAGTCGCCAACCTTCATCGTCAGCCATGTGTAAATGCAGTTTATTGAGCTTATAAGCCGCCATTTGGTCGAGCAAATCCAGCAACAATTGTTTGCTGTGGAAATTACGAGCCACATCAATGTGCATGCCACGGAACGGATAACGTGGGCTGTCTTCAATGGTCATGGAATTCACTTTCAGCGAATGCACATCCACAAGGCTTGCTAGTGATGACAAACCGTAAGAGAAGCCCGCCGCATCATTGGCAGCAATCACAATTTCAGTTGGCTGAATATCTAAGCGATAACTGCCCTCATCCCCTTTTTGGCTGGCAAATTTCACCGTAATGCCACTCGCAGATTCAGCCACCCCCAGGCGAGCTAAACGTGCCACCGCTACCGCAACTTGACTCTTTTGCTCTGGGTTATCTTGCTGATATTCGAGCTTAATACCACCAGCAAGAGATACTGGTGTATCAGTTGAATGGATCTTCACCTTTTGTGGCGTTGGGATAATGGTATCCACAGCCAAGGCGGCATCTTCAGTTACGCTTTGATTGGCTTTAAATAATTGCGCGGCATCGGCTGGCGCGAGTTTATCCGTTTCAGTGCGTTGATATTGGGTTTTAAAATTCGTAAACCCTTCAACATACGGACGCGTCTCTAAACCCGTTTCGGCATCTTTACCCACTTGAGTGCTGGCGATAATGACGGGTTCTAATCCTTTTGCTGCGAGGTAATAGTTTGGCATAGCGTCGGTTTCAGCCAATTGCCACGGCTCACCACGGAATGTCAGTTGCTTTTTCTCGCCCTTAACAAATCCCTTAAAAGCGGCCGTTGGCGTAATACGATGTAAATCGCCTTTAACGTGCGTTATCGTCAATTCACCGCTTTCAACCGATTGCACTGGGCGCATTTGGCTTAAATAAATTTCCCAATCTTGGCTGGCTAAATCCATACCGGGCACGAAATCAATTTGAGCGACAAAACAGCGACCATCGGCTTTATCTTTTAGGCACTTATCGTCTGGCACATTGGTCACAACACGATAAGTTACGACTAGCGAATCCCCGAGTTGTTGCAACTGCGCTTGAGTTAATGCGTCCTGAACTTGCAGTGTTTGAGCCACAGCCTTATCGGCTGACGCTGCGGAAGGCGCCACAGGCGCCTCGGAACAGGCCGTTAATCCTAAAGCCAGTAAAATGGCGCTTGCTGAGAGTGTTTTTTTCATGATTATCCTTATCTAGCTCCAGAAATGGCTACAATCTGAAGGAAGTTACTAACGTCCGCAGTCTTTCCCCTTGGTGAAACAGTCGCTCACTTGAGTGCGCTAAGTGCTCGCTATCGAGTGAGGCTGAACCTGAGACATTGGCAAGATCATTTAACGTACGAGAAATCGCTTCGGTGACGCAGGTTTGCTCCTGTGCCGCATGGGAAACTTCGATGTTCATATTACTGATATTTGAGACTAAATCAGTCACTTTAGTGAGTACTAACTTAATTTCTTCCGAGCGGTTAACGCCCTGAGTTGAGAGGGCTTGGCTCGCTTTCATCACAGTGACTGTTTCGGCCACTCGGCTCTGGACCTGCTGGATCATCTTCTGGATCTCACCAGTTGCCTGTTGGGTTCGGCTCGCCAGCGTACGCACTTCGTCGGCCACCACAGCAAAACCGCGCCCTTGTTCACCCGCCCTCGCCGCTTCAATCGCAGCATTAAGCGCCAGTAAGTTGGTCTGTTCGGCAATACTGTTGATGACTACAACGACTTCATCAATCTTTTGCGTTTCTTGCTGTAACTGTGAAACAGACAGTGCCGAGCGGGCTAATTCAGATGCCAACTTACGGGTAATATCTAATCCCGAATCGAACTGCCGCTGACTGTCATCGACCGCTTTATCGGCCTGACTCGCCGCATCCGCGGTGCGTTTGGCATTAATGGCGACTTCATTGGCACTGGCGCTCAGCTGAGTTACAGCCGTCACTGCCGCCTCGGTTTCTTTTAATTGGGTTTGCACGCGATCATTGTTGGTTTGCGACAATGAACCAAGCGCTTTGGCATCGCCCAGTAATTGCCCTGAGGTTTCGTGCACTCTGGAAATCGTGCCGTGAATTTGCTCAACAAAACCATTAAATGCCTTGGCAAGCTGGCCAATCTCATCCTGACTCTCGACGGGTAATCTGTGGCATAAATCACCGTCACCGCTGGCAATTTCTTCCATAGCACGGACCACATTTTCAAGTGGATTAATCACTAAACGTTTAAGAATAATGAAGATAACAATTAAACTGCCACCGAGAATTAACAACGCCTGCAAGAAATAACCTAAGAGTAAATCTGACAACTGAGCGCGAATAGGCAACATAGAAAACTGAATAGCCAATTGGCCCGTTGGGTTACCTTGATCAGCAAATTGAATTTCACGTTTCACTAGATACTCATCGGCCACTGTTTGAGCCTGTTGACTCTCGGCTAACACTTTACCGCGATGGTCACTCACGACAATATGATAAATTTGCGCAGATTTAAGCATCACAGATAGCACCGCACGGATCTGCTCATAGTCGTAGGTGAAGATGGGCTGCGCCATAGTGACTTGCAAATTGGCGACGGTATTTTCTTCGAACTCAGTTTCACTGGCGGCCAATTTATCGCTCGCCAACCAGTAAGATGCACCGAACAGAACGCTAACAATCATAAAAATCGCTGCCGCTAATCCAATCTGTACTTTTAAGGCTAATGTTTTCATTATTTTGCACCTTGCATACTAAAAAGATCTAACCATAATTCTGTGCGTTCTATTGGTGTTAATGGACTTAAATCAGGTGTATCAAGACGGATAATCACCCTTTGTTCAAACTTAGCCTCACGGTACAGCTGCTCAATTTTAAGCTCGCGATTAAACATCTCATCAAAAGAGCCGTCGCTTACCATACTTTCAAGCCCGGCTAAAATGGCCGCAGCAAGTTCGGGGCGCTTAGGGGAAACAAAGAAATAAGCTGGCGAGCGATATTGCAGCAGGATATGGCTATCGACCTTAAGTGCGGGATCGGGGTGATTTGCGAGTTCTTCGCCAATTTCCTGGGCACCGAGGGCAAGATAATCGAAACGCCCGCCTTCTAACATGGAGTATAAATTGGTGTACTGATAGCTAGTGACGACGGATAATCCATTGGCTTCTAAAATCGTGGCATCGGGCCAATAACGATTTTGCCCCGCCTTTAACTGCCTAAAATCCGCCATGGTTTTCACATTAGCAAATCGTGCCTCATCCGATTTACGGATAATCAGCAGCCGATTACCAAGTAACCCTTTAAACAATGGAATGCGCACGGGAAGCACAGTTTCTTCCAATTCTTTTGAGGTCATGCTCCAAAACACGTCTACTGTCCCAGCGAGTGCTTCTTCGACCTTGCGCTTTTGATTCATTTGAGTCGACATTTCTTGCACTTGATAACCCGAATCCGAGCGCCGCAGTGCTTCTTCAAGTAACTTTAGCAACCATTCCTGCTGTATCGCGGTGGTGATTTTTTTTGAAACCTGTGCAGACGATTTAGACACATCAGAATTTGCAGCTAAATTGTTTATAGCTGTGTCAGTAGCAAATACAGCAAAAGAGGAAAATGCCGAAAAAAACGCTAATGCCATTATAAACAGGGGTATGCAAACCGTTCTTCTTGTCATGATGAGTGCGACATGGCCAATGACACTCGACATGCCAATTGCAATGACACGCATCGCAGCCGTTAAAGGAATCGCCATAAATTGCAGCCTCTTTTATTATCTGGTTTATACCAGTGAGTTTTATTTATCTATGCCGCTAACGTTCAAGTGCTGAGGTAGGCAGTTGAGTAATACCGTAAAAACATCCTAAAAAAATGGCTGGGCACTGCTTACAGTACCCAGCCCACGCTAGTTTCTGGGGAGAGACTATCAAAATATCAAAGACAAACGTATCGCCGCCCGACAGCAATACTCCTGCCAAACACATGATAAGGAGACCTCATCCTCTCATGCAGACCTTACAAACAACGCGTCACACAAGCAGATGACAGCGTTGTCATTGCTAAAGTACACAAGAAAGAACAGGATTTCTACATTTTTTTGACAATTATTGTTATTTTTTATGAATAGACATAATTAATGCAAATTATTCATACACTTAAAATGTTTAATTTATTTATTCAAGCGTATGTGACAACGCTGTCTTTCATTGATAACATAGCGATAACATGACGAAGATCACGGTAGCTATTGATGAATCCCATTAACACACTTGTGCACAATAATACCCAGCCTGCTCCGCGCTTAAATCGGTATTACCTAAACCTCAGTTTGGTATTGCTACTCTGTGGAACTTGGTTATTTTGGGCGAGCCATTTTCATTCGCTATTTGATCTTATCCAAGAATATGGACGCTTCGTTTTTCTAGGAATCACAGGAGCGATATTTGCAAACTCGACAGGAGCTGGCGGTGGCGTCATCTTTATTCCGGTATTTTCGAGCCTCAACTTTAGTGAGTCTCAAAGTGTCTCGACTTCATTTATGATCCAATGCTTTGGCATGACAGCAGGCGCGATTTCATGGTCACTGCATTATAAAAAGCACCACCGAGAAGATGATGCATGGTCTGGTTTTGTAAAAGCATCATTACTTGCAGCCTTCTTTTCTGTCTTAGGTTTCTGGAGTAGCCAATTACTACAACTCAATTCGCCCTCTTCGCTACACACCAGCTTTAGCATTTTCTCGATAGTGCTTGGTATCGCCATCATTATCAGTAGCAAAAGTAGCACACAAATCACTCGCTCTATAATGCCGGTCGATTTTCTTTGGCTCGCTCTCATTGGCTATTTCGGCGGTATTATCACAGCTTGGTTATCGGTAGGCGTCGGTGAATTAGTCGTCATTTATCTCATGATAAGGGGACTATGCGCCAAAATGGCGGTCGCCACTGGCGTTGTCGTTTCTGCGATTACAGTCTGGTCGGCAAGCCCTCTCCATATTTTTTCAACAAATAGCCATGCCCTCTTTGAGCTAGTGTTATTCGCAGGCCCTGGCGCCATTATCGGAGGATTACTCGCTCGTAAATTAGCGCTCTTTCTCCCTGTAAAAGTATTAAAACTCTTTTTCTCCATTTGGATCATTTTGACGGGTAGCGTCATGTTGGCGAGTTAATAGGAAACATTAAGATGAATAATTCTCCGCTAAAAAGTATCACGATTGTCGGTGGCGGTAGCACAGGCTGGATGACGGCTCTCTACTTGAGTAAGTTATATAACCACTCATCTAATATCATAGATATTAGACTTATCGAAAGTAAAGAAATTGGTATTATTGGCGTTGGCGAAGCTACCGTTCATAGTCTACGATTCTTCTTTGCAGCTATGGGATTAGATGAAAATGAGCTACTTAGAGAAACAAACGCAACATTAAAGACCGGCATATTATTTCGTAACTGGATGAAAGCAGTAGATGGTAAAATGCATGAATATTTCCATCCATTTGAGCAACAAAAACCATCTGGAAAAATTGATAATGCAAGTGCTTGGATTTTAAATAATCAGATTAATGAATCAAACAGCACTCCCTTTGCTGAAGCAACAAGTCTTTCATTTAGCTTAATGCAAAATAACTTAAGCCCTAAAACGCAATACTTGAACCAATATCAAGGTATTGTCCCCTATGGTTACCACTTAGACGCGACGCTCATGGCGGCCTTTTTAAAGCGTAAAGCCACCCAAGCAGGTGTAGAGCATGTAGAAGCAAATGTAACGGACGTTCTGGTTAATGATGGCAACATCACTGAGGTTGTAACTGACCTAGGCTCATTCAAGAGCGACATATTTATCGACTGCACAGGCTTTAAAGGGCTTTTAATTCAAAGCCTAAAGAATGATAACTGGCAATCATTCGAAACAGAATTACCTTGCAATAAAGCCGTTGCAATGCAGCGGGAATATCTGCCTCACCAGCTACCAAGAGCTTATACGACAGCAACAGCGCTTAGTCATGGTTGGGCTTGGGAAATTGACCTAACGAATCGTCAAGGAACGGGTTATGTCTACGATGGCAATAGTCTAACGAGGGAACAGGCTGAGGCTGAATTAAAAGCTTATCTTGGCGATGAACAAGAGATCATAAGAACTGTTCACTTAGATATGAAGATAGGTTGTAGACGTGAATTTTGGGTTGGAAATTGTATTGCAATGGGTCTCGCAGGTGGATTTATTGAACCCTTAGAATCGACAGGCTTGCATCTTATAAACTTAGGTGCAAGATTGCTAGCGACGCATTTAACGTCATCAAATCCCTCCCAAGCAATAAGGACGTCATATAATACCGCAATGAACGGCTTGTATACCGATCTTAGACAGTTTATCGTACTTCATTACTGCTTAACTGATAGAGATGAAAATGAATTTTGACAAAAAGCAGCACAAAGCTCAGCATTCATCCCTGCTCTAGAACAAAAAATGACACTATGGAAAGACAAAGTTTGTGAGTATGTCGATCTTGCCAATGGATATAGTTCAGTTTTTACAGATGAGAATTATCGCTACGTACTTTATGGTATGCAGCATATTCCTGAAATTCATATACCTTGTCCCCAAAATGAAATATCAAGAATACTCGACAACTTAAAAACACAACAGTTTAGAGCAAAAGAGCAATCTTTATCACATCAAGAATTCTTAGCGAAAATAAAAAATATTTAAAATAATAAAGAGCAAGATTAAAAATCTTGCTCTACTTACCATTTAATTCAACCATTAATTAAGTTGGATGCCATACAACTTGATACGTTCAATTAACTCTCTATGGGGTAATAATTGCGATTTGAGTAATGTAACCTGCTTGCCTAATTTCTCGGTCATTACCGTGAAAAGCCTTTCCTCTTCATCATTTAATTTCCTCTCTAATTTTGACTCAAAGTCTGAGCCATAGAGTACATATAAATAATTTTCTAAATTGAAAAATTCTAGCGTAGAAGTAAAGTCATAGGCAGTCGGTATGTGATAGCGCCACAATTCTAAATGTTCTTTTAATGTGTCTGGAATACTTATTTCATTTCTATTATCAACCCAAAATGGCGTATCCATTCGTTTAGCGATGACATAATGAAGTTTAATAAAATCAATCACCCGATTCCAAGCATTCGATACGCGCTGATTATAACGATTAGCCACAAGTGGCATAACGTCAGTATTAGCAGGAAAACATTCGGCTAACATTCTGGCTGTCGCATCAAACATAAGCAGACCAGTCGCTTCTAGAGGTTCAACAAAACCACTCGACAAACCAATCGCCACACAGTTACCTTGCCACGATTTCTCTCTATACCCCACCTTCATCGGTATGTGTCGAAACGAGACGTGTTCTGCTGCTTTACCAAGATATTCCCGCAATACACTCTCAGCTTGCTCTATTGATGAATATTGACTGGAATACACATAACCAACACCACGACGTTCAGACAAACCGATATCCCATATCCAGCCAGCCTCTTGTGCTGTTGATTTAGTGAAACAAGGGATAGGCGTATATTTATCTTCATAAGGAAGCTGCACAACTAATGCTGAGTCGACAAACAAGATGTCACTCTTATCAACGAAGGGAACTTTACATGCATCTCCAATGAGTTGAGCACTAAATCCTGTACAATCAACATACAAGTCCGCATTCAATACACCAGCATTATCAGTATGTAACTCTAAGATATGTCCCAGAGCGTCCATTTTTGTATCAATGACTTCTGCAAGAAGATGTTTAACGCCTAACTGTTCAACACCAAATTTGGTTAACATCTTGGTAAACTTTGCAGCATCGAGATGATACGCGTAATGCATAGCACCTCGATATTGAGGCTGTGTCATCACTTTAGGTCCAAGTCCCGCATCAATCAAATGACCTTGAACTGACACAAGATCAGCGTAGCGGCCTCTATCTGAAAGAGATTTATTAAGCCAAGTTGAAGTAACGTCTTTAAAGTAGGGATAATCAAATAAATGGTGATAGTACTCCCCTGAATTGGGTTTATTCCAATCAATGAATTTAACACTCTGCTTAAATGTTACGTCACAGCAACGAATAAACTCATCTTCTCGAATACCAAAATACTTTAATGTTTCGCGTAACATAGGTACAGTCCCTTCACCAACACCGATAGTGGGAATATTCGGGGACTCAACTAACATAACTTGTACTTTAGGTGTTCTAACATTCAACTTTTTAGCTAAATGGCAGGCAGAAATCCAACCTGCAGTTCCGCCACCAACAATGACGACACTCTTTATTTCTTTTCTTGAAGTCATGATCTATGCCTGCTGATTACTTAAACGCTCAACTCGATTTCTTCTTTCGCTAGGCGATTAATTTGATGCAATGAGTTCAAATGGCTGTAAATCGGCGCTAAAAGGCCCCGTTGCTTGATATCTAAGAACTCATCTGAGTTGAGTTGATTTAACTTAGCTTCGTCGATGAAATAGATACCATTTATGCCGCGTTTTTCGCCTTTGATGTCAACGGTAAGACTTTGGGGAGAAAATAATTCTTTTTGAGCAAAAAATGCAATAATTGCCTTACTCATTTGCTCTTGTTCGAAGTTTTTTATAATACTGTCTTTACGCAATCTTAAAAACGCAGTTTCCTCTCCACCTTCAAACAATGCATTTCCCTTATCAGTGCTCACATGAGCGCTTTCTTCTCGTATCCCCACCCATACTTTATCCTGCTGTTCAGCACTCAACATTAAACCAAACGGATAGTTTTTAAGTATATTTGGAATATACAGCCCTAACCATTTGCCATCTTTTTGCTTCAAATTCTGTCCAGGTTTTAATCCAAGCATAATTACGGACTGATATTCTCCTGTTTCACTATTTTTAACAAAAACAACAGGAGCATCTACAGCAGCAAAGGCAAACTCATAAATTGAAATAGGTAGTAAGTGTTGCGCAGCAACATGTTCATAAGTGGTAGGAGTCACTTTCAGGTGCGCATGTTTTGCTGAGTCAAGTGGGGTGATTGAATTAGTCATATGAGCTCCTTGAGGGCTTCTTCTGATTGAATATTATTGAGATATAAAAAAAGGGAGCAAGCTCCCTTTTTCATTTATACATGAGTTAAATCGAGATTAGAATCGTACGCTAGCGCCTAATGTAATTCGGCGGGCCATGTTGTATTCAAATACAGGGAAGCCATCCGTAAAACCACTTAGATTAGATTGGAACTGATTGTTACCAAACTGACGTGAACCTTCTTCTAACAGGTTATTACCATCAAGTTTAATATCCATATAATCAGTAACATGCCAAATTGCACTCAAGTCCAAGCTACCAAATGCATCGTGTAAACGATTACCGTATGAACCAGTTTCACGGATCATATATTCACTACGCCAGTTATATGCTAAACGAACTTGGAACAAATCGTTTTCAAAATAACCAGTTAAGTTATATGAGTGCTTTGAACTATCGCTTAAGAACGGGTTGCGATCTGTATATGTATTTGGGCTAGTTTCACTATCAGTATAAGTGTAGTTAACAATTGAGCCGAAGCCGTTCCCAAAGTCTTGTTGATATTGCAGCTCTAAACCTTGGATTGTCGCCGATTCGCCATTGGCTTTCTCTTGCACAGTCCAACCACCAGCAACTTCATCAGGTTTTAACGTGCCAGTAAATGGGATATCGGCGCTATCTGCATGGTACTCACTAAAGGTTACGAAGTTTTTAACATCCTTCATAAACAAAGCCGCAGAAAGTAATGACTCTTCATTGAAATACCATTCAATGCCTAAGTCTATTTGATTAGCAATAAATGGTTTTAACCCGATATTACCAACAACCCATTTTTGGTTATTAGGCACATCATCATTTGCACCTAAAACGTTAGGGTTAACATACATGTCATCATACTGTGGACGAGCCATAACTCGAGCCGCTGATGCGCGCAATATGAGATCAGGTGCTAAGTCGAATGCTACGTTTAAGCTTGGTAACCATTCCCCATAATTAGCTGAAGCATCGGCTTTCTTACCATCAACATAGTACGTTGAGGTCGCTTCAGTACCCGCATAACGCACACCAAAGTTACCGCGTACACCTTCTGATGCAAAGTTAGCCATCACATAAGCAGCATAGTTATCTTCATCAATTTCACGGTATGAACCAAAATCTTCAGTCTCACCGATGATGCTCGATTTAGCCCAATCTTTTAGTGCATCTGGATCAAAACGAATAATATCGTATTCACTCGTACCTACAGCAAAAGTACCAGTATTTAAGCCTGCTGTTGATATGACAGGATTAAAGTCATCGGCTTGTACAAAGTCAAAACGTCGACTCGTTGTATTATGCTTCGCATATTTCAGACCCGTTTTAATGGCATTAACCACACCTAGATCTACATCAAACTTAATATCTGCTTGAATATAAGTTTCATCATCTGTTTTTGGTGTTTTATTAAAGTTACTGCCAGTACCCATTGCAAGCGAACCAGGATCATAAGTAGCTGTATCAAAACCATTTAAATCCCAAGTTTGATGACCATTGGTAAAGTCGTAAGTTGCACCATTTAATGCTGTACCACCCAGACCATCTTCAACAACCATTTCGAAATCGGTACCACCAGTAGAGCTTGTATCACCGATTTGAGTCGTAAACTGGTATCCATCGCCGCTATATTCCATCTTCAAGTCGAAAACTTGAGACTTCATTGTCGCTTCACGAGGGCGAGCTTGCCAGTATGCCAAGTTAACAGGGCCTGCAACTTGAGAACCTGACTGTGATGCATCTGGCTTATCACCACCACATAAACCGCAGCCACCAATCCATTCCGTGTTACCCCAAGCACCAGAACCTGGAGCTCCTGACCATGAAGTGTCAGCTTGCGTAAACCATAATGCGTAGTTGGTGTTGTCCGCGGCCATTTGCATGTCCATCGCGTTAAACACAAAGTTTAATGAATCAGATGGGGCATACTGGAATGTTGCAGCAATAGCTGAACGTTCGCGCTCTTGTTCAAATGCGACAGGGCCAGCACCCCATTCCCAAAACGCTTCATCGCCTTGACGCTGCAAGCTACGATTTTGCATAACGCCAGAAACTAATACACCAAAAGTTTCATCATCATTCTTCCAGCTACCTAAGCCTGAAAATTGTGGATCTGTTTCACCCGAATCGCTTTGATATTGAGCTTCAGCAGAAGCAAAGAAAGTCATTGAATCCATATCCAATGGCTTACGTGTATTAACTACAACAGTACCACCCACACCACCTTCAGCTAAGTCCGCTTGAGATGATTTATAGACCTCTAAGTTACCAACTAATTCAGATGGTAATAATTCATAGTTAAATGAACGTTTTGCTGGCTCAAGAACAAACCAACCTGTTGAAGCTACGTTTTGTCCATTCAGAGTCGTCAAAGTCAGATCTTGACCCGCACCACGAATTGAAACACCCGCGCCTTCACCAAATTGACGCTGGATCGTGACACCAGGAATACGTTGCAGAGATTCTGCAACGTTTTTATCCGGAAATTTACCAATGTCTTCAGCAGTAATCGCATCCACAGTACTGTCTGAGAAGCGTTTAGCATTTAAGTTAGCTTGCTGGGAAGCGCGAATACCGCGAACTTCAATTTTTTCAATATTTTCAGGTGCTGCGGTGGTTGCCACGGCGTCTGCAGCAACAGCGCTAATGGATACAGCACTGCCGAGTAGGATAGCAATATTTGTAGCTAGTACAGTTTTCTTAAAGGTTGATGGTCGCATCTCGTTTCCCTTCCATAACTTTATTATCGTTTTAGTATTCATAACCATTCCCTGAGGAATGACAACGCTGTCATGTCTGGTGCAAACATTACACAATAATTAACAGCCTTGCCACAACAAAATAACGATGGAAGTAAAAAAATGTCATAAAGCAGAATGTTGAATCAGTATTTTTATTAAAAATCATTATAAAACATGAGCTTTAATATTATGACGTAAATTTACAACTCCAAGCATAATTGTAACAATGATAAATTAACGCCAATTTGTAACAATTCAGGATTGCTAAGCACATCAAAAGCTCGCACTATAAGATGTATAAGTCAGAAAAAACTGATAAAAAATGTAAGCTTGTAAATTGCTGGTAAAGAATTTACGTTCATAGAACAGTTAAACCCCTCGCGACCTTAGACAAAGAGTTTTTACATCAATGAAAGTCACTATCAACGACGTAGCTAAATGTGCTGGAGTGTCTATCAAGACAGTATCCCGTGTAACCAATAACGAACCTTCAGTGAAGCAGGCCACCGTTGACAAAGTGAACGAGGCGATAAAAGCACTTAACTACCAACCTAATTTAGCAGCAAGAAATCTAGCAGGAACTAAATCCTATGCTATTGGTTTTATTTACGATAATCCAAACGCTTACTATATTATTGATATGCAAAATGGGATTTTGTCAGCCTGTAAAGACAAGGGCTATGAACTTGTCATCCACCCTTGCAATGCCAAATCAGAGACCATATGTGATGAGCTTACAGCACTAGTCAAATATTCTAGGCTCGCTGGATTAGTACTGACACCGCCCTTGTCAGAAGATCCTAAAGTACTCAAAGCACTCACTGAAATTGATGCTAACTATGTGCGCATTATTGCGGGAGAAAAGGACAACGATCAGAATGGGTTGACTATTTTAGTCAACGATAAATTCGGTGCAGTACAAATCACCCAGCATCTGATTGATTTAGGTCACAAGCATATCGCTTTTTTAAGCGGAGATTTACACCATGAATCCACCAAAGAGCGATTACTTGGTTTTAAACAGGCATTAACAATAAACAACCTAAAGCTGAATGAAAACTACATAATTGAAGGGAAGTACTCATTTGAGTCCGGTGTTGATGGTGCTAACAAGCTCATCAAACTAAAAAATCGCCCGACGGCGATTGTTGCTTGTAACGATGAAATTGCCGCTGGTGCACTTTTTGCGGCTCGTTTAGCGGGTTTAGACATACCCGCTGATTTATCAATTGTCGGTTTCGAAGATAGCCCATTCTCACGTCAAACCTGGCCTAAACTTACCACTGTACATCAGCCAAACGCAGAAATTGCTCAGGTTGCTACTGAATTATTAATAGCAAAACGTCGCGAGCAAGATGCCATATATTCTAGAACCTTTACTCCTGAACCTATCATTCGTGACTCGTCGGCAATTCCTAAACAATAAAAAAAAAGAGAGCATATTTGCTCTCTTTCTATCTCCTAAATCACATAGAAATCAATGTAATTTGAGCTTCGGACGCTGCCACTTCAATAACTTTTGTGCCACTCGATACACAATTGCCGAAAACCAACCATAAAGGCTGGCTAAATGCCTCTGATACAAAGAGATATACATCAATCTTGCTATATGGCCTTCAACAAAGAAAGTGCCAGAACGTAGGTTCCCCATTAAATTGCCTACCGCAGAGAAGCGGCTTAAAGACACTAATGAGCCGTAATCTTTATAAATAAAGGCCTTTTCAGGCTTACCTTGTAATCGATTAACGATATTATCAAACAAGGTATCAGCCATCTGAGCTGCTGCTTGCGCCCTTGGTGGAACAGGCTGGCCAGAACTTTGGATCAATAGAGCGCAATCGCCAAGGGCGTAAATATCTTGATGACCTTTAACTCGCATACAATCATCAACTTCTACCTGATTTCGCGGAGTAATGGGCAGTTTTGCAAAATGCTGAAATGCTTTTGGCCCTTTTACACCGGCAGCCCATACTTTTAAGCCTGCTTTAATCACATCGCCATCTTGGGTAATGAAACCATCACGAGTCACTTCTTTAACTTGAACACCGATATGTAAACGTATACCAATCTGATCAAGAACAGCTTGAGCCCTAGCGCTTACACGCTCTGGTAATTGAGGAAGGATTTTAGGTGACGCTTCAATCAAATGCACATCAAGATGATGCTTAGCGATATTCAGATAGCCGTACTCTTTAACAGACTCAATGACATGATGAAGCTCTGCTGCCAATTCAACACCTGTCGCACCCGCACCGACAATACCAATGCTGACTCTTTCTTGCGTTTCATTTAATTGGAGTAAAGCGTCGAGTAATTTATGATGAAATAAATTGGCATTTTCAAGGCTGTCTAAGAAAATACAATGCTCATCAGCACCTAATGTATTGAAACTATTAGAAACTCCACCCAATGCAAGCACTAAAAAATCATAATTGATTTGTCGCTGCTCTAGGAGCAACTCGCCTTCATCATTATAAACTGCAGCTAACTGAATCGATTTAGCATCCGGCTCACACTGCTCTATCTCACCACGAATATAGCGATAACCGTTTTTAAGTCCATGATCGCGATATAGTAAACCTTCAATAGATTGATCTATCACACCAACAGCGACTTCGTGTAATTTAGGCTTCCATATATGAATAGGACTTTTATCAATTAAGCACACATCGACGACATCACTACCGCCCCATTTACGGCCCAACTTCGATGCAAGCGCTAAACCAGCAGCACCACCACCCACGATCACTATTCTTTTTGTAGCCAAAATGACAACCTCATAAAACTCATTTGCGAGGCTAAGTTATACCATGTTACAGATAAGAGATAACTACATTAGTTGAGTAAAACAGGCTATTTTCCATTAAAGATATTTCAGAAACCTAGCGGTACTATTTAGTTTTTCCATATGCTTAGGCAACAAAAAAGGGCCACTAGGCCCTTTAGAATCGTTCGTAAGCTGTTTATACCGCTTCTTCGTTTTCTTCACCCGTTCGAATACGGATAACACGTTCAACATCAGTGACAAAAATTTTACCATCACCAATTTTGCCTGTGCGGGCCGTTTCAACAATGACATCAATTGCTTGGTCGAGCAGATCGTCTTGGATCACTAACTCTATTTTTACTTTTGGCAGAAAATCCACCATGTATTCAGCACCACGATACAGCTCTGTATGCCCTTTCTGACGACCAAAGCCCTTAACCTCCAGTACCGTCATCCCAGTGATACCAATTTCTGCAAGTGATTCGCGCACATCATCTAACTTAAATGGCTTAATAATGGCTTCAACTTTTTTCATTAAAAATTCCTCATCCCTTGCAATAACATAAACAAACAGAATAACACTAGCTTACACGGGGTTACGTCAATATTGAAGTGAATGTAGTGCTTTACTCATAAAACACAGTTTCTATAAAATCGCTTTTAGCACATAAAAGTCTAAAAAAAGTACTATGAATATTGCCCCAGATTTTATACTTACATTCTAACCAGCACTAACTCGCTCGCGGGATGCAAGCGTAAAATAACAAGGATCTGTTATGAACTCACATCGAAAAGGCTTTAGCCTGATAGAACTTATCACTACGATATCGATTTCAACAATCTTGTTAACAGTTGGAGCTCCTTCCTTGACCGAGCTCAGCGATCAGATAAGAGCTGATACCAATATTAAAACTATCCAGCAGACACTTCAATTTGCGCGAAATACAGCTGTTAGTTATGGTTATAGGGTCACAGCATGCCCACTCGTAAATGGAAAATGCACTCAAGATTGGCAAAAGGGATTAACAATTTTCATTGATACAGGTGTAGTCGAAAGCTTCGATGCTAACGATAAAATTATTAAGGTCATTGATGAATTCGATTCGAAAGATTTTTTAACATACAATAAAAGTTCGATAAAATTTCAACCTGATGGGTTAGCTTCTGGAAGTAATGGTACTTTCAAGTATTGCCCACGAACAATTGATAGCAAAAACTCCCGTGCAATCGTTGTTAATCAGGCGGGTAGAGTTCGCCTTTCTACCGCAAAGAATATCAATTGCGATTAAATTTAAATATATACTCCCTATTTAAATTTAATTATATAAAAGCAAGAAAATCAATTTATTGGGTATATTGAAAATATAGAATAGATACTGACCATTAGAGTCTCCTCGCATATACTTAGCTAAGTTTTAACGAGGATAGCTACATGTTAATTATTTCAAGAGGATTTACCTTAGTCGAACTGATGGTCACAATTGCCGTAGCAGCAATCCTACTAGCCATAGGGGTTCCATCACTTACGTCGCTATACGAAGGGACACGCAGCGCTAATGAAATACGAAAAATTAGTGATGTGTTTGCTTTTGCAAGAAACCAAGCTGTCAACTATGGCGCAACAGTAACAGTCTGCCCATACGCGGCATCACCATGCGGCACAGACTGGAATAAGGGGTTCAGTGTATATATTGACAATGGGGGTGCCAAGAATGTATTGAAAGTGATCGATAGTTTCAATACACACGATGTAATTTCCCTATCAGGGCCCGCCGATAAAAAAATTGATTTTACACCCGATGGTTTAGTCTCAGTTGAAACATCAATTATCTATTGTTCAAATGGGCAAAGTGACAATTCTAAAAGCATCAACATTAGCACTTCAGGTTTAATAAAAGAGGGCGCAGATGGGAAAAGCTGCACATAAACTATGGGAGACTAAATCTACCGTTCACTACCCTAAAATAATATTATCCTTAAATCGTTCGTTGTTAATATTTAAAAATACATGTTAGATGTTTATCTAGGTGTTAACTTATCCAAAACTTGCGCCTTAGTATTAGTAAATTCAGCGTTTAATGCGACACACTCCTCAACACTATAGATGTAATATTTCGATCCATCATTTGATTGGCGAGTAGTACCAACAAGGCTAGCCATTCTCACATTCATTTCACTACTCTTCCAATGATAGAAGGCAATCTCAGCACTTTTCTTTGATGTAATGTAGCATTTGAAGTCTTGTTCGCTGACTGTCGCTCCAGAGTCAGCCCAAACTAAGCTTGGTAAGAAAGCCACCGTTATAAAGAGGTTTATTAATTTCATTTCCAACACTCCGCACTCGGACCTTTTGCCCCAGTATCTGATATTGTTAAAGAAGAGCACGAGGCATCACGACTAGCCTGAACCCCTTGAGCAACTGCCTTAATCGTAAAGCTTGATTCACCACTTGATGATACAGAGTAATGTTTATGCTCAGTGATATAAGGGTTTGCCCCTACAAGTTTTGTTAAATCAGTAGCATATTTTTTATTATCGAGATAATACTGTTCCTGCAAGTTTGCTATACGCATCAAAGCAGCTAACCCTTCTGATCTTGCACTCTGAGCAATGTATTGCGTATAAGAAGGGTATGCAATCGATGCCAAAATACCAATGATCACGACGGCGATCATCACCTCTATCAGGGTAAAACCTTTAAGTTTAACCTTCATAAATTAATAACTCATTCATTTATATGATAATAAATTTTATTAACACCTAACCCAGAAGCAACGTTGATTGTACCTGTATAATCCCCATTTTCATTTTTCTCACCTTTACCAACTCCAATAATATAGATATACGGATCTTTACCGGATTCAGGTGCAGGAATAACAATCTGCGGTGTATCCGGTACACGTTCACCCAGTTCATAATATAATTGAGAAAAGGATCTCGTTCCTTTGTGCAAATCGAACGGATATAACTTGCCAGAACCAGACACCAAACACACGTTATCGGCAACCGAGTCAGCAGGGGGAGAATAAGAAGTGAAATAAACTTTGCCTTGGACAATCAAGGCAGCTGTTAAACTCTTTTCACCTAGACCACTAAAATCATAGAACCAGCCGAGTTTTTTACCGAAACTTATGTTGTCGGCTTCAGACGCAGGTGCAGTAGAAGTCACATCATAGAGATCATTGATTGTGATCGCCTCGGGAACATCACCGCCAGTAAAACTCTTAGTCACCACATTACGATCTTGCAATGTAAAAAACATATCATTGATATCAGTAGATGATGGGTGGGGTCGCGTTCCACTTCCAATCACCACCGCATCATAGGGAACATTTTGATAAGTTTTAGTCGTAGTAGTACCACTCTCTGTTGTCACCTTAACTTCGGATAAATTAGTAAACATCGTTTGTGCTACAACAGGTTCTGCATAAAAACGACGATTATTACTATCAGTACCACCTAAAGAAGCAAATTTAAATGCACTCCAGCTCGACTTACTTGCACTTGGAAGATCAATGCGCCAGACATTTGCACCGACATCGGAGGCATAAATCCTATCTGTATACCCATCATTATTACTATCAAGTACGGCGACTGAGTTTGGAATGCTATCCTGAATACCCGAAAGTACTGTTGCACCCGATGCAGAGCCACCAAATGAATGAATCAAAGTTCCCTTCTCTGCATCGACAATATAAACCGCACGACCTACCGGAGAAGATGAAGGAGTTGCATCAAAACTAACATCGTAGCCACCACCAAAAATGAGTACAGGCTTTTCATAACCAACGATTTTCGTCACTATAGGCTCAGACCATGTTTGTCCAAGATCAGAAAAACCATCCGTTGATGGATTAATAGTCCACATTAGAGAAGGGCTATCAGGGTTTGTCACATTGAGGGCATAATAAGACGAACCACCTCGACGCATCCCCATATAGACCCATGCTTTAATCACTTTACCCTCAGCATCAGTTTCTGTGTAAGCAACTGGAGATGAATCCATTCCGTATACTGTGTGTACACCTGAAGGATCATTACTTCTCAGTTCTGTTAAATTAGGCAATAACTCATAGGGAATAAAGCCCCAAGTCTCTGATACAGATTCGCCCGCATCTTTAAACATATGCACAACACCTTGATTAGTGCCAAGCATGATACGAATATCAGTCGCGTTTTTTGTGCCGAAATTGAGTGCAAGTGGCTTAGAATGAAGAGGATCACCCATAACATCATTACGTATATCTGTCGTACTACCATCTTTATTATCGTCGTCGACATCTATCCCATTAAGCCAATTTAACGTATTAGCAAGCTCATCTACGCTAGTTCTCATATAGCTAGCTAGCGCAGCATCACCGCCTGCTGCAGTTTGTGCATTAGCAAGTGTTAAGGGCGTTAAACTGGAGGACCCATTTAAGTTACTTACAATATTCCTAACTTCTTGCTTTCTGATTTGTGCCGCGACTCCGCCGACTTCAACTTTATTCCCATCCTTTTGCGCAACACAATCCGACCATATAGTACAGGCACCATCTTTAATATTGCCGTTATCTGCTATAGCTGCATTCCCTTTACTATCAACCAATGTTCCATCTGCGGTTACTTTTAATTTTTTTAAATTACCGCTCCAACGAGGTCCTTTGCCTGGGAGAAACATAGCGTAATAAGCGGCATCAAATGTCTGAGTCCTATCAAAATTATTACTAGCAATACTTGGAGATGTAAAACTTGAATCAATATTCAAAATATTTGATAACGCATCATTAAGTGCATTCTGTAGTTCAAGACTGTTCTGAGCAGCAAAATATAAACCACCACCTCTTTTAGCCGTCTCAGCAAGTAAAGGTGCGGCATCTTCTGCACCTTTACTAAAACCAATAGTATAAGTACGAACATTCTGCATTTGTTCAGTATTTGAACTGTCCAATTTGTTAATTAAGTCGTTATTAAACATATAACTAGCTAATGCGGGCAAATAGCTTGCTGTATCTAGATTTTTAGAAAATGAAGAGTAATCCCCTTCCTTACTTCCAGTGGCAGTTAAACTAATAACGTCATTATTCGCATTTTTATCAACTGTTGGAGAGCCATCAGTGACATAGATAACATAAGCAATATCCGTACATACTTTAAATGGACTTGCGTAGTTACCACTCTTCTCCACTGAACTATCATACGGGGGTTTATTTCCTACATACGAGCCATAATCAGTATCACTATGACCATATTTAACGCCCTTACCTGCAAAGTAACGGTAAGCTTCATACATAGTCTCACATAATGGCGTATTTGTTTTTGCTGGCAAACTATCAATAGTAGATAATAAACTAGCACGCGTACTATCCGTCATCTGAGTAATGCCAGATACAATTCGACCACCGTCTCGATTACCTTCATTTGGATAATTATAATTAAATACAGCAAGTCCAAAATCCACTGTTGGAGTTGAACTAATAATATTAGAAATCGCTTTCTTCGCAATTTCTAGTCTTGAAATTTTTACCGTTGGTAATTTTCCCGCTTTAGATAATCCGTACCATCTTAAGTAATTATCAGTGTACAAGGTAATAGGTTGTCCAACACCAAAGTCAGTATTATTAGCTGCGGCTAAAGCATTGGTCCAAGTTGTTCCTGGTAGTGAGGAAGTAAAATATGGATACGCTTTCTTTTTACTACCTGACCCCGTTGTTACCCCGTTAGCAGGAAATCCATTAGGATATGATGATGAATTACTCGGATTTATTTGAGAAATATCTTCCCAACAATCAATTACTTTTATTGCTGTACCGTTTGTTTCAGGTAGTTCTTTCCAAACACCAGTAGTACCACTTGATGTGAACTCTCTTATATACCCAGTAAAACGACCAAACTCTGCTAATGCAGCTTTGCTTTGACTACATCCATTTAAACTAGCTTTAAAATTACGCTTATCAGAGCTAGTATCAGGGGTGGGTAATCCTCCACCGCCAACAGCATAATAAATAAGAGTATCACTATACCCAGAACCACTTACGGCTGGGTAGTCATAGTTAGGGTCATAATCTACAACCTGAGTAATTTCTTCAGTCGACATACTTCCTGAGTTATCAAATATAACGAGCACTTTAGGTCTTGCGCCCGTTCGAGTTGTTGATTCTTTTACATATAACTCAGTATCATCGGCAAAAGTTGGTCCAGACGAAACAACCATCGCAGACAATATAAGACTAGCCAGCTTCTTGATTAACATATATCACCACCCTGTCCCAGCGATAACTTCTTGCTCCACTAACATAACAACTGTAAGTTGCCCTAAATTATCACGCCCAAAATTAGCAGTACTTCTAATTTCTACTCGACGACAATCTATAAAAGGTGTTGGTTTAGGGCTTCGTTGACAGGCAACATCTTTCGCACTAATAACTACGTTACCAGCTGCATCCACTTCAAATGGGCTTGGTGTAAATGTTTGCTGGGAACCGAACTCTGTCGTAGTCATAACATTAGATAAGGTTGTTAAACTCGTTCCTTTATTAGCTTCTATCGTAGCTACTAATCCACCATCGGCGATTGATTTTGCTTCTATACGCTCAGAGCCAGCTCCAGACATACGCATGGACTGGGTCGAATTAACAGCCAAAGCGACACCTATAATAGTCATAAGTAACAATATGATAAGTGCAAAAAATAATACAATTCCTTTTTGCTTTTTCATCTTACCAACCTTCTAATTTCTAATTAACACTGGATTAGCCAGCACCATAGTCGTCGAAACTACCCCCTGTGTCAGGATAGTTGTCACCCCTAAATAATCATTATTTTTAAAGACAGGGCGCGGCAAATGAGAACGATATGGCTCGGTATTCACCAGAACGTAAAGAGGCGATCCTTAAAAAATTATTACCGCCTCACAATTTAACGGTCGCAGAGGTCGCTCGGGAAGAAGGCATCGCGGTGCAAACCTTGTATCATTGGCGAGATAAAGCCAGAAAAGAAGGTCGTCCCGTGCCAGGTAAAACTCTTA
>NZ_JAKKRY010000010.1:0-175847 GCF_025653795.1 Shewanella sp. SM73
AAGCACAGCCAGCTGAACTTTGTGTCACCAGGGCAACGTCATGCGGGGCAAGATGGTGATATCTTAGCCAAGCGAAAAGAAGTGCTCGAAGCGGCAAAGGCAAGAATGCCCGAGCGTTGGTCCAAGGAAGTCAGAAATTGTGATGCTGTGGGTCCAGTCACGTTAAACCCAGATAAGGCACCCGCAAACAATGTAATAAATGCAGCTTAATATTTAAGCAAAGAGTGACAACTACCTTGAAAAACACCGGGTATCGAGCATATCTACGTACTTTGCAAAGTCGATATATCTTTGCAGCTCAGTACTGCTTTCTATTTTTCCAACAACTTCCACTGAAACTCCTTTAATTTGCTAACGCCTTAATCAAAGACAAAAAATAGTTGGTTAAAATTAGCGACGCAGGAACAAACCAAACTGTTTTTGTCCTGCTGAATTGATTTGTTAGGTAACATCTGCTTCGTAGTGAGATTTAGCATTTGTAGCTATATAGTTCCTAAACTGCTTTTCCGTCATTTTGTTATGCCTAGCATCGTAAGTACCTGAAGTACGATTATAAATAGATCTAGTTCCAAAAAAAACAAATGCTCCCTCTAGAAACCTTGTAATTACGCGAGCGCTTTCAGGCAGCTCTTTTCCTTGATATTCGTTGTATTCCCAATTGTTGTAATCTATATAATTCCCTGGGCTTATCTCACACAAAGTTTCACTAATCTTTTCTCTATTTAAGGAATTTTCAACACCTGTAGCTTCAGTACTTTCTACTTCCAACCTGAAATAGTTCCACTGTGGATCTAAACCAAATGACTCAAATGATAACTTTTTTGGTTTTAAAATCTCTGCTATTTTTTCATATACGTGCAGAACAATCATGCCGCTTTCTTCTGCCTTTGATACCGAACGTAACGTATTACCGCCACCTGTCGGGTAAAACATATGGTTTAAACTTTTCACGCGTGATACTTCATTAAGAATAGCGATAATAGCGTCAGTATCCGTCCATTCTGTTCTGCATGGCGCTCCTAAAGGAAATATTACTTTTTGAAGCTCTAGCCACTCTAAAAGATTGCGTGAGTGGAAGTCTTTATTAAGCTGTATCCATTCTCTTAATCTTTTGGCAAACTGCTTAGCGCTAGGTCTGAGATGGATATCATTATCTGTTGACTCGCTTAATAAGTTATCTAATGACGTTGTGTACACATCCTGACAATAGTTTTTGATAGCAATTATTGAATTTGGATTATATTGACCATCAAAGCCCTTTTCTTGCTTTGTTATAATTATCCAAAGGGTCTTTGCTAAGGAATATACATCAGCAAATAACCCGTTTGCCTTTTCGGCTTCTCTGCGCATTTCTGGTGCCATTGTAAATTTTGCACCAACGTCTCTTTTTTGAGGTGTTATCTTTTCTTTACTCGGGTATTTGACTAACCCAAAATCAGAAAAACAAAGCCGATTACTATAACAAAGAATGTTTTCTGGTTTGATGTCACGGTGTGAGATTTCTCGTTCGTGCAATTCAGCTAAAGTTTCTGCCAAAAGTACAAATTGCTCTGCAACTTGTATAGTTGACATTTTATTGGTTGACTCATAAATACCAACAGCTTTTGGCATTACGAACCAGGGTAGGTCATTTTGTAGGCTCGTTGGTATATTAGACTCAATAATATCTATTACACCAGCGATTTTTACAGATGAGAGAATGTGAATTTCAGCAACAAATCTTTTGTAGTTTGTTTCATCAATGTTTTTTAAAATTTTTATGGCCGAATTACTAAATCCATCTTTAGAGGCTTCCCATACATCACCATTCCCTCCTTCGCCTAGGGGCTCGATTAACTTCCATCCACCGATGACGTTACCTTTTTCTCTTTTGTACTTTTTGTTTCTCAACTTGGTCGACATCAGCTAGCCTATGTATGTTGCATAACGCCCAAATAACGGGCTTAAAAAGCTTGGCCATAATGGGAGCGCAGCGAACCAAGCCAAGCTTTCTAGTCCGCGCTTGTTTGTTAGGCAACGATTTAAAATTCTTCGATATCACCGCCAATATCCTGATATTGCTCATGTAAATCATAACAAATTTGTACGAATAACTCTGACATATCCCATTGTTCGAACTCGTCGATATTTGTTAAATTTCTTAAAGCATCCAAGCCTTGATCTATGCCGTCAGTCAAGTCACAAAATGCACCAGCTGCAAGCTCATAAAGCCCTAAAAATTCTTGAATTTTTGGTAAGTAGTTAAGTTTATGGGCAAATTTATTTCTCAGCTGGTTTATTGCTAATAAAACATCTTTCTGTTCTTGAGTGATATTACCCATATCAAAATTAACATTCACCAATTGGTAATAAGTATACCGATTGTACTTAGATTGATTTTTAATATCCGAAATACAAGCTAACTTATGCAACATAAACTCAACTGAAAGGTGGCCACACAAAAAGGTCGACAGCAATTCATTTGGATAAACGCAATGTTGATATAGCTCTGTAAAACTTTTCACTTCACTCAATTACAAGCCCCTTAGTTGCATAACGTCGGAATTGAGGGGCAGGCAAAAGGTGGCGATGCCAGCTTTTTGACAGTCCCTCTCGAATGACTTGTATAGGATCATTTTTTCGCGACCGGTGGTTTGAGTGTCGAACCGAATGCCTTGACATCTTGCACTTCAACCATTCTGAAGCGTCTATTGTGAGCCTCGTCAGCGAGCATCATAAGGATTGCTTTGTCACCTACCAGCTGAACCAATAGCCAATCGGATGGTTGGAGCGAAGAATCTAGCTCTACAACCGGAAGTGGAGACGACAAAGGCTCTGCATCGCGTATTGCCCGCGCTTCACCCAAGCGGTCAGGTGCCCAGAACAGGCCTGGGAGAACGAACCAATATATAAGCCATAGATGGCCGGAAGAAATCGGCTGGCTCGACTGCCGAATATGGCCAATCAGTTCAGATAATGTTACTCCCGCAGAAATTGCGAAGAATTGCGATCCCACTGATGCAAGGATATGCGCGCCCGAAGGTGGCGCATATCCAAACAGTCCTTGAGATGCCGCCAAAAGGATGCCTGCGATTCCAAGACAAGCTGCACAGAACCAACTGAGTTTTCGCAGTGAGACTTTATGATCGAGGACGAGGATCAGGGAGAAAAATGCCGCAGCAGCAACAGTGACTATGGTGCTAGCGCTCAGTTGCAAAAGCGCCAACGGCGAAACCGAGGCGGCAGCCCACGCGGCACCCAAGGCGGTGTAGTAGGAATTTGCTTCTCGCCAGCCAACAAAGTACCCCAAGGCAGACAAAGAAAAGAGCGCGGCAATTGCGCTTGGCAATAGCTCTAACCAAGCACCAATCGAAGAGGCCATCTGCTCAGTTTGTGGGGTCACTTGATTCCTAACGCCTCATTAGGGTTCTCTTTAATCGACTTTTGGGTTAGTTGTTCCACTTTTTGATTAATGAACAGATATAAGTTGGTAGAAAACATTCCGACCAATACAGCAACTAACGCCATAGTATAGAAATTACTTGGGCTACTCACTATGCCCTCAGGTGGAATACCTTGTTTCTCCAAATGTGGGGCTACAATTGCTAATAAGACCCCACTTTTAATACCAATCCATGAAAACGTAGCCATCAAACCTGAGGATAAAATTAAGGAAGTTTGGTTAACAACATTTAAACCAGCTATAAGGATTCTTGAGACAGCGCCTAGCATACCGAGTAAAAATGGAATTGTTAGCAAAACCAGAGCATTAAACGCTTGGTTAATTAGTATCAAAGTATCCTTATCAATTTGATATAAACCCGGATTCTTAATGGATGCCATAAAAAATATAATCAAGACGAAAAAAACCAGTGTACCTAATAACATTAATTTCATTTTTTCATGCATAGGGTGCCTAACAAAGTGACGTTCAGTGTTTTTTTCTTCTGATTGGGCTGTATTAGCTTGTTTACCTAGAGGTAAATTAGAAACTTTTTCATTATTTAGATTATCGGCACTCATGATTTCCTCTATTGCCTGATTAAACCCTAATGCCGCATTCGGTGGCTTGTCCGCTGTAATGCTTTGTTATAAGCAAGTAAACCCTAGTCTCAACTCATCCATCTTCACGACTCTTACGGGTAAGCCTAGTGATCTAGCTACGAACTTTGACTTCTTATATGTAGCCTCATCCTCAGTAACATAGTATTTAGCATCAGACGCGAAGAATAAATTATTCAAATCTCGGTGCATATTACTGGGTCGATTTTTCTTATTAATCTTGTCTCTAAATAAAGGGCTAAAATCTAGTAATGAATATGCATTTTGGATTTTTTGTCCTTTTGTCAAATGTTCTAGACATCTGCCATCAATAGCTAAAAATGACGATTGAATTTCCTCAAATTTTTCTTTTAGCTCTTCAAGATCATTAATTTTTCCTATATTAAAAAAGTCCTCCATCCTTTTAAAGTAAGGGCTTTGTTTGTTCATTATTGTATCTTGATTGGGAACGGTTTTATGCAAAGATTCAACCTCTTTTCTGAGTGACTTATAGATGTCTGGGTCATCCATTGAATCCCACATCATTTGCAGAACACTATTCATGACATTGGCATCAAGCATTCCATTACTTTTTTCTAAAAAAGGGCGAAACAAACTTTCCCGTGACAGCTTATCCATGTCTACCTGATAACTACCGCCTTCTGTAGTGAACTCTGGTTCAATTTCTCGTTCATTTATAATTTTGTTAAATTCTTCATTAATATCAGCTTTTACTGGCATTAATGTCTCATTTGAAAGCACTCCCAACATCAAACCTTCGGAGATTTCCTTGAGGAAGGAAAGATCCTCCTCAATGAACGACCAATTTTCTTTTTTAAATGTTGCAGCTAAATCCTTCAAATGTCCCTCTGATGCAGGAAATACGTACTTCCCCTTAAGACTTTGCATAAAGGATTTAAATTTAATTGCGTCAAACCTACCCTCTACAACCTTTTCATGCTTCATGTATTGAATAACGTTCCAATCTAAATAAATATATTTCTTCAACTTTGATATCCATTCAATTGCTTATAACGGCTTAGTATTTATGCGCTGTTTGCAGGGCATAAATCGCTTGTTGAACTTGGCCGCTGCCACATCCGTGTAAATGGGTATGAATGATGCTATAGGAATTTGCTTTTTTGCGGTAGCGGTTTTTTATACAGTTTGATGGGTAATCACTTGATATCATTTTAGCTTTCTCATTCTTTTGAGCTCACTTTCGACTGATTATTGACCTTGTTGACAGCATTTAGGCCCCACATTCAGGCTTTCAGTCACACCCTATCTCCTCATCGGCTTAATCCCCTAAGGCTGGCACCTTTTCGCTGGCGGTCATATCGGACGGGCATGATTTCTATGTTGAAAGTAACCTCACCACATTAGCTTTTCTATACCCGTAGCTTTATTCGCCTTACTTGTATTTTTAACTTTGAAACAAGCTTTGGGGCAAAAACGATTAAGGGTCGAAGGACAGCTGCCAAATGCCGACATACGCATTTAATATTGCTTTTCACTGAAAGCGGACATTGCGCGAAGTGAAGCGTTTAAGCACGATGAGCTGCCTGCAAGTAATTCAATTGCAGGTATTCATGCTCTAAAAGTAGGGTTCGATACTAAAATAATAAAAAACCGGACTCTGGTAAAGGCATCAACTCTAGATTAGCCCAATATTTTTATCGTTATCTTCGAACCAACAAGATACAATTACCTTATAAGCAGGGGAATTGAATTATGGCAAGTGCTGACCAATTAAAAGCGCTGCTCCAGTCACATTTGGAGGGCGACGAAAATCGTTTTTATTCTGTTGCTATGCAAGTGGCGGCTCATGAAGCAAAGCGCGGCCACGGTAAGCTTGCCGAAGAGTTGCGTTTGTTAGTTGATCAGGCGAAATCCCGCCGAACTGTAACCTCGGATAATAAAGCTGTTCCTATCAGTAGACCAAAAGGTGAGCTGGCCAATCTGCTTTCTGTGAGTTATCCCAAATCACGGTTGGGCGATATGGTACTGAGCGACGAACTTACCCAACAGTTGGAACGGATTATTCGTGAGCAGCGTCATGCTGCGGAAATCTTATCGCATGGTTTGTCCCCGAGACGTAAACTGTTGTTGATTGGTCCTCCTGGCACCGGCAAGACTATGACTGCATCTGTGCTTGCTGGTGAGCTTGGTTTACCTTTGTTCCAGGTTCGTTTGGACGGGTTAATCACTAAATTCATGGGCGAGACAGCTGCTAAGTTGCGACAGATTTTTGAATCCACCCATCAGGCCCGTGGTGTCTACTTTTTCGATGAATTTGATGCCATCGGTTCTCAACGTGGTTTGGCTAATGACGTTGGTGAAGTGCGACGTATACTCAACAGCTTTCTGCAAATGATAGAGCAAGATGACTCACACAGTCTGATCATCGGCGCCACTAACCATCCGGACATTTTGGATAATGCGCTGTTCCGTCGTTTCGATGATTTGTTGCATTACGAACTGCCTGACGAGGCTCGTATCGCCAGCGTGCTGAAATCAAGGTTATGCCACATTGCAATCAAAAATACTTCTTGGAAACGTCTGGCTGATAAGGCTTTAGGGTTCAGCTATGCAGAGTTGACTCGTGCTGCGGATGAAGTGCTCAAAACTGCTTTGATTGACCGGGTTGAAACAATTTCAGAAAAAGATGTCGCTCAATGTATTGAAGAGCGCAGGAAACTATCCAATCGACTAAATAAAATCAATTATTAAAAACGAAAAGGACATTCCATGGCGGAAAGGGAACAGAACAACCACCCGCATTTTATCTTCCAAAATAGTGCTCGCGCAGAAAGTTTTAAATCGCCACCCACTGGGGGCGGCGGCTCAGATATTCCAACCAAAGACAGAAACTTGCACGGTGGAGCTTTGCTTGAAAAACTCCATCAACTGACTCCAGTCTTGGCCGAAGCGGCAGCTCTACAGCGAGAGGCTGGTGTTGGAGAAGGCATCGGTCTGCAAATTGAGTTTGAAAGCTTCCCTGATGTTGAGATGGCCTTTGAATCTCTTGCCAGAGAGCGCTCTGGCATAGAACTACGGAATGTCAGACAAGAACACAACAAAACTTTCGCTACAGTGTTTGTTCCAGATGGAAAGCTGGAGTTTTTCGAGAAACTTATCACCGATTATTTGGACGAAAATAACGATAAAAAGAGCGGTCCTGCCCATAGCAAATTACTGAATGCTATTTCTGAAATTCGTGCAGCGACATTAAATGCACTATGGACTGATACTCCTGATTCGATGCCGACGCGAGATGATGAGCATCTATGGTGGGAAGTTTGGTTGCCAACCAGAGGTGATAGGCAAGGGGTAGTAGATCAATTTAAAGGCATGGCGGCTGGACTAGGTTTTCGCAATGCGCCTGGAGTGCTTCACTTTCCAGAGCGCTCCGTATTGCTGGCATATGGTTCTGTCGGCCAAATGAAACGCTCAATGATGACTTTAAACAGCATTGCTGAGTTACGTCGTGCTAAGGAAACCGCAGAGTTCTTTGATGCATTGACTCCGCAAGAGCAACCCGAATGGGCTGATGAATTAAATGGACGTCTAACGCTTCCTGCTGATGGTGCCGATGCTCCATATATCTGTTTGCTTGATACCGGCATTAACAATGGACACCCACTACTACAACATGCTTTATCCAACGGCGATAAGCACACAGTGGATCCGGCTTGGGGTTTAGATGATTCTGAAGGGCATGGCACCGAAATGGCTGGACTTGCCCTATTCGGAAATCTGACGGATGTGCTTTCAGCTCCGGGGCCTGTTAGGATCTCACACCGGTTGGAATCCGTTAAGCTGCTGCATGAAGACGGTACCAACGGTGGAGATGCTCAGCTTCATGGTTATCTTACTTCCGAAGCGGTCGCACGCCCTACCATTACAGCCCCGAATCGTAACCGTGTTTTCAGCATGGCGATTACAGCAAGAGATAACCGCGATCGTGGGCGCCCTTCAGCCTGGTCTGCAACTATTGACCGACTTGCTTATGATGTTGATGCACAAGGTGAGACTCCGAAACTGTTTGTTGTGTCGGCAGGAAATATCAGAGACCCAAATGCATGGATGACATATCCCGATAGTAATACAACTGACGGTATTCATGACCCTGCACAAGCTTGGAATGCATTAACTGTCGGCGCAATGACCAACCTTGCAAGGATCACGGAAGCAGATGCGCAGCATTATTTCCCTATTGCAGAAATAGGTGGTTTAAGTCCTTTCAGCACGACTTCCCAGACATGGGAACCTCATTGGCCGTTAAAGCCTGATGTAGTGTTCGAAGGTGGTAACGCTGCAAAAGATACTTTAGGTGCGTCTTGGATGGGCAGCTTAAGTCTGCTGACGACCCATGCAAGTCCAACAGAGCGTCTGTTTACAACGAGCAACGCCACAAGCGCGGCTTCTGCTCTTTGCGCTCGGATGGCCGCACAATTAATGGCTCGGTACCCAGATCTATGGCCTGAGAGTATTCGGGGCTTAATTGTGCATTCTGCCAATTGGACCGACGCGATGAAACGTATGTTTCTTCCAGCTCGGGGGGCGCCTACCAAAGCACAAACAACGCAATTAGTAAGGCATTGTGGGTTTGGAGAGCCTAGCATCGACAGAGCCATGTGGAGTGCTGATAGCTCGTTGACGATGATTTGTCAGGAATTTTTGCAACCATTTAAGCGAGAAAAGGGTGAAGAGCCCAAGCTGCGCGATATGAATTTGCATCGTTTGCCATGGCCATTAACCGAATTGGAGGCTCTTGGAGAAACGCATGTCGAGATGAGGGTAACACTGTCTTATTTTATTGAACCTAACCCGTCCTCCAGAGGTGTTACCTCTCGATACAGGTATGAATCACATGGCCTTCGTTTCGATGTGAAGCGGCCGACCGAAAGCGAGGACGCATTTCGCTCCCGGATAAATGCAGCAGCCAGAGATGATGAAGAGCGAATTGTTAGTAACGATACAGACGCTAACTGGTTAATAGGAAAGAAAAACAGACATAAAGGCTCATTGCATTCAGATATTTGGGTGGGGAGCGCGGCAGAGTTGGCGAGTCGGGGCGTTTTAGCTGTTTATCCTTCACTTGGTTGGTGGAAAACAAGGCCTGCACTTGAAAGATACGGTCAGCGGGTAAGGTACTCTCTGATTATTTCTATTCATGCGCCCGATGTAGATGTGGATTTATACACGCCAATTGCGAACAAGATTGGTGTCCCAGTCGTTATCGAATAATCTAAAAAAGTTGGTGGCATAACCTTATAAGTGATTCGCCACCGTTACCCTAGTCACTTTGTAACATTACTCAAATTTGGTCAATCATGGAATGTAAAGGTTAGTCGAAAGTCACACTGCTAACTCGTTTGGGGGCCATTTCGATTTAGAAATGGCAGCTGTAACTATGCGATCGCTGCCATTTTAGTATCAAACTTATTGCTCCCCCACAGTTACAGCTGAACAATTCACAGATAGAGAGTCATTAAAGGCCGCTAAAAAATTTGCGCAAGATCTAGCTAAGAGGAAAGGATTTAAGAAGATAGGTCGCTAGTAACGAATGCTGGATACTCAGTTAAGCAACTTTTCAATACCCATTTTGATTCACTGGTGGCTAGATTAGCAATACAACCAATACTGTTTAGAGCTATTGTCAGTTTGCAAAGGCTTAATAGTCATTTGTAGTAAAGTTACATTTTTCACTTGAGTTATTTTGTGGCTGTTCCTATTTGTCAGACTATGGGTACATTTTATGTCGATGTATGGTTACATCATTTAGCTAAGTAATTGTTTCTGTATATGCTGCTATGTCATAGTTTGGTTTCAGCGACACTTTCAGTGACAACGGCTTAGCTCATGTCGATATTTCAGTTTTATGGGCTATTTTCTTTTTTATACCCACTTGTGATTTTTTATATGAAACTCATTCCTCTGCTAAAACAGCCGCGTATTCACTGACTATTCTAATGTAAAACTTCTCATAACATTATGTTTCGTATTAACAATTTTGTTTATAAAGAGGATTTGCAATGCAGAAAAAGCATTGGTCAAAAGTTCAGTTATTGCATGAGGTAGTCACCAATCCCAATATCATAGTCAAAGGTCAACATAGCTATTACAGTGATTGTTGGGATGCTGGCTTTGAGGGATCTGTAGTGAGATATCTTCATGGCGATGAAGTGAGCCGTGAGTGGGAGCCTAAGTGGCCTATCGATAAACTTTATATCGGTAACTATGTGTGTATCGCCGCCGAAGTTGTGATCTTAATGGGCGGAAATCATACGCATAGAGCAGATTGGTTTTGTTTATACCCCTTTGTGGATTTTATTGAGGATGCCTACGTAGGCAAAGGCGATACTCATATTGGTGATGGGGCTTGGTTAGGTATGAGATGTATGCTGATGCCTGGGGTGACGATAGGTGAAGGTGCGGTTGTTGCCGCAAATAGTGTTGTCACCCAAAATATCGAACCCTACAGTATTGTGGCGGGATCACCCGCGAAATTAATCAAGTATCGGTTCGATAAAGACGTTATTACTGAGTTACTGGCGTTAAAAATCTACGATTGGCCTGCCGAAAAGTTTGATAGCTTAAAGCAGCATTTGTGTTCGGCGGATTTTGACGCGCTCAGGAAAGCGATCACTCTCTATGACCAATCTGTACATCAAAGCAAGTAACCGTTAGTCCCAAAGTCAAAGGTCTCGCTCAGTCGAGGCCTTTCACTTATCCTGCCTTAAATCTGCTTTTGGGCGCTTTCGCTAAGTCGACCAGTTCTTCGATGATCACTCGTAGCTTGGGTTGGAGGTAAGGAGTTTTAAGCCAAATTAAGTGGATGGGTGTATCGTCACTGGCGAGTTCGTCCAGTACCGAGATAAGTTCACCAGTTTTAAGATAGTCCTCAACCAACCATATTGGCACTTGCGCTAAACCCACTCCCGCTAGTGTGGCCGCTAAAATGGCTTCGCAATCAGCGATTTCGTGGCGTACTGGAATGTCATAAGCCTCGATGATCCCATCCTCATTTTTAAGTAACCAGCGATGTTGCTGCCCAAGCGGCCAGCCGACAATGCATTGGTGCTGGCTGAGATCATCTTTGCCTTGTGGCGTACCAAGTCGAGCGAAATAGGCAGGAGATGCGCAGATCACTCGGCGTTGTTCCCCTAATCTGCGGGCGACTAAATCCACAGTGTCGCCGAGTTGTCCGACACGCACCGCCAAATCAATGCCGTCACTAAACAAATCGGTCGCTCTATCGTTAAAGGTAATGGATAACTCGAGCTTGGGATATTTTTGCGATAGTGATAATAGGGTTGGCAGTATATATCGCCGCCCAAAAGTGACGGGTAAATCCACTCGCACTCGACCTGAGGGAATTTGCTGTTCGCTGCCGAGTCGGCTCTGTGCATTGTCTAGGATTGCCATGGCATTTTGGCAATCTGTGAGATACGAATCGCCATCATTGGTTAAGCTTACACGCCTTGTGGTGCGGTGCAGTAGCTTAGTGCCTAAGCGGGTTTCTAATCGCACTATGCTTTTACTGAGCGCCGAACCAGTCATGCCTAACGCCTGCGCCGCTAAGGTAAAACTGCCGAGCTGGGCAACTGTGACGAAATGGCGTATCTCAACAAATTGATTATTTATCACGGCAATTAATTCCTTATAGGACTTAGTGAAGGTCATTTTAGTGACTTAATCATGGCAAGTGAATCGCGTAAGCTACTACCACAGTATGAAAATGAGCGTTAACGTACAAGCGAACGTCATTTTGTAATTGATTAAAAAGGTTTTTCTATACAATCAACCTTAACCACCTATTGAGTGAGCAAACTATGAAATCGTCGAATAATCTGCAAGGTAAAGTGGCTTTTGTACAAGGTGGTAGTCGTGGTATCGGTGCCGCCATCGTTAAACGTTTAGCGAGTGACGGCGCAGCAGTTGCCTTTACCTATGTGTCATCTGAAGCGCAGTCGCAATTGCTGGTGGACGAAGTTATCACTCATGGCGGTCAAGCCATTGCCATTAAGGCCGACAGCACAGAGCCGGAGGCGATTCGTCGTGCCATCCGCGAGACCAAAGCGCATTTCGGTGGCTTAGATATAGTGGTTAATAATGCGGGTACGCTGATTTGGGATAGCATTGAAAATCTGACGCTAGAAGACTGGGAGCGAACTGTTAACACTAATGTGCGCAGTGTGTTTGTGGCGAGCCAAGAAGCCGCGCTGCATATGAATGACGGTGGCCGCATCATCAATATCGGTAGTACTAACGCTGAGCGTATTCCGTTTGTGGGCGGTGCTATTTACGGCATGAGTAAATCGGCCTTAGTCGGTTTAGCCAAAGGGTTAGCGCGGGATTTAGGCCCTCGAGCTATTACGGTGAACAATATTCAGCCTGGACCTGTGGATACTGATATGAACCCTGATAATGGTGATTCATCTGAGCCCGTTAAGGCGATAGGCGCACTAGGGCGTTACGGTAAAGCCGAAGAGATCGCCAGTTTTGTCGCCTTTATCGCGGGCCCAGAAGCGGGTTACATCACAGGGGCGAGTTTGATGATTGATGGTGGGTTTTCTGCATAAGTTTTGTCTGTATTTATCTTTTAGGCAAAAGTAGGCAAAAAGTTTGATTCCAGTCATTAATAAGCCTGCACAAGAGTCACTCTGGCGGGCTTTGCTTAAATTGTGGCTAGTTATGCTGAATCAATATGTTAGAGCATAAAAACTCGTTGAGTATGATGGTAAGAACTTAGGTCGTTGTTACTCAAATTATCCGTCAGCAAAGTGCGGTTTTATTGAAATGGTGGACTATGGCTTGAGTCAGGCAAGGCAAAATAATTTGCTTGTTGATGAACTATTGTTACAATCCGCCGGTCTTATCTTCAGCTATTTGTTGAAAGACACTCATTTTTTATCTTTATTATCAAAGAATAAGACGAAGGGAAATCCAAATTTCTAAGTTATCGACTAAGCAAACAGGCAACCTATGGGGCGTGATGGTGTTTACCATCCTGACCTTGTTCTGTTTGACTCAAAATAGTGGAATACTTAACTTGTTGCTCAAGGAGTCGAGCGCGCAAGCGATGTCGGCTACGTCTTTTTCTGGTGCTGGTTTTAGCGCCAACTCAGCTTTAAACGCCAGTTCAGCTTCAAACAATATGGCTAGCCACGCCGATGCTCAAGCGGCGGGTACTGAGCTGGTCAAAAGTGAACCTAAAAAATGTGAATTGTCTGAGAAATCGATCCGAACCTGTATCGACACTCCGAGTACCATCCCATTTCTTATCCTGCTGTTCCTACTGCCGTTACTTCCCCGCGCCTCCCGCGTGATAACACTGTTACCCATACAAGGTTATCAAGCTAAACCTAGGCGAATACATCTCACACATTGTCGCTTTCAAGAATAAAAACTTATTTATCAATTTGATAGGTGGGTTTGTTTAGGCATGTTTTCTCTCAGTCAATATTTGACTTTTCTCGCCAGTTTGCCGGTAGAAAAGAAAGTTAAGCGGCTGCAGAACATCCAATTTTACACATCACACCTCCCTATCTGACTGCTTGAACTTAAGCCTTCTATCACGCTGATGTTTCTTAAGCCATAACGATATTGGTAACCAGAACATAACGTTAGCCAATATTTATATGGCCTAGAAGCAAGGTAAGCATGCACGCAGCATCACAGAGTCTTGTTTAACTTAGCTTGGTCTAACAGCGCTTAAGTATTGCAATGGCAAATGCTGACGATATATCGAAGAGATTAATATGCAATTTAATAACAAACAGTTAGTGCATATTTGGGGGACAAAATGAGTACATTAAAATCCATGTTAACCAGATTCTGGATACTCGCCTTGATAGTGACGAGTCCGTCGCTAATGGCCGCATCGACGGGGTGGTTGGTTAATGATAATCACCCTCCAGCCAAAGTACGTTTTATGCTAACGGGGGAGGTTGATCCTGCAACGAATACTTTGCCTGCTGTGCTTGAAGTACAACTTGAGGGCGATTGGAAAACCTATTGGCGCAGTCCTGGGGAAGGCGGTATCGCGCCGACGATAAAATGGGATGGCTCACGCAATCTACAGCAAGTGGATTGGAGATGGCCAGCGCCAGAGGAATTCTCATTATTGGGGTTACAAACCTTTGGTTATAAAGGCAATACCATCTTTCCCTTAACCCTAAAAGTCGATGATATCGCTGCGCCAACTCAGCTGCGTGGCAAAGTGACCTTGTCGACTTGTACCACCATCTGTGTACTGACGGATTATCAGATTAGTCTCGACTTCACGCCCAATGCGCTGCAAGCGGACACCGATGCCATGTTGGCTTACAACAAAGCCGTGTCGCTTGTGCCGCAAAAAGTGTTGACCCAAGAGGGCCAAAATCCTGCCATGACAATGGGTTGGGATGCCGCCAAAGGTCAACTTGAAGTCAGACTCAATGATGCCAACTGGCAGCAACCCAATGTGATTATCGATGGTGAGCCAGATACCACATTTAAGCTAGTGAGCTTAAAACCAAGCGAAAGCGATGCTAACGGCAAGCAATTGGTCGGTATTTTTAGCGGTAAAAGTTGGCTGGGTGAGCCCGAAGTCTTAGGTAAATCGCTGAACATGACTATCGTCGATAGCGAGCGGGCGTTGGAATACAGCGCCGAAGTTAAGCCTGTGGTGATTACCCAAGAAAGTACCTCGATATTCGGCATGATTTTGTTAGCGCTTATTGGTGGTTTGATCTTAAACGTCATGCCCTGCGTGTTACCAGTACTCGGCATGAAGCTCAGTTCAGTGGTTGCCGCGCCTGATCTTAAGCGCAATCAAATCCGCCAACAGTTCATCGCATCAGCGCTGGGGATATTGGCCTCATTCTGGTTACTCGCTGGCTTTATCTTAATGCTTAAGCTCACGGGGCAGGCGATTGGTTGGGGCGTGCAGTTCCAAAACCCTTGGTTTATCGGCTTTATGGCGCTGGTGACCACAGTGTTTGCATTCAATATGTTAGGTGTATTTGAGATTAACTTACCCTCTAACGTGCAAACCAAGTTAGCGACAACGGGCGGCAATAATAACAGCGGGCACTTTTTACAGGGCATGTTTGCGACGCTACTGGCGACGCCCTGTAGTGCACCATTTTTGGGTACTGCGGTCGCCTTCGCTTTGGGCGCCGATGTACTGAGCTTGTTTGCCATTTTCACTGCGTTGGCCGTGGGTATGGCGTTCCCTTGGTTGATTGTGGCGGCATTTCCGCAAGTGGCGGGTTATTTCCCTAAACCCGGTCGCTGGATGAACACAGTCAAAGTGTTTTTCTCCGGCATGTTACTCCTCACCAGTTTGTGGCTCATTAGCCTGTTGTCCAGCTTTATTGATGTGCTCTACCTATGGCCGTTAGCGGGTGTCATTACACTGATATTTATGGTGTTTATGGCTAAAAAATATGGCGCGATTGCGATTGTGAGCTGCTTAGGTATCGGCATTTTACTGTCGGCGGTTATTGCATTTATGACGGCGAACCAGTGGGCTAAACCTTTACCTGCGGATCTTGCTTGGATGCCATTGGATCAAGCATTGATTAATCAGCAGGTCGCCCAGGGCAAGACAGTATTTGTCGATGTGACTGCCGATTGGTGTATCACCTGTAAGGCCAATAAAGTTGGCGTGATCTTGCAAGATCCAGTCTATAGCCTGTTGCAACAGCCGCATATTTTGCCGATGAAGGGCGATTGGACTACGCCTTCTGAGCCTATTACTCACTACCTGCAAAGCCATAATCGTTTTGGGGTGCCATTCAACGTGGTTTACGGCCCGGGTGCACCGCAGGGGATTGAGCTGCCGGAAATTCTATCGACTGAGCTTGTGCTTGCTGCGATTGAGCAGGCCTCAGCGTCCCCAGAAAAGTCATCCGTAGCGGCAGGGAAATAACGCTAACGAACAGCCATTCACTCGGCAATATCACTGGCGAGTCTCATTCAATAGCGAGTCGAGTGGCACTCAACAAATACTCAGGTCAGGGATAACCCTGACCTAAGACAATGGAAATCGATTATGAAACAGAAGATTGAAGTACAAAACATCACTGAATCAATGCAGAAAACTCAAGCCATTGGAGGCACCCAAATGTCGAAATTTAGCTCTTTATTCAAACATCGCAAGTTACAGATGTTTGCTGTCTCGGGTGTCGCCATGGCAATGCTGGTGGTTTCCTTGCCTTCGGTGAGCACCATGGCCTATGCCAAGGACAGCAGTTTATCGGCGGCCCAGCAGCAAGAGGTGCGAGCGATTCTTAAAGATGCCTTGATCAATGATCCTGACCTAATGAGAGAAGCAATTATTGCGTGGCAAGCAAGGGAGCAAGAGGGGGCCAATACAGCCATGCAAACGAGCCTAGTGACCCATCATAAAGCCATGTATGAGACCAAAAGCGATCCGTGGAAGGGCTCTGCGACACCTGAGATTGAGATGGTGTACTTCACCGATTTTAACTGCCCATACTGCAAGAAAATCGAGTCTTCGCTGAACCAGCTGATTGAAGAGTTTCCGCAGTTAAAAATCATAGTTAAAATGGTGCCGCTGCAGGGCGAAGGCTCCAAAATGGCAGTCGATTTTGCCCAAACGGTTTGGTTAAACGAGCCTGAAAAGTATCTCAAGGTGAAGGATATGTTGATGTCGAGTCCGCGTGGACTCGATGCCGCCGCCATCGCTAAGGTCGCTAAACTGACGGCAACCGAGCGTTGGGTGGGCAACACAGATGAGCGCGTTGCAAAAATGGTCGATGACAATGTTAATTTAATGAATGAGTTAGGCATAGGTGGCACCCCAAGTATGATAGTGGCTGATACGCTTATTCCCGGATTAGTGCCTTACGAAGTGTTAAAAGAGCAGCTTGAAGCAGCGATTGCCGCTAAAGATAAGACGCAGAAGAGCAGTTAAGATGCCGCCAAAGGAAACTGAAAATATGAGCGCCGAACAGGTTTCGATATCTTTACCTAAACGCATATTGGGCTGGACTAAGCAGCTGGCACTTTGGCTGCTCATTGCCCTTATCGTGACCAGCGTGATGGACATCTGGCGCGGCAAAGATATCCCGCGGGATAATTTGCCGCAGCTCCAAGGGACGACGTTGGCTGGGGAAGCGCTTGATATTGCTAAGTTAAGCCAAGATCAGGCGGTATTAGTGTACTTCTGGGGCACTTGGTGCCCTGTGTGTAATTTTGTCAGTCCGGCGGTCAATCAAATGTCGGCCTATTACCCCGTGGTGACGGTTGCCATGAATTCGGGGGAGGATGAGAAACTGAGAAAATATCTTCAGCATCAAGGCTATGGCTTTGACACTATTAATGATAGTGACAGCAAGATTGCCCGTGATTGGTCATTGCAGGCGACGCCAACCATTATGATCTTTAAAGATGGCGAGTTAAAACACTATACGACAGGCTTTACTAGCCTGCCAGGCATGTGGTGGCGAATGCTATTCACCTAAAGGTGATACATCAGGGGCTGTTTTAAGGGAGAAAAAAAGCGCTAATTTAGGTTAGCGCTTTTTATTATCAACTTATTTCAGGACTAGGCAACTAGCTGAAAGCTTAGGGTTTACTTCACTAAGGTGAGCAGTGGCGCCTGACTCACTACTTGGAAGTCGAGCGCCATAGTCACACTGAGCGCCGTAATAGTGATGATTGAAAAACCAAACACTTGGCGAGCCCAGCGGTGCATGTCGACGCCGTGGCGATAACCTTTTAATGCCATGGCAAGCCACCACAGGCTGGTTGCGCAGGTGACTGCCATAAAGGCGATACCTGTATAACCCGCGAGTGGCAGCAGCGCACTGACTAAGGCGAACACTGCAATATACAGCACGATATGCAGTTTTGCTTTGGTCATGCCTTCTGCAACCGGCAGCACAGGAATATTGGCGGCCGCATAGTCATTAAAACGGAAAATCGCGATGGCATAGGAATGCGGCATCTGCCATAGACTGAACATCAACAGCAAAATAGCTGCACCCATGTCCATTTGCCCTGTCACGCTGCAATAGCCAACCACGGGCGGTACTGCACCCGAGAAGCTGCCAACCAAAGTGCCATACACTGAGTTACGTTTCATGTAGAGGCTATAAACCCCCACATAAACGATGTAACCAATAACGGCAAATAGCAGGGCTAATGCATTGGTAAACAAGGCTAAGATGCTAAAGCCTAACACACCTAAGGCGAGTCCAAACGCGAGTACGTTAACCACGGCAATTTCGCCCGTGACGGTTACGCGTTTGCTGGTTCGCTGCATCTTGGCGTCGATATCACGGTCAATACAGTTATTGACAGCGCAGCCCGAGGCTACAACCAAGGACAATCCCACTAAGCTCGCCAGCATCAAGACCAAATTTACGTCGCCTTTGGCGGCTAATAAAAAACCGCCAGCAACGGAAATCAGATTCCCGAAAATGATGCCAGGCTTAGTAACCTGCACATACCCTTTGAAGCGTGCTTTCCATTGCGGTGACATAAATCTGTCTTGTGTTTGCATAGACTGTTTCTCGTTACATCATCAAAGCGTTGGCTTCGAGTATGATCCACACCGACAGGCCGACGACCATGACAATGATCAGGGCGGTAAACAGGAAGGAGAAGGTATTTACTTTGCCTTCTTTCGAGAAATCTAAGTGCAAGAAGTACTTAAGATGTACCACTATCTGCACTATCGCCATCACTAGCACTAAGCTAAGGGTGGTCGCTTTCTCGAAGTGATGGGTCATTACGGCCCAAAATGGAATGGCGGTTAATACCACTGACAGCACAAAGCCCATTAGATATGACTTAATGCTCGCGGCCAGATCGTCAGTGCCATGGCTAGGCTTGTGAGTATGACTATGTGCGCTCATTAAAGTGCTCCCAATAAATACACGACCGTGAATACACAAATCCACACTATGTCGAGGAAATGCCAGAACAAGCTTAAGCAGCTCAGGCGGGTGATGCTGCGATGACCTAAACCGGTTTTCGCCACTTCAATCATCATGATCGCCATCCAAATCAGACCTGCGGTCACGTGTAAACCGTGCATACCGACAAGGGTGAAGAAGGACGACAGGAAAGCGCTGCGCTGCGGGCCATTGCCATGTTCAATCAGGTGATGGAATTCATAGACTTCCATCCCGATAAACACACAACCGAGGGCGAAGGTGACGAGTAACCAAGCCAAGGTTGCGGCTTTGTTATGGCGTTTAGCAAAAATCAGCGCCATGCCATAGGTAATACTACTAACGAGCAGGGCGGCAGTTTCGATCAGCACAAAGTCCAATTCGAAAATGTCTTTACCCGAAACGCCACCGTCCGTGTTCATGTAGAGCACAGCATAGGTTGCGAAAACCGAGGCAAACAAAATGCAGTCTGTCATCAGGTAAATCCAAAAACCAAACAGAGTGTTGCCACTCGTATCATGGTGTTCGTGATGATCTTCTGCGTGAGCTACTTCTAAATCTGCTGGGATTGCAATACTCATATCAGCCCCTTACTACATTGTTTAAGTGGGCATTTTCAATGCGAGCCACTTCATCGGGTTGCACGTAATAGTCGACGTCATTGTTATAGGCACGGAATAAGAACACGATAAACGCGCCCACTAAGCCCACAATGGCTAACCAGAGAATGTGCCAAATAGCGGCAAAACCCGCGGCAGTGATCCCCAGCGCCATTAAGATACCGCTTGAGGTATTTTTCGGCATATGGATTGGCTGATAGTGTTTGAGGCCTTGATAAGCCACGCCTTTTTCTTTCGCATCGGTAAAGGCATCGATATCAGCAACCTGTGGCAGCTTAGCGAAGTTATAGAACTGTGGTGGTGAAGCGGTTGACCACTCTAACGTATGGCCATTCCATGGATCGCCCGTAGTATCGCGGTTTTGGTCGCGGTCACGGATACTCACATACAGTTGAATAAACTGCAGAATGATACCGACCATGATGATGCAAGCGCCCACAGCGGCTAAGTAGATCCACACGTTCCACGCTGGGTTATCCGTATGGCTAATTCTGCGCGTCATACCCATAAAGCCTAATACGTACAGCGGCATAAAGGCCACGTAGAAACCGATTTGCCAGCACCAGAATGACGCTTTACCTAAACGCTCATTCAAGTGGAAACCTGTCGCTTTCGGGAACCAGTAAGCAAAGCCTGCTAAGTAACCAAATACCGCACCACCAATAATAGTGTTATGGAAATGCGCGATTAAAAACAAACTGTTATGTAGAACGTAATCGGCTCCTGGTAAGGCTAATAGCACACCTGTCATACCGCCTATGGTGAAAGTCACCATAAAGCCTAGCGTCCACAACACAGGTACCGTTAACCGTAGGCGGCCACGGTAGATAGTGAACAACCAGTTAAACAGTTTCACCCCGGTTGGAACCGCAATCACCATAGTCATCACCCCGAAGAAGGCGTTGACGTTGGCACTTGAGCCCATAGTGAAGAAGTGGTGTAACCAAACGATGAAACCTAAAATTGAAATCGCACCGCTCGCCCACACCATAGAGGTGTAACCGAACAAACGCTTAGCCGTAAAGGTTGAGATCACCTCGGAGAAAATACCAAAAGCAGGCAAAATCAGGATGTAAACTTCAGGATGTCCCCACGCCCAAAATAGGTTGATATACATCATGGCGTTACCGCCACCGTCATTGGTGAAAAAGTGGAAATCCATGTAACGGTCGAGCGTTAACATAGCTAACACGGCGGTTAAGATTGGGAATGACGCGACGATCAAAATGTTCGCCCAAGTACAAGTCCAAGTGAAGATTGGCATTTGCATCAGCTTCATGCCGGGGGCGCGCATCTTCAGTACGGTGGCGATAAAGTTCACCCCGGTTAAGGTTGTCCCTATGCCTGAAATTTGCAGTGCCCAGATATAGTAATCGACTCCAACCCCCGGACTGTAAGCCAGTTCTGATAGGGGGGGATACGCCACCCAACCTGTTTTAGCAAATTCACCTAAACCCAATGAAATATTGATCAACACAGCGCCAGAGGCGGTCAGCCAGAAACTGAGGTTATTCAAGAAGGGGAAGGCAACGTCGCGGGCGCCAATCTGCAGCGGCACCACTAAGTTCATTAGACCTATCATAAATGGCATCGCCATAAAGATAATCATGATCACGCCGTGGGCGGTGAAGATCTGGTCGTAATGTTCTGGCGGCAGATAACCTGCGGCGCCGTTGGTGGCGAGTGCTTGCTGGGTACGCATCATAATGGCATCGGAGAAGCCACGAATGAGCATCACTAAAGCCAACACTATGTACATGATACCGAGGCGTTTATGGTCAACTGAAGTTAACCAATTATTCCAGAGTACACTCCATTTTTTGTGTTTAGTGATCAAGGCTGCGATATACAAACCTACCACAGCGACGACCGCTAGGGTCACCATGATGATGGGCTCGTGATACGGAATCGCATCTAAGCTTAATTTACCGAGAAATGACATGATTACTCCGCCTCCACTTTGTGAGTGGATGAGTGCTCTAATGATGAAGGTTCTGTGGATGAGTCTTGTGTTAATGACGGTACAGAAGGTGTTGAGCTATCCATGTCGGCCATGTTCTGTGTATTTTCCATCGCGTGCTCGCCTGCCATATGTGGCATGTCGTGCATACCTTTCATGTCTGCCATGTCAGATGTGTGCTCAGTGCCCATGTGTTCCATGCCTGCGTGCATGTCCATTCCTTCGTGACCTTTCATGCCCTCATGTGAGTCCATGTGCATGTATTGCATCACGATTTGGTCAAACATCCCTTTGCTCACTGAGCCAAAGTATTCAACTGGATTGTATTCACTCGGTTTAGCCAGTGTGGCGTAGGCCGCTGAGTCCAATGTCTTGCCCTGTTGTTTTAACTTGGCAACCCATGCATCGAAGTCGGCAGGTGTTTGAGTGGCAATCGCTTTAAACTTCATGCCCGCAAATCCGGCGCCGCTGTAGTTAGCCGAGATACCGTCGAAGGTGCCTGGCTCGTTAGCGATCAAATGCAACTTAGTGGTCATGCCCGCCATAGAATAAATCTGGCTGCCTAACTGCGGGATGAAGAAGGAGTTCATCGCAGTATCAGAGGTGATCTTAAAGTTCACCGGCACATTGGCTGGGAACGCTAACTCATTGACCGATGCCACGCCTTGTTCTGGATAAATGAATAACCATTTCCAGTCCAGCGACACCACTTCAACCGTGACGGGTTTAGCTTCGTGATCTAAAGGTTTGTATGGATCAAGATCATGGGTCGAACCCCAAGTGATCACACCTAGCACTATCACGATCACAATCGGCACTATCCACACTACGGTTTCAATCGCCGTTGAGTGTGCCCATTTAGGCGCGTAGATTTCCTGATCACGGCCATCGCGGTATTTCCACGCGAAGTACAATGTCATGGCAATCACAGGGATAACGACAATGAGCATGAGTAGGGTGGCGACGATAATCAGGTGTTTTTCATCGATACCGATTTGGCCCTTAGGGTCCAATACTCCGCCATCACAACCCGCGAGCATGAGTGCTACTGCCGCGATTGCTGCTTTACTTAATTTTCGAATTAACAAAGGAAGATTCCTCTAACCCTAAGGTTTACAACTCTGCCAAGCGTTAACTGGCAGTCACACTAAGCGGCGTTATCTGAGCGCAAATCCTGAGACCCAAGAGGCATGACACAACAATGTGCCGCCATTCCGAGGCAAATCTAAGATCCGCTTTCAGCGCTTAATGCTTAATTTTAATTTAAAAACAGAGGGTTAAAATGGCGGAGCGCGACAACCGTGGGCGGTATGTTCGAGGGATTTTAGCCTTGGGGGTGCTAAAAAAAGTGAAGCGTTAGTTAAATCGAGATGATTGAAAAATTTGAAGCAGCAGTCGATTAAATGCCATAACTGCAGAATAACGAGGGGATTGAGTAATAACAGGCTGAGCAAACTAGCGCCGATAAACTCGGCTAAAAAGCCATTGCTGAGGCTGATTAATTCACTAATATCGACACAACCGCCGATCAACACGGATAAAACGTCAGCAATAGGCAGCACAAACAATAACCCGAAAAACAGGGTTAGATTTGTCATGCTAAAGGTTGAAAGCCGAATAGTTAGGTTCAATCTTTCAACAATGAATTGGCTAAGAGCTAATTTCAATTAATGAGTCCGGCTGAACGGGAAAAGGAGTCAGTTGGCAGAACAAAAAATATTCAGCATGTAACTTTTTTATGCGGCAGGAGGATACCAAGAAGCGGCTATTGAATGAAAGCGGATCCCCGTAGTAAAAGGGCTTTAGTATTAAAAAAACCTTAATTAAAACTAAATTGGATCATTAGCCTTACAGAATTAACAGTATTTAAACTGATTTTGTTCTCATAAAATAAAAAATTGTGAAGCCTCTCATTTATTCATTTTGACTAAAGTTGATTTGCTCGTGGCGTCATTGAGTTGATTATAGCCCCCATAAACATGTTAGCTTTACCCGCAAAAAGACTAAGCTTAACTTCTATGGCGGGGCTAATATTGCCGATAGTTGTCTTGATGGGTTAGCTTGTTTGTCGCAAGATTGGGCTCGCCAAGTTTGGCTGTGTGATTAAGTGCATTTGAGATCGGCATCCCAAATAAAAACATCACGTTAAATGAGTGATTGTGTCAGTCATTTACGCTATTTACATTAGATAAACCGATTATTAAACTGTGAACTTATCTCGCCCCTGATATGTGCTTGAGATTGAGCCTGTGAGTAGGGCATGATGCTTCTCAATTCTCGAAGTGCGTCAGCATGAAGGACTACACATAAAGTCATTTATCCCATACCTTAAGGTAAACATTTTCATCGCCTTAGCTTACGTTATTGTAGGTAAAATTGGTTTGATGATTGCTTTGCCGCCTGGATATTCTGCTGCAATTTGGCCTGCCGCAGGTATTGCCATTGCCGCTTGTGTTTTATGGAAAGAATATGCGCCTTGGATTGGCGTGTTCATTGGTTCTTTGTTGATTAATCTCAACATCAGCGGACATATCCATTGGGGGTGGTTGCCCTTTGCGATTTCAATTGGCTCATCTATACAGGCAGTGCTTTCTGCCTATGTTCTTGGACGAGTCGATCATTTATTCACCCTAGATAATCCTAACGCCGTCATTAAATCCTGCTTGAGTTTAGCTTTAACTTGTACTGTAGCGACTGTTTTTGGCAATTTCTCCTTAGTGATTAACGGTACGATTCCACAGTCCGATTTACTGGGTAGTTTAATAAATTGGTGGACTGGGGATTTGCTCGGTGCCGTGATTTTTATCCCTCTGACTATGTTGTTATTTGATAAGCGAGTTATTTGGCGTTCTCGCCGCATTCAGACGGGTGTGCCTCTGCTGGTGGGCTTTTTATTTTGCGTGGGGATTTATTACTACTCAGATATGAATCAGCGCCAACAGTTACAGGATAAGTTTCTGGTTCAATCTAATGCGATTATTAGCAATATTGAAAGTTTTCAAGATGCGAACCTCCAACAAATTGTTGCCTTAGCAAGCTTGTTCGATAATAGCGAGCAGGTTTCTGAGGATGAGTTTGTACAGTTTGGCAAACGAAATATGTTGATGAAAGATGGCTTTAGAGCTTGGTCTTGGTCACCGCTTGTGGCGGTAGCCGATCAGCAAAGTTTTGAGGCATCCATTCGTTCTGTGGTTGGTGGTTCCTACAAAGTGACTCGTCCCGAAGGCTGGCAGGCGAATACTGATGGTTGGCTAGTCCCTGTGATGTATATTCAGCCGCAGATAGGTAACGAAGCGGCCTTGGGATTGGATCTCAATAGTGAGCCGACGCGAGCCGCAGCCATAGCAAAAGTGCGTGCGACGTTAGCACCCGTGATGACAGCCAAGATTCAATTAGCACAAGATCCCAATGGTCCTGGTGGCACTTTACTCATTGCTCCTGCTTTTGACAGATTGGGTAAGATCTCAGGGTTTTGTTCAGCCGTAATTGATTTGCAAGGCATTATTGATGATGTTGATAGTGTAAAAGGGTTGCAGTGGCAACTGACAGATATGAGTGCGGGCGGTACCTTACTTTATAGCAATACTCAAAAATCGTTTCCTGAATTTAGCAGCAAGCTCTTCAGCGATAAAACTGGGCAGTATTTTCAGGCAAACCTGATGTTAGCGGATCGTCATTGGCATATAGTGATTTATCAATCCTATGCGGTGCTGATGGGCGATACTTTTAGCTTATCGCTACTAATGCTGCTGCTCGCCTTTATCACTTGTGCGGTCGTGGGCGGCATGACACTGGTTTCCTCCGGCGAGCGCCAACGTATTGCCGAAAAAGTGACAGAAAAAACCATGGCATTGTCGAAGGAAATTGCCCGCCGTCAGGCTTTTCAAGCTACCTTGGTCGAAAGTGAGCAAAAATATCGAAACCTATTTGATAAGGCCCCTGTGGGGCATGTGCTTAAACGTTTAGACGATGGTCAATTTGTGGCGATTAACCCCGCCTTTCAAGCGATTACGGGTTATTCACTCGATGAGCTTAATCAACTTGATCCTTGGGATCTTACCCCAAAGCGTTATCAATTAAGTGAAGAAGAGCAATTAGAGCGCTTAAAGCAGACGCGCCGTTATGGTCCCTATCAGAAGCATTATTTACATAAAAATGGCCAATTAGTGGCGGTGCGCCTTAACGGGGCTTTAGTTACTGGTGCCAATGGTGAACTGCTAATTTTGTTTATCGTCGAAGATATTACCGAGCAGGAGCGTACCGTTGCGCGGGTAAATCTTTTGGCACAAGTATTTCAGCAGAGTGGTGAAGGCATCACGATTATGGATGCCAACGATATCATTGTGGATGTGAATAGCGCATTTTCTCAGATCACGGGTTATTCCCGAGAGGACATTATTGGTAAAAACTGCCGTTTTATAGAGGCTGAACGAACGGATAAAAGTATCGATTCTCAAGTCCGTGCTGCCCTCGAGCAAACGGGTTTCTGGCAAGGTGAAGTCTGGGATAGGCATAAACAAGGCTACGATTTCCCGAAATGGTTGATGATGTCTGTGGTGCGGGATGATTCTGGTGCCGTGAGTCACTATATTGGCAGCTTTACCGATATCAGTGAGCGTAAAGTCAGTGAGGAACGCATTCATTTCCTTGCCCATCATGACTCTTTGACCTTATTGCCTAATCGACTGAGCTTGCAGTCGCGCCTCGAAGTGGTGTTTAAGGATGCTCTGGTATCCCACAGCCAAATAGCGGTAATGTTCATCGACATGGACCACTTTAAAAATATCAACGATACCTTGGGCCATCATGTGGGCGATCAACTGCTGCTAGAGGTGGCCCGACGTTTGAAATACATCGTTGGTGATAATGATACTGTGGCGCGTTTGGGGGGCGATGAGTTTGTGGTTGCCTTGTCCGATACAAACCATGATGAAGTGGCCAGTTTGGCCGAGGCGCTGCGCAGTGGTTTGAGTCAAACCTATGTGATTAATAATCAAGCATTACATTCATCGCCAAGTATAGGGATCAGTTTATTCCCCAATGATGGTGACAGTGTTGAAGCCTTGATGAAAAATGCCGATATGGCCATGTACCGCGCAAAAGCGGCTGGACGCAATAACTATCAATTCTTTACTGCGGCAATGAACACCTTGATCACTGAGCGCCAGCATATTGAAACTGGCCTGAGGCAAGTGTTAGTAAACGACGAATTACGACTGCATTATCAGCCACAAATTGATATTAGAAGCGGGCAAGTGGTCAGTGTCGAAGCGCTTGTGCGCTGGCAGCATCCCGAATTTGGCATGATAGCGCCTGACCGTTTTATTCCCATTGCCGAAGAGATCGACATGATCATCCCAATTGGCCAATGGGTATTAGAAACGGCGATGGCGCAACTTGCTGTCTGGCGCGCTGCGGGTGCCACTGAGTTGCGAATGGCGGTGAATCTGTCGGCACATCAACTTCGTAAGGATACGATAGTCGCCGATATTACCAATGTGCTGGTGAAGCATAAGTTGGGCAAAGGAGCACTGGAGCTGGAGATCACCGAGAGTGTGGCGATGCAATATCCTGAGCAGAATGCGCGCCTATTAGCGGAATTACGTCAACATGGTATCGAACTCGCCATCGATGATTTTGGTACAGGATATTCCTCTTTATCCTATTTGAAACTCTTGCCCTTAGACAGGTTAAAGCTCGACCGATCCTTTGTGAAGGATATTGAGACCGACTCGAACGATGCAGCCATTAGCGCTGCAACTATTTCTATGTCCCATGAATTGGGGTTAACTGTAGTCGCTGAAGGGGTTGAAAACGAGGCGCAATTGGTATTATTGTCGAGCATGGGGTGCGACTTAGTGCAAGGGTTTTACTTTAGTAAACCCTTAGCGGCAGAAGAGTGTTTCCGCTTTATCCAGCGTAATTTATAACGGTAGACTGTTGTTGTTTTTCTAATGCTGGCGCAGAGTTGGACTATACTTGAGTTCGCATTATGCATGCGTTAATCAAAATACTAAGGATGGTTTTATGCAAGTCATCTTCACTAAAGGTACTCAGCGTTATGGCCAGTTGCGTTGTGTGCGCATGGACGGTAGTGCGACCCAAACCCAAATGCCAGAACAAGGTATAGCACCTCACGATATGATCCACTATGTGGTTGAAAAACGCCTGCATATTCAAGGCGCTTTCTTCTCGCAGATCAGAGCTGGCGCCGATATCAGCTTTACCTTAGAGCATAATGAAACCTCCCGCGCCATCGCTGATAAAACGGAGGTGTGGCAAGCCGAATCCATAGTTGAGACCTTGCAGTCGCTACTGTGGTCGGGTGAAACGCCAACCTATGACGGCTTTATTTATCTGTTAGAGCAAGCCTGTAGCAGTCGAGACTTAGTCGTTCCTACTGTTAACCAAACAGATTTTGATCATATTCTCAATGAGATTATGGATTTGAGTGTCGAGTGGCAGGGAATGGGAGAAGGTCAGTCCTTGACCTTGAAGTTTTAAGCGATTTAAAAATAAGTGACTTAAAAAAAACAAAGAGCACAGATAACTGCGCTCTTTGTTTTACTGCGGCCATAGCGGGATCATTCCCTATGACGACGTTCTTGGCTTTGAGTTGATCGACCTTGGTTATGTTCTACCGAGCGAGCGGTTTGCGCATTTTGACGTGGCTCACTTTGTCTCACTCTCACTCTCACTTCTTCGCGTTGTCTAGGCGCCGCTTGTCTTGGTTGTTCAATGCGTTGTGGCTCTGTACGTCTTGTTTCAGGCCGTGGCGTTTCAACTCTTGGGGTCATAGTTCTTGGTTTTTCTTGCCTTTGTGACTGTGCCCTTTGTTGATCGACATTACGCGGCTGTGACTCCCGAGTTTGATATTGCCTTTGCTGAGGCTCCTTTGATGGCATTGGCTTTGACTGCACGGGTCTTGATTGCATGTCATTATGCTCCTTGTGGGTTGGTGTTTGTACCATAGGGGCGGAGCGACGTTCCTTTAACTCGGCTTGCGTTTTCTGATAACTCGGCGCGCGGTTATCACGTTCACGGCTGACGTTATGATAGTCTTTATTATCACGACTTTTATTGCCCTGATTACTCATATTACCCAGATTACTATGGGTATCTTGACGTTCTTTAGACTTCGAATATTGGCTATTGAAGTGCTGTTTACTGCCGCTTGAGTGTGAATCTCTGCCGCGATATTTATCATCATGGTAATAGCGTTGTTTCACCACTGGATTGTGATAACTCACACCGCGTCTATGTTCGGGTTTATGTTTCCAAGGTTGTGCGCCATGGCTAACACTGTATCTTTCCCGTGGGCGATATCGGTGTGAATGGCGATAGTCGATCACCACCACTTTATGGTTGTGCCAGTGGAACGAACTGAAGAAGTAGTTAAAGGAAATATGGATGCCCGGTGACCAGTAGAAATGGTTATGACTCGGACGATAGGGATAGCCAGCATAGCCGCCAAATTCCCAATATACGGGTGGATAAGCCACTCCCCAACGCCATGTGCCGTAAACCACGCGTGGATCGTAATAGGGGACGTAGACGATTTCTCGCTTAGCGGGTTCTATGATGATCTGATTGTTGGCGCGGGTAATTGCCATGTTATCCATGTCCGCTAAGCTATTCGCTTTATCAGCCTGTTGTCTTAGGGACTGAATGCTGTTCATCACTTGGCCTTCATCTTCTAAGAAGGCTTCACCGAGTCTTTGAGTCCATTCGAGATCTTCACTCATTTTTTGCAGCAGAGTCGGGAAGGCCAGCAAGGCTTTGACGCTCGGGTCCCAGTCCTGATCTTCGGCTTGCGACATAATTTGGTCGATCGATGATTTGGGGCGCTGGGTTAACCAACGCTGTGCCTGCACTAATTCGAGTGGATAAGTTGAAGCGATAAGTATGTGGGTCAGTAAGCTATCGGGATACAGGGCAATAGGCGCCAGCATTTGTTCGAGTTCGGCTTGGCTTGCCGCTGTGCTCGATCCTTGGCTCGCAGATATGCCCGCAGCCTGTGCTGTGGTAGTGAAAGGCAAGGCCACTAATGCCGCCGTTAACACTAGCCAATTCCATCGATGTAGTCTGTTCATGGTTTGCTCCAATAATCCTGTTCGAGGATGTTATGGGCATATTAGGCGTGTGAATATGAACATAAGCTGAAAGTGTTTTGCGGTTAAATATTTATAGCCAAGTTTTAAGAGAAGTAATAAATATATCACATTGAAAATAAAGACTTAAACTGAGTGTGCAAAGCTGATGCTAAATTTGGCACCACCTAAGGTTTCTGAACGAGAGACAGAAATTCTGCCGTTATAGCTGTCGACTAAATCGCGCACAATAGCAAGCCCAATACCATTACCTTGAAGGTAGGAGTCTGCGCGAATACCACGTTCAAAGATTTGATTTTGCAAGGCTTCACTGATCCCTGGGCCATCATCTTCGATACAGATTAGCAGTTGATAGGCATCGCCTGTGACCGTTAATGTCACCGTAGACTTCGCGGCTTTACAGGCGTTGTCGAGTAAATTGCCTAGAATTTCAGTCAGATCTGCTTCATCCCCTTTGAATACTGCGTGTTCTACCATCTCGCCGCTGAGATTGATTTGTGGCTCTCGATAAATTTTAGCTAACGTGCGTAATAACTTAGCGGCGACTTCATCGACACGAATACCTAAATGCCACGAGGCCGCCGCTGCGGTTTGGGCGCGTTTTAGCTGGTGGCCAATGATCCGGCTGATCACTGATACTTGCTCACTGGAGGATTCGCTTAAGTCGGCCTGACTCTTGATCACCGCCAGTGGCGTTTTGAGGCTATGGGCTAGGTCGGCCAAGGCATTACGATAGCGTTTTCGTTGGGTTTGTTCGGTATTGAGCAAAATATTAAGCTGCCGAGCAACCGCTTGTAATTCAGTGGGGTACTGGCTACTTAGCTGCATCGACTTACCTTGCTCGACGGAATGTAACTCTTGGGTAAAGCGTGCTAAAGGTCGCAACGTCCACAGTAACCAACTTAATTGAAACACTAACATGACTAACATTAAGATCAGCAGCCAAGTCCAAAGCTGTTGATTAAACTGATCAATTTGCTGCTGAAATTCCCGTTCGTCTTTAATGATGTGGATTGTCACTGGCACGTTTTGATTTTGGCTGGCAAAACTGACACTAAAGCTATAAATCAAATGGAGTTGATCGGCGAGCTCGATTTGCTCAAATGCGCTTTGACCCGTGGCTGGGATGGTAAAATGTGGCGGTGGCGTAATCCCCATAAAAGATTGCGAATGCCACACTATATCTTGTTTGCCGCTGGCGTCTTCAGTGGTTGCAATGGCATACAGCCCTGATTGAATGAGGTTAAAACGATTCTCTAACACTAACTCTGGGATGGAGATTTGTTTGTTTTCGACTTCAGTCACCGCGAGAATCGAATAGACATAGGCACTGAGTTCATTCTTGGTTGCGCTTTTAACTTGTTCAGTAAAGGCATCGTTTAAGGCAACGCCGATCAAGGGTAATAACACTAAGATAAATAATAGCGCGCTGGCAACTAAGCGTGCTTTTAGGGAGTTCAACACTTGCCACGCCATGGCGCGTTTACTCATCGGCTGCTTGCCCGGACGTTAACGCTTTTAGGCGATAACCTTGGCCGCGCAGAGTTTCAATTAAGTTGTATTGATTATCTGGGTCGAGTTTTTTGCGTAACCGGCGGATAAAGACTTCGATGACGTTAGAATCTAAATCAAAATCCTGATCGTAAATATGCTCTGTGAGTACAGTTTTTGATTTGACTTCGCCTTGATGCAACATAAAAAATTCGAATAACTTGTATTCAGAACCACTGAGATTAACCAGTTCTTCGCCTTTACGTACTTCTAGACTGCTGGTGTTAAGGCTAAAGGGGCCGTTGTAGATCAGGGGGCTGGCCTTACCGGCAGAGCGACGGATCAGGGCTTTTAGTCGTGCGATGAGTTCTTGGGGATGGAAAGGTTTCGTCAGATAGTCGTCGGCACCGGCATCGAGTCCTTCAACCTTATCTTGCCAACTGTCCCTTGCGGTTAAAATCAGGATAGGAAAGTCGCGTTTTTGTTCACGCACGCTACGGATCAAGGCGATACCATCGAGCTTAGGCAAACCGACATCGATTATCGCCGCATCATAGTTGTATTCGAGCGCTTGAAATAAGCCTTCTTCACCATCACTCGCCACATCGATACTGTAATGGGCATCGAGGAGATGTTGCTTTAAGTTAGTCTGTAGTTCTATATCATCTTCAACTAGTAACAATCGCATCGTTAGTTCCTCGAGACTCGGCCCGTTGCGGCATCTACTGAAACAGAAAATACTTGGCCATCATTATTGAGGATTTTAATACGATATCCCGATCCGCTGGATTGTACGCTCAATACTTTGCCTTGAAATTGTCGTTGCGCCATTGCCACCGCTTGATCAGGGCTATTGACCGCTAGACGGCGCTGCTCATTCTTCGCACCTTGGTTACGAGGCTGATTGCGATCATCATGTCTATCATTGCCTGCTATGCAACCAAAGGAGGCTGATAAGCAAGTGATTAGGGCCAAGGTCAAACCAAGTTTCATATCGGGTACCCGCAATGTTCAGCGATCTTAAGTTAATGAGTGAGATGGATAACTTATCGAGTCGACTAAGAATACCTCATCACCTTAACAAACACATAGAGATCAGCCAATTGGTTGGCACAATTCCTTCAAAATTAACTCTGACAGTTATTTTGTTATTCGTGACAGAACTGAAGTTCTGTTGGCGAGTCTATCTCTATGCTCGCGCTTGTATCGTTTAAGTTTTGTGAGTGTTACCCATTCCAGATGAACTCGGGCTGAACGTATCTTCTGGCTGAGAACAGTGGGCGTTGATGTTCAGCTTATGTTCACCTTCATTGCACTTTAATAGCTCCAATTTGAACGGGTTATCCATAGGATATTCAAGATGAACACACTCAATAAGCAAGATATGGCAGCCACTGTTAATGTTAAGCTGTTTATGGCAACGGCTATTGCAGCTCTGTTTTTAGCGTCTCCTGCCGCTAGCGCTCAGCCCCGCGAACTGGAGTCATCGCAAAGCTTAACGCCATTTACAGCAGCCAGTGTTGGTATTGCCAAAAAAGCAGAAAATAGCGAGCAAGCTGCTGAGCAGGAACAACAAGCTTTAGCTTTGTTACAGCAAGCCGCGCCCGCAAAAAATGTCACTGAAGTCGCCGCTGCAGCCGTTAAATCCTTGGCGCCAGCCTTATCATCCAAAGCGCCGACGGCAAACCGAGTGCAACTTATGGGCGCCTCGCCGATGACGCGTGAGCAAGTAATAGTGAAACATGCGAGCCAAGGGATTCCTAGTTCGAGCGCGACCAGTGAAGATCCCTACCGCGCACCTGTGTATCACAGCTTTTCGATTTTTGATGCCAGCAGTCGTTTGTTTGAAGACTTTGACTACGATGGGTTTTATCAAACGTTTAGCGTGACCTTCGACGTTGATGTCAATGGTGCATATCTTAATGAAAGAGCTGATTTATTTGCCGAGCTTTATCTCAGTCGTGATGGTGGCCCTTGGGTGCATTACTACACCACAGACGTATTTACCATTTACGGCGATTCGACACAGGACGATTACGAAGTGTTGACCACGCTCTATACGGGTTATGCGACGGATCACTATGATGTGTTGATTGATGTGTATGAAGTGGGTTACAGCGATATTGTTGCGACCATTAGCGCCGATGAAACCGATAGTTTGTATGCGCTGCCATTGGAGAGTAGCGATCGAGACAGAGAGCCCGACATTATCGTTGTTGAGGAAAGTGGCGGCGCCTTCTCAGTATTAGGTTTGTTATGTCTTATTTTGTGTGCGGGGCTGCGGTTGAATCGAACTCGAGTCTAATCGCCCTTATTTCTCTCGGTGTTTATCTGCGGTAAATAGGGCTAGTATGGATGAGTTATTTTAACTAAATGGAGAAAGACATGATTGCTCAAGGTCAAACATTACCCGCGGCCACATTAGGTCAACTGACTAAAGATGGCATGGTGAATCACCAAGTTACCGAATTGTTCGCGGGTAAAAAAGTCGTATTGTTTGCAGTGCCAGGTGCTTTTACTCCAACGTGTTCTGAAGCGCATTTACCTGGCTATGTGGTGTTAGCCGATCAATTTAAAGCGAAAGGCGTGGATTTGATTGCCTGTGTTGCTGTGAACGATGCCTTTGTGATGAAAGCGTGGGGCGAAGCACAAAATGCCTCTGAATTAATGATGTTAGCCGATGGCGATGCCAGCTTTACTAAAGCCTTAGGTTTAGAGATGGATACTGCCGGTTTTGGTGGCGTGCGTTCACAACGTTATGCCATGATCATCGATAATGGTGTAGTGACTCTACTGAATGTAGAAGAGCCAAAGGCTTTTGAAGCCAGTAAAGCTGAAGTTGTTTTGGCCGCTATCTAAGCGTATTTAAGACATGAAGTTTGGATGTGACCAAAGCCAGCCATTGATTGGCTGGCTTTAACTAAATCAATTTATTGTACGATTTGAATGTTGTCTGCATCTATGGTCACTTCAGACCAATCTTTATCCACTTCACCACGAATAATGACCTGAGTCTCAGGTGTTACTGTGTTGCCGCGCCATAAATCATCATCAATTTCGACCTTAATATCACCCGTAGCGTCACGGAAAATATAATCATCGTGTCCAATGGAAGAAATGATATGGCCCGTTAACTCAATTTGGGCGTCATCACTGGCATTGAGCGCGCTCACCACATCATGAATCACTTGTCTTGCGCTCGGCCCTTGGAAGCCACCCTGTATTTGAGGTTCACCCGTTGTAGGTTGAAAGCCTGCTTGGCTGGCCATAGTCGTGAATGAAAGTGCCATTGCGAAAACGGTAAGAGTCATTTTATTCATCTGTTTGTCCTTTCTATGGTTTTATGTAACTCAGCCTCAATGGCTATTACAGTGTTGCGAGCATAGTGCCAAGACAAGCGTGAAGCGGTTGTGAAGATTGGGTTTGCAACTCAGAATTTGCTAAAACGAGGTCATTTATCCAAGCTAACTTCAGTTAATGGGCATTATCTATAAACTGAACATAAGCCTGATAGCTAGCACCATCGTTTTGGGTTGAAAATGCCCAGCCCATTCGCTCGCAAATACGTTCAATAATAATTAATCCGCAGCCATAGCCTGAAGTATCAGTACTTTGAGTGCTTAGTGGATTCAGTATCCATAATTGGTTGCTTTGCATCGTAATTTCAATGTTTCCGGCACTGTAATTGAAAGCATTTTTAATTAAATTACCTATCACTATGTCAATAAAGCTCAGTGGCGCCTTGATGCTCAAGCAATCTTTAAGCGTTAAGCTGTAGGTGATTTCTTGCTTGGCAAAGTGTTGTGCCATCTCAGCTAAAATGTGTTCAAGGCGTGGTGCTAAATCAATTTGGCTGTAGTGCTGGGATTCAATGTCTTCTTTTCCGAGAAGTAAAAAGGCCTCGGTGAGCGTTTTCATTTGATGCCCTGCGTAATCAATACGTGTAATGGCTTTTTTGACCATTAATTGTTGAGCCTCGGTTGTCGCATTGGGGATTTTTTTGAGCAATTCGACCGAACCTTGGATCACCATAATGGGCGTGCGTAGCTCATGGGAGGCAAAACGACTAAATTCTTGTTCCCGAGTGAAGTAGGCGGCAATTTTAGCTTTGTTGCTTAATAGGGTTTGCTCAATCTGGCGGGTTTCACGGTATGAAGTACTCGGTGTTGATGTCGGTCTTTTGGGTGATAGTTGATTGATTTTATTTTCAATCTCAGCAAGTGGACTGGATAGCAGACGTACAAAATACAATCCATACGCCATGATAAACAGGAGCAAACCGATCCCCATAATAGAGATCAAAATGTGCATTCTATCTTCATAGCTATCAAGGAAATCGTCCGCGTCATCCTTATAAACCACATACAACAGCCCTTGCCCAGAAGGATGAGCGGATATCAAAAAGTGTTTATCTTCATCACCCAGTTGATGTTCGTAAAATCCGGTATTTTGATAAGGTTGCAGCCAAGCTGGTACAAACTCTTTGCTCCAATATGTTTTCAATTCATTGATATCGGGGAGCTGTGCTTTATCACCAAACCTTTGATAATTTTTTAGATATTCGCGAGTCTCTGTGGCCAGCGTTTGCTCGAGGCTAATCTTCTCAATTTGTTCTTCGGCGATATAAATGAGGCTCCAAAAAATGGCAAACATCAAGCTAGTTAATACTAAAAAAGTGAGGCGGATTTTTTTATATAAACTCGGAAAATGCTCAGGGGATAAGTCGGTAACCTTGGCCATGGATAGTCTCTAATTTTGAGTCTGAAAAACCTTTATCGAGTGCACTGCGTAAGCTGTATATGTGGCTGCGAAGTGAATCACTCGAAGGTGCATCATCTCCCCATACTGTATCTACCAATTGCTCTTTACTCACGATAGCGGGCGCATGTTTTAGTAACAGTGAAAGAATGGTGCGCTGAATTTTACTGAGCTTAATTTCTTTACCAGCACGGGTAACTTGATGGGTTTGCAAATTTAAACTGATATCACTGAAGCGCAAAATACCCACATCTAAACGTGGGCCACGATTATGCAGTGAATGCAGTCGTAAGCATAATTCTTCCATCGCGAAAGGTTTATTTAAAAAATCATCCCCACCTGATGTAAAAGAATCAATTTTATCCTGCAGACTATCTTTGGCGGTTAAAAATATAATCGGTGTATTACAATAAATTTCTTCACGCAGTTTTTTGACCGTATTAATACCGTCTAATTTGGGCATCATAATATCCATTATGATGACATCGTAATGGTTTTGTTGAATTAAATTGATTGCACTTTCCCCGTGATATGCACAGTCGGCAATAATACCCTCTAGGGTTAAATAATCCATGATTGTCTCAATAACATCATGATTATCATCAACAATTAATACTTTCATCGGTTAATTCATTTCTTCACATTTGCTTGACGATCTTCATACTAAGATGCCCAGCACTGATTTAACAAGACATAATAGGGAAGAAAATGAATAAACTCTTAGTCTGTATTACGGCCATTTTGCTAGCAGGTTGCGGTGGTAATGATTCATCAACAGATACCTCTAAACCCGATCCTATCGTTCCACAACCTACGTTACCTGCAAAAATTAACGGTACAGTAACAAATATTGCTTCTGACAATAATTCGATTACGGTCAACGGATATAGCGTAAATATCGCTAATGCTAAGATTCACTATGGACAACAGCCGTTAGAGGTTAATGCCATTCAAATGGGGATGAGGGTCAAAATTGATAATGAAGGCCAACAGGCTAAAAATGTCATATTAGATCCAAGCCTTGTGGGTGAAATCAGTTCCGTTAATCAAAATACTATTGCCGTTAATGGGATTAATTTAATCGTTAAACCAGCGGACGCGACTCAGTATAAAGTAGGCGATTGGGTGGCGGTAAATGGTTATCCAACGGTAATGGGAGAATGGCAGGTTAATTCTATAAACCTTATCCCCAATTTTGCGTTTGCTGAAATCGAGGGACGTGTCTCTGGATTAAACAAGGCCACGCAACAATTCAATATCGGTTCGGCAGTGATTAATTATGCTAACGCACGTTTAGAAGGTGGCTTACAGGAAGGCGCATGGGTTGAAGTGGAAGGCCAGCAAAGTGGTGCTTCATTTTTGGCCTCTGAAGTCGAAGTGGAAGATACGGCGTCTTTTAACGATATGGAGCTAGAAGGGACTATTACTTGGGTCAACCAAGATAAAACGCAGTTTGAGCTGAATGCCCGTACTCGACTCTATGTCACTACAAATACTCAATTTGAAGATGGCAAGCAAGCTAACTTGGTTGAAGGCAAGCTAGTCGATGTAGATATTCAATCTATGCCGCAGGGTTTATGGGCCAGAGAAGTTGAATTTGAAACATCACATGATAATGGTGGAATACCTCCAACCTTAGGTAAAAAGTTCGAGCTAGAAGGTCTGGCGACACTGACTACCAATAATCAGCTACAAATTAATGGATTTACATTTGATATTGATGCCAGAACTCAATTCGATGACGGTTTAACTTTAGCGACACTTGACCAAAAATGGATTCAAATAGAAGGAGTTGAACTCGCAGACAACCAGTGGTTAGTGAAAGAAGTTGACCTTGAAGTGCGAAGCAATGAGCTTGATTTGTCGGGTTTAGTGATGCAAAAGACCTTGTGGGGCTATCAAGCGACTGATGCTTCATTAACGCCATTTGAAGGCAAATGGGTTGATGTCGAATGTCAGTTCGATGGCTCTAATATCCACAATTGTCGAATCGACGATTAAACACAAATAGAGAAATTAAGTGAGTAAACGTGCGGTTTTAGGCCGCACGGTTTATTTGGCTTTGCCCAATCCCCAAGCTGGTTTCAATATCTTCTACACTCTGCTGTACTTCTTGGGCGATGACCTCACTTTGCTGTGAACTGGTTTGCGCTTGTTCTTTTAAACTATCCATAGTGCGAACAAATTCATCGAGATAATCGACTTGCTCTTTGGCATTTAGCGAGCCTTGTTTAGCGGTATTGGCCATGTCGCTCGCTTGGTTTTGCACCGTTTGCGCCACTTGCCATAGGCTCTGAGCACGCAGTTTCTGGCTGCTGGTGGCCTGTGCTATGCCATCGACACTCTCACTGAGCGCATGATTTGATTGGGTCAGTTGCTGCAGAATTTTCACGATCTCATTCAAAGACACTTGGGTGCGTTGGCTTAAATTACGCACTTCATCGGCCACCACGGCAAAGCCGCGACCTTGCTCGCCAGCCCGCGCAGCTTCGATGGCAGCATTAAGGGCGAGTAAGTTAGTTTGCTCGGCAATATTGCCAATCACATCAATGATTTTCGATACATCCGTCACTGAGTTATTTAGGCTTTCAAGGGACGAATGGCACAGACCGACCGCGGTTTGTGTTTGCTCGGTCGCGCTCAATACCGCCTCGGCTTGTGCTTGACTCGACTGCATTTGGCGCATGGTTTCGGCTGCGCTGTCTTCCACAAGTGCCGAAGTGTGGCTCACCTCATTGGCGAGGCTGCGGATATGTTCGGTCTGTGTTTGCGTATCGGCCACAATCGTTTGGGTGTGCTCTGTGTGTTGTGATAGCTGAGTAATGCGCGCCACCAGTTGGCTTAATGATTGAGAAACCTTAGTGATTTGCTGGCGCTGTGCCTCGTCTTCCTGTTCAAACCTGTGCAGTAACTGGTTGAAATGTCCTGCGATTTGGCCCGTCTCGCAGCGACGATTAATGTCTAAACGCTCGCGGCTGTTCGATTCGCTTAATTTCATAAAAGCTTGGTTGAGACGTTTTAGCGGTTTGACGACGCGATTTTGCTGCAGGATTAAATAACCAATCGCAAACAAGGCCATGATAGAAACCATAGTGTAGAGGATCAGCTGTAACTCATATTTCAGCTGCTGATTCTTTGCCGCCTGAGCCTCACCTAAGCCAATAAGCTGTTGTTCCACATTGCTAATCGCATGAATGAGTTGATCTTGCATCTCTTGGTTGGCTTGCAGCAATTGGTGCGTGTTGGCGACTTCTTTGTTATATCGATTGGCGAGACTCAGCAGTTCACTGCGGTCACTTTCGCCGACTTCAATCTGTTCTGGTTCGCTGGCACCGAGGGCAAACTCATCGGCTTCTTGCTGCTCATATACACCGATTAACTGCAGAGCGCTAAGGGTGTCGTGCCACGTATTTAGCTCTTTGCTGGTGCTGTCTAAAATGCCCTTGAGCTGCTGATTTTTACCGATCAGATAACCATCGGTCAACTGGGAAAGTTGGTAGACGATAGAAGGTAAATCGCGGCTCAATTGCAGATATTGTTCGGCGACCGCCGCATTTGTGGCTAAGCCTTTATTGGCATAGCTGCCCAGACGACGGTTGTAGTCGAGCATTTCAGATTCGGCGTGGGCGAGCAGTTGCCTAGGATTGCCAGCGAGTTTACCCGCGGCGCGGTACTTGGTATCTAAATCTTGAATGAAGCCACTTAGGCTGGCTTGCAGGTCATTGTCGGTAGCGCCCATGGCTGCGAGGTTAAGCTGCGTGAGCTGGTTCTTAATGGCGCTGAGTTTGGTTTTCGCTTGTTCAAGTTGGCTAGCGTTGCCACTGGCTAAATAGCCATCGAGATCGCGGCGTACACCGACGAGAAAATCCTGCTGAATAGCTTGTAATGTCAGTGTTTGCTGCTCAATTTGTTGCCGCTGATCACTGCTCCACAGCACTACGGCTGCTAGCAATCCCGCGAGCAATAACAACAGGGCAGAAGCAGAAAGCGACAGCGTTGAAATTTTCATTTTGCAATCTTCATAATGGTCAGAGCCAGTAACTGTGCTGAGTTTATGAATTTAGCGTGACATTAATATGACAAGCGCCCACTTGGATGTCAGCGTTGTCATTTGATTTGCAAATATGTGATCTCGCGTTATTCCAGCGGCAGCCACACTTGGGCTTTTAAACCGCCTTCGGCGCGGTTGGAGAGGGCAATTTGCCCTTGGTGTCTATCAATAATCCGTTTGATAATGGCGAGGCCTAGGCCCGAACCAACACTACCACGGGCGATATCACCTTGGGTAAATGGTTGAAATAATTTGTTAATTTGCGACTCGTCGATCCCAGGACCGTTATCTTCAACGCTAAAACCGATACGTTTACCATCGAACTGTGAGCTAATGCGGATCCAGCCTGAACCATAGCGAAAGGCATTTTCGACTAAATTACTCAGTACCCGTTTAATGGCAATCGCTTGGAATTGGGCTTCTGGGCAGTCAGTTAACACCACTTCTATTTCACCGGCGCGATTGGCCTCTGCTTGAGCGATATCTTGAATGAGTTTATTGATTTGGCCTAGCTCACGGCTGGTTTCCTGATCTTGGCGAATATACGCAATAAACTGGCTGATGATGGCGTCCATATCTTCGATATCATTGACTATGCCATCTTTAAGATATTGATCTTCCTCAACCATCATCTCAGAGGCGAGGCGAATACGGGTGAGCGGTGTGCGCAAGTCGTGGGAGATCCCCGCCATCAATAGCGCTCTGTCCTGCTCCAGTTGCTTCATGCTGTTCGCCATCTGGTTGAAAGCATTGGTAACTTCGACAATTTCACTCGAACCTTTTAGCGGCAAGGGATCGGGAAATTCACCGCGGGAGACTGAAATCGCGGCTTTTTGTAGTCGCCTAAGTGGGCGGTTTTGCTGGCGAGCAAACCACCATCCCCCAGCGACACTAAGTGCGCCAATCACCATTAAATAAAGGGTGAGTGGCGAAAGATCTGAAACATTTTGGCCGATAAGTGGCACTTTTATCCAAATCGAGGGCGCCTGTGGTGGACGGATCCAAATCTGTAATACGCTGCCATGGGTGACGCGGACTTCAGCATCGCCGCCAAGATATTCCGACATCTGCGATGACCAGAAACCATAGTAAGTGGCTTGCTCAATACCCGCTTCATGCGCTTGCTGTTGATTGTAGATTTTCATGCCATCGTCGTGGACTTTGGCATTAAGGGCATCGACTATGGTTAAGTGTTCGCGGCCAATATCTATACCGTCGACAAACAGTAATTTGACTTGGCGAGCGATTAACTGATTGATTTGTTGGTAACTTGGCTTAAGTACATAGACGGCGACCGTGACATAAGACACCAGCTGATTGATCAGTAATAGGCAACCAATCAGCATCACGGTTTGACTAAATGCGCTGCGAGGAACAAACCGCCACCAAAACTTAGGTTTCATCGTGGGCTCAATAACCGCAGGAGATTAAGATGGCAGCGCGGCTCATCGACGCGCGGCACCATCGGGTACAAACACATAACCTAAACCCCAAACCGTTTGAATGTAGCGAGGATTCGCGGGATCTTTTTCGATTAAGCGGCGCAGACGTGACACTTGCACGTCGATGGAGCGTTCTAGCGCCGAATAATCGCGGCCACGGGCGAGGTTCATCAACTTATCCCGAGACAAGGGTTCGCGTGGATGGGTGACGAGCACTTTAAGTACGGCAAACTCACCGCTAGTGAGCGCAATCGATTCGTCGCCGTGGTACATCTCACGGGTCGCTAAATCCAGCGAGAACTCACCGAAGCTAATCTGTGCTTCCTGCTGAGCGGGCGCACCGGGCACATCTTGGGTTTGGCGACGCATCACGGCTTTGATCCGCGCAAGTAATTCCCGTGGATTGAAAGGTTTTGGCAGATAATCGTCAGCGCCCAACTCTAAACCAATAATGCGGTCGACTTCATCGCCCTTGGCCGTCAGCATCACGATCGGAATGGGGTTACCTTGCTGGCGCAGCCTACGACAGATAGACAGGCCATCTTCACCGGGCAACATCAAGTCGAGCACGAGTAAATGGAAGTTTTCACGTTCTAATAGGCGATCCATCTGCTCGGCATTGGCCGCGCTGCGCACCTGATAACCTTGCTCCATCAGGTAACGCTCGAGTAACGCTCGCAGGCGCATATCATCATCGACGACGAGGATTTTCGAGGTTTCTTGTCCCATGGGATGTCCTTTAATTGCTCAGATTGGTGCTTATTCTACTGATGAGAAACAGTTAAGATTAACCAACTGGCTGAAATTGAAAACGAATCTGCCTAATATAGCCGCATTCAACCAAGGCGACTAGCTCACCTTAGTAACTTGAATGCGATAAATGCTGACATTGATTGCCCAATGTTAATACTAAGCAAATGAAATTGCATGGGAATACTCGCGTTTATTCACGCTATAGCTGAAATTGTAACTAAATTGGCATCAGCAAAAGAGGTGATTTAAAAGCCATTATGCACAGAGATGATTTAGTGAGTTAACTTTAGCGTCCAGTCTGAGTATCATCAGTCTAATATATTATCCCGCATCAATTGTGGTCGTTTAATCCAACGATTGAGTAATGAGTATGAAAGCGCATTTGATCACCCGACAGGGTTGGCAAACTTTAGATAAAGAATTGAAGTATTTGTGGAAGGAATATCGGCCGCAAATCACCCTTAAAGTCCAAGAAGCGGCGGCGCAGGGCGACCGTAGTGAGAACGCGGACTACACCTACAACAAGCGTTTGTTAAGACAAATTGATGGCCGAGTCAGATACTTAGTTAAGCGGTTAGAAGAATTAAAAATCGTCGATTACTCGCCGCAGCAGGAAGGCAAAATATTCTTTGGCGCTTGGTTTGAGCTTGAAAATGAAGCCGGTGATCGCGTGCGTTATCGGATCGTCGGTAAAGATGAGCTCGATACAAAATTAGGCTATATCACCATCGACTCGCCCATGGCGCGTGCCTTAATCGGCAAGCAAGTGGATGATGAGGTGCTAGTGCAAACGCCCTCGGGTCCAAAAGAGTGGTATATCAATCAGATCCGTTATACCCCTTTTGAAACTACTCTCGCCAGCGAGGCGAATTAACCACAGAGTTGCCGCTCTTAAAATAACGGCGGTAGTCACGGGATTGCGGGAAAGATCAAACTCTCTGATTTGACCTAGGCTTTAGCATGAAACATACGGGGCGCCTGTGGTATCTTTGGCGCAATAACGACTTACTTTACAGTTAGGCACGACACTTTATTTATGCAAACTAATGCACATAACATCGCTCTGATAATCGCTCAAGAACTGAATGTTCGTGAGCAACAAGTTGCCGCAACCATCACTCTGCTTGACGATGGTGCGACAGTTCCCTTCGTTGCCCGCTACCGTAAAGAAGCCACGGGCGGTTTAGACGATACACAACTGCGTACCTTGTACACGCGTTTAGGTTACCTGCGTGAGCTGAACGACAGACGCCAAGTGATCCTGTCTAGCATCCAAGCTCAGGGTAAGTTAACGCCAGAATTACAATGGGCGATTGACGAGGCAGACAGTAAGACACGCCTCGAAGATTTATACCTGCCCTTCAAACCTAAGCGTCGTACTAAGGGCCAAATCGCTATCGAGGCTGGGCTTGAGCCATTAGCCGATGCATTACTGGCTGATCGTAGCGTAGATGTCGAGACCACCGCGGTAGGCTATATCAATAGCGAAGCGGGTTTTGCCGATGTTAAGACTGTGCTCGAGGGCGCGCGTTATATTCTGATGGAGCGCTACGCCGAAGACGCTGAATTACTGCGTAAAGTGCGTGAGCATTTAAGCCAAAACAGTGTGTTAGAAAGCCGTTTAATTGCTGGCAAAGAAAAAGACGGCGCGAAGTTCCGCGATTATTTTGAGCATACAGAACAGTTAGCTAAGATCCCATCACACCGTGCACTGGCTATGCTGCGTGGGCGTAATGAAGGTTTCTTAACCTTATCTATGAATGCCGACCCAGCAGCTGAAGCGGGCCAAGGTAGTTACTGCGAAGTGATTATCTGTGATCATTTAGGGCTGAAATTAGGCGATAGCAGCGTTGATCAATGGTTGAAAACCGTGGTGACGGCGACATGGCGTATTAAGATTGCCCTGCAGATGGAAACTGAGTTTATTTCGCAAATGCGCGAACGCGCTGAAGCCGAAGCGATTAAAGTCTTCGCTCGTAACTTAGGTGATTTATTGATGGCCGCTCCTGCGGGTGCGAAAGCCACCATGGGACTCGATCCTGGTTTACGTACCGGTGTTAAAGTCGCAGTGGTCGATAACACGGGCAAGTTGTTGTGCCATGCAACGATTTTCCCACACGCACCGCAAAATCTGTGGGAAAAGTCGATCCGTACTTTGGCTAACTTAGTCAAAATGCACAAGGTTGAGTTGATTGCGATTGGTAACGGCACTGCATCACGGGAAACTGACAAGCTGGCCGCTGAGCTGATTGCCGAAGTGAAAGATACCCATCCACATTTGACCAAAGTGATGGTCAGTGAGGCGGGTGCGTCTGTGTATTCTGCATCGGAATTGGCGGCGTTGGAGTTTCCTGATCTTGATGTGTCGATTCGTGGCGCTGTGTCTATCGCCCGCCGCTTGCAAGATCCATTAGCCGAGTTGGTGAAGATTGAGCCTAAGTCTATCGGTGTCGGTCAATATCAACACGATGTGAGTCAAAGCCAATTATCGGGTTCGCTGGAAGCCGTGGTGGAAGATTGTGTAAACGGCGTGGGTGTAGATCTCAACATGGCCTCAGTGCCGTTATTGTCACAAGTGGCTGGTTTAAATAAGACGTTAGCGAAAAATGTGGTCGATTATCGCGATGCCAATGGTCAGTTTAAGAATCGTAAAGAGCTGCTGAAAGTACCGCGTTTAGGGCCTAAAGCCTACGAGCAAGCGGCGGGCTTTTTGCGTATTCGAGAAGGGGACAATCCACTCGATGCCTCGTCTGTGCATCCAGAGGCTTATTCGCTAGTGGAAACTATCGCTAAGACTAAGCAAGTAGAGTTGGCGAGCCTGATGGGTAACTCTGATTTGCTGCGCAGCATCAAGGCTGAAGAGTTTATTACGGCGGAATTTGGCTTGCCGACGGTGACGGATATTTTAGCAGAACTGGATAAGCCAGGACGCGATCCCCGCGGTGAGTTCAAAACCGCCAAGTTTAAAGATGGTGTTGAAGAACTTAAACATCTGAAACCTGAAATGGTACTCGAAGGCGTAGTGACCAACGTGACTAATTTTGGTGCCTTCGTTGATATTGGCGTACATCAAGATGGACTCGTGCATATCTCTTCTCTAACCGACAAGTTCATCAGCGACCCGCACACAGTGGTGAAAGCGGGAGATGTGGTGAAAGTCAAAGTGATGGAAGTTGACGTTGAGCGCCGCCGCATAGGTTTGAGCATGCGTTTGGATGAAGCTATCGACCAGAGCAAGCCACAGCAAAGACCACACAATCCTGCCAGAACTAATCATGGTAAAACACCGCAGTCAGCGAAACCGGCTGCGCGTCCTGCGCAGAAGCAAACACCTAAAGCGCCAGCAAACGCGGCCATGGGCAATGCCTTTGCCGATGCCTTCGCTAAGCTGAAAAAGTAGACGCTGTAATGTTAATACTCGGACATACGTCATGTCCGAGTCGACTTTTTAACCTGTTACTCACAAAATTGTTGCATAAATGTCGTCTTAGGGAATATAAAGTCGGCATTTAATGCAACATTAAGCAAAATCGGTTGTCATAGCACAGCTTATTCACCGATTTTTTCAAATTGACACTCCAAAGCTGAGTGGCTCTTTTTACACGTTTTGGGGTAACACATGCAATCTGGTTTATCACCTCGCGGGCGAAACAATGCCCATGGGCCTTTTCGCGCCATCTTTATCTTTTCGTTATTAGTGCTTTTCATTGCCACCGCGAGCCGTATCGCTTTAGGGCTGTGGCAAGCCGATCGCGTGGCCGCTGTTGATGGTTGGTCGCATCTCTTAATCCAAGGTTTACGCGTCGATATCGCTACCCTGTGCTGGTTATGGGGTATTGCCGCCTTAGGGACTGCATTATTTTCAGGTGATCATTTTATTGGCCGTCTATGGCAGCCGATTCTACGGGTGTGGTTAACCGTCGGCTTGTGGATCATACTGTTTTTAGAAGCATCGACCCCCGCCTTTATTGAAGAATACGGTTTTCGTCCGAATCGTTTGTATGTGGAATATCTGATCTACCCGAAAGAAGTGCTTTCTATGTTGTGGGCGGGTCGTAAGCTTGAGCTTATTTTCTCAATATTATTAACCATAGGTACACTCTGGGGCGGTTGGGTTCTCAGCGGTAAACTGACGAGAAACCTGCGCTTTCCACGCTGGTATTGGCGTCCAGTATTAGCGTTAATTGTTATCGCAATTACGATATTAGGTGCCCGTTCAACCTTGGGTCATCGTCCGCTTAACCCCGCTCTGGTGGCCTTTGCTGACGATCCATTAGTGAACTCTTTAGTGATTAACTCTGCTTATTCCTTGGTGTTTGCCATTAAGCAGATGGATAGTGAAGAAGACGCTTCTAAAGTGTATGGCAAGCTAGATAACACGGAGATTATTGCAACGATTCGTCAGGAAAGTGGTCGCCCTGAAAGTGCCTTTACTTCAACGGATATCCCATCACTGAGCTTTAACCAAGCCAGTTATACTGGTAAGCCAAAGAACTTAGTGATCCTACTGCAAGAGAGCTTAGGCGCACGTTTTGTCGGCAGTTTAGGTGGGTTACCCCTGACCCCGAATATCGATGCCTTGTCTAAAGAGGGTTGGTATTTCGATAACTTGTACGCTACTGGTACACGATCTGTGCGCGGAATTGAAGCCGTGACAACAGGTTTTACGCCAACGCCAGCTCGTGCTGTGGTGAAGCTAGGTAAGAGCCAAGTTGGCTTTTTCAGTATTGCTGAATTACTTAAAAATCATGGTTATACAACGCAGTTTATTTATGGTGGTGAGAGCCATTTCGACAATATGCGTAGCTTCTTCTTGGGCAACGGCTTTAGTGACATCATAGATCAGAAAGATTACAAATCTCCGGCCTTCGTGGGCTCGTGGGGCGCGTCAGACGAAGATTTAATGCGCAAGGCCAACAGTGAGTTTGAGCGTCTGCATAGCGAAGGTAAGCCTTTCTTTAGTTTAGTGTTTAGTTCGAGCAACCATGATCCATTTGAATTCCCAGATGATCGTATCGAACTTTATGAACAACCTAAGCAAACTCGCAACAATGCGGCGAAATATGCTGACTATGCGGTTGGTGAGTTTTTCAAATTGGCGAAAAACGCGGACTATTGGAAAGATACGATTTTTATCGTGGTTGCCGACCATGACAGTCGAGTGGGTGGGGCGGATCTGGTGCCAGTATCGCGTTTCCGTATTCCGGGATTAATTCTTGGGGATAATGTTGCGCCAAAACGCGATCATCGTATTGTGAGCCAGATTGATTTACCGCCAACACTGTTATCATTGATTGGTATTTCAGATTCTTATCCTATGCTGGGCCGTGACTTAACTCAGGTCAGCGATGATTGGCCAGGGCGTGCTCTGATGCAATACGATAAAAACTTTGCGCTGATGGAAGGTAAAGATGTGGTCATTCTGCAACCAGAGAAAGAGGCACAGGGTTTCGAATACAATGAAAAAACTGAGCAGTTAACGCCTCATCCACCCGCTGCTGCCGCGCTAGAGAAGAAAGCCTTAAGTTGGGCATTGTGGGGCAGTTTGGCCTACCAGCAAGAGCTGTATCGTTTGCCTAAATAAGCGTTAAACAGAATGGAAAATGCCGCTATTTTTAGCGGCATTTTTGTTTATCACTCATGCTAATTTTGTGCGCAAACGGATTCATACGATTGGAATAGGTTAAATCCACGTCGACATAATAGATTCTTGTTCTGGCTGAGTCTGTTGTTGATAGAACTGACTAATGCGTTGCCCAAGTTGTTGATAAAATTGACTCGATTCGCCTTGAAGCGATTGCCTTGCCGTACTGCTGGTATTCGCTTTGGCGTTACTGCTGGCATAACTTGTTGCACCTTGACTGACCTTTAAGCGTATATCCTTACGTTGCAGCGCCGCTTGGCCTCTTGCTGCAATTTTTAGCGTTTTAGGTAAAACACGCTCGGCCACTACAAGGGGCGCTTTTTTCTCTTGCTGTTGTTGGTTCTGTTGCTGTGAGGATTGCTGTTGCTGCTGTTTTTCTTGAACTTGCTGCTGATTATGCTCGAGCGTTTTCGCCTGTTGTTGAGCTTGATCCGCTGTGCGTTCATTCTGTGGATTAAAGGCGCGTTCTTCGTGACCTTTAGTTGCCGCTTGTGGTGGGATGACCACAGGTTTCAGTTGGTTGTCGACCCGAGCCGAGTCCGTCGCGACATTACTGGTCGCTAGCGGGACTTGGGGGTAGTTACTGACAACTAACATTGAAAATTCCTTGGCACATTAATGGTTAAATACTAGTCATTAATCGCTCAAAGATAAAGCGTTAACGTGTCTGTAACGTTAACCAAGGCATAAATACCTGCAAAAACTCCTGCTGATGGGAAATAAAGGGCGCGTGAGAGGCTTTGGCGAGCATCACATCCTCACTTTGAGCTGTGATGGGCATTTTATGTGGTACGCGTTTGGGCACTAGCCCGTCGAGTCGGCCCCAGATCCTTAGCCAAGGTTGTTGCAACTCTATCAGTTGCTGCCTTAAGTCGACGTCGGTTAGCATATTTAGGCCTTGAGTTAAGGCTCTGGTATTGGGTAAAGGACGTGCGAGGACAAGATCGCGCAGTTGTTTGATATCTTCCTTGGCGGTTTCGCTACCCATGGCTTGAATCGCCAGAAATCTCTCTATAGTTTTAGGTAAATTTTGGCCGAGTTGTTCTCTAAATTGATGAAGGACTTGTGGCGGAATGCCCGGCCATGCTTCGTCTTCCCTTGCCATAAAGCAAGGGGATGAGGCAATGGTAATCAAGCCTTTGATTTTTTGTGGATAACTTAACGCTGCCTGAGTCGCAACGAGTCCACCGAGTGACCAGCCGGCCCAAATAGCGTGTTCAGGCAATGCAGCGACTAAGGTATCGACCCAAGTTGATAGGCCACCTTCAACCATTTGGCTATGGCCAAAGCCCGGCAAGTCTACATAGTGCACCCTATACTGAGACAGTGACTCATTTAATGGCGTAAACACAGCGCTATTCACTCCCCAACCGTGAAGCATCACCAGATCTGGCCCTTGGCCGCTGATTTCAATATGCAAATTTGCTTGGTTTGTGGATGTGACTTGGCTCACTTGAGTGCCTCAAAAATGGATTAGGTGAATGTATGCCGCACTTTGTCAAAAGGATTTGGCCGCAATCTGCTTTACGGATAATGCGTTTAGGCTATCAACTCGGTACAAGGTGGTTGGCGGGCAGTTTACCTAACTGTTGCCTGCTGTGCCACCAATCCATATCACTTCCCGAGACTGGCATTTGCGCCGTTTGTCTTCAATCTGGCTTATATCATGGGCCTATTTGCTTAGGTTGCGGTAAGTCGATGCAAATAGAAGTCGATTATTGCGGTGAATGCCAAAAGCGCCAGCCACGTAAAGTCATTGCACCTTGTAGTTATCATCAAGGTTTGGGGGCTTGGGTTGGTGCGATTAAATATCAAGGTCAACTTGCCGCTTTGCCCGTGCTGTGTAGCGCCTTAGTAGCACGCATTAAGGTATTAGAACAGCAAGGATTAATCTCGCTGCCTCAAGCGATAGTGCCAGTTCCATTGCATCCAAAACGTTTGCAACAACGGGGATTTAATCAGGCGTGGTTAATTGCCCATGAGTTATCACAGCTCTTGCAACTGCCGTTAGTGAGCGAAGGGTTAACGCGCCAACAAGACACTCGACCGCAGGCGGGGCTTTCGGGGGCGCAGCGACGACGCAACTTACATGATGCCTTTATGTTAGCGGATGATTTTGCGTTCCAGCGCGTTGCATTGGTAGATGATGTGGTCACCACCGGCACTACAGTCTCTGAAATTGCTCGCTTATTCGAAGCGCGTTATATACATGTTCAAGTATGGTGTTTGGCAAGGGCAGAGGCGCCAGGATTGTTGGATGATATTTAAAAAGGTTAAAACCATTGCTCCATTATATCTTTGTGTATGTCAAAATTATGTCAAAAATACTGCGTAAAAATGAATAAGTTTTAATTTTGCGACAAGATGTAAGTATCTGTATCGATGGGTTTTGTTTATTTTTTGTATTGAGATACCTTCCTATATTATTTCGTTTGGAGGGTATTTATGGACGCTAAACTGGCGCGATCAAATGCAGATACTGCATCAACGCTGAAGGACGTTATTCAGGCGATAAACTACTCTTTAAAGCTACATGGTTTTTGTGGTTTCTGGTTTCAAGGAGTTCCACATTGTGCGTATGAAAATTATCACTTTCCAAAAGATACCAATCTGTTCTCTCCTACGGCACTAAGAAAACCTATCGCCAGCATAGCTTCTTCCCCTGTTATGGCTGAATTACAGCGTTTTTATTTAAATCAGATAGCCTCCCATGATTTCAATTTTGGTTTTTCATTGGATACTTCAAAATCTTATATGTATAGATTCACGAGTGAAAAAAATGATAAGACCAGCCTACTGTTTAGTAAGCATAATATTCAAAGTGTTTTGAGCTGGCCCATCTCATTCCACTCTAATCGTCATTGGGCAGGCCGGTTTATACTACTTAGCCATCTTAGTGCTTCGGAGGTGGTGTTAGAGGGATTGGCAGGCACTTTAAAGGAAGCTCAGAACAAGCTTTTTGAATGTAATAAACAATTGTTCAATCCATTTCTACAAAGCTCTCTGCTTAAAGATAATGCGAGAGATATCCTACTTATGGTCGCAAACGGTCTTCAAAACGACGAAATTTCAACTCAGCTCCCGATAAGTGTCAGAGGAGTTGAATATCATATGGAATCCATGCGTAAGAAATTTGGGGCTACAAATAGAGCAAATTTAATCCATTTAGCCCATCAATATGAGTTGATCTAAATATGTTGATATTACTGGTTGAAGATAATCGACTTCTTTCTAACAACATCATTCAATATCTTGAATTGAGTGGTATAGAGTGTGATTACGCTTTCAACCTGGCACAAGCGGATATGCTCATTAGTCAGCAGCAGTTCGACGCTATTATTCTCGATCTAAATTTGCCGGATGGTGATGGGATTGAAGCGTGTGAACGCTGGAAAGGACAGTGCATTACCTCACCAGTAATCATGTTAACTGCACGTAGTAGTCTGAATGATCGCTTGAGTGGGTTTGCTGTGGGCGCGGACGATTATTTAGTAAAACCCTTTGCAATGGAGGAACTGGTCGCGCGATTGAAGGTGGTTGCTCAGCGTCGTCCCGCGCCCCAAAGGTTGACTATTGGCGACCTAGAAATCGATTTTGCAAACCACATGGTGTATCGGCAAGGGCAACTGCTGGCTTTGTCTAAAACCGGATGGCAGATCTTGGCTTTATTAGCTAGGCGTAGTCCAGAAACGGTGAGTAGAGAAGAGATTGAGCGAATGCTTTGGCCCGACAGCGCACCTGATAGTGATAGCTTGCGCAGCCATATTCATCTTTTGCGCCGAGTGATCGATCGCCCCTTTGAACGGCAAATATTACATACGATTCGTGGTGTCGGTTTAAGCCTTAGAGATGATACCAATGCAAGCGCCTAAACTTAGCCTCAAGCGTAGCTATCAAGTGTGGGGAGTTATTTTTCTATTAATAACTTTAGGTGTAAATAGTTTTATCCCGCTTTGCATGATGTGTGCAGGTATGATTTCTATGCATGAAGTCACAATACACAATGCAGGGCAAGCGGCCGAAGCATTACTGAAGCTGGCGGAGCCAACTCAGCAATCATTACTTCATCAACCACTTCTAAAAACCGATAACTTAACTGTCTATCCTCATTGGCGAGATATTCCGCTGCAAATTCGTGAGTTAAGTAACAATGAAGTCTTAACTGATGCGAGCAAAATTCACTATGAGCATGCAGAAGGTCCCATTGTTAACGCGTTAAGTGTGTACTACACCCAAACTGGCCAGCCGCTATATGTTTGGCTGCAGTTTAGTGTTACCCATGATTTGCAATTTGCCCCTAAAAATATGACGGCGATCTTGCTGCTTGTCTTGATAACCTTTTGTGCCAGTGCAAGTTTAGCGTTTTATATGCAAAGTAAAGTGATTACGCCTGTTCATCAAATTAGTCATGCGATTAAACAACATGATTGGGAAGGAGGAGGAAAACTGAGTTTACCAGAACAAGAATATGCTGAATTAAAAGCTATTGTTGATGCTTTAGATAACTCGATTTTACAACTTCAGGAGGCTCAGCAGCGAGAACTCAATTTTTTACGTTTTGCTAGTCATGAGTTACGTACGCCAGTCGCCATATGCCAATCTTCATTTGAAATCCTCGCATTACAACAAGGTGAGCTTACGGGGGCAACTCTGTACGCTTCCCAAGCGACCAATCAAATGAAGTCACTCATTGAAACCCTACTATGGTTAACTAATAAAGAGTGTTCAAACCTAGAAAAGGAAAACGTAGCATTATCGCCTTTACTTGCCAGTATTATCGAGGAGCAGCAACGGGTACATGGTTATGAGCAAAAAATTCAATTATTGTGTGACGATACTTGCTTGCCCGTCCAGCTTCATCCGCTAAAAATAATCTTAAGCAATTTATTAAGGAATAGTATTGAGCATGGTGGGATGGATATTAGCATTACTCAAGATGCTTGTTGTATAGCAATAACCAATTCCTACAATAGTAAGGGCCGCCATGGATTTGGTTTAGGGCTTTTACTGGTGAAACGTCTCGCGAATCAACTGGGTTGGACTTTTAATAGCTCATCTGCAAATAATTTATTTACTGCTAGGCTGGTAATATCTAATAACTAAAGAATGAGAACTATAGATTTACTGCATTAAACCACACACTTTTAAAATGCAAAAGCGCCGTTGGGCTTAGATCACATAGTCATCATGCTATTCGTAGTAACTTTATTATATAAAGTTTACTGGTCGATAAGTATTTTAAAATACTTCCTAGAATACATGGTTGAGAGGGACTCTATGTGTAAAAAAAGTGTGGCATCTATTTTAGTCAGTGCAATTATTTTTAGTGGTTCAGTATATGCTGATGTGAATAAAACGAGCGTGGATTTAGGTTATAAGTTTTATACTAGTGCCGCAAAAAATGATAACCCAGGTGTTTTTAATCAACCTTTTGTAAAGTTGAATCATTTAGGTATTGCTGATTGGGGTACTTACTTTGCTAATCTTAAGCTCGAAAACCCTGCTGAAATTGCGGAAAATCAGAAGAACCTTGATGGTAAAACTACCATTAAGTCATTATTGATACTTGAAAATAAGCTGGGAGAGTCGCAGTTCAACTTCTGGACTCAGAACTTTATCTCTGCGAGTGAAACGCTAGTTGAAGATAATCTTTACTTAGGTATTACCCATAATGCAAAAATTCAAAATTTATCACTAAACTATGGTGTCGGTTTAAATTATACCATTGGTAGCTTTTCCCCCACATCAGAGAAGTTTAATGATCTGTCAGGTTATGCCGTAGTTTTAAATGCAAAGTACCCATTTGAGTTGCTAGGGTTAAAACATAGCTTAAGTTTGAATTATGAAGCACAAATTGATAGAGATGAAGCGCATCAATCATTATTTTCATATGACAGCTATGGCCATCAGATAATTACAATATTACAAACAAACCTCACAGATTCAATATTTTCAAAGTTATATATCACTCATTATGATAGCTGGGGATCGCAATATAATGATGGAGTTGAATACGGTATATCTGTTGGTTATCAGTTTTAACGGTTTATCAAATAGGTTAAATTTTTGACAAGTAGAATCTCATTTAATTTGATGCTGTTCTAGTTTTCATTAAAAATAATAAGGGAATTGTAATGCATTATAAAAAATCCATTATTGGTATTGCTGCCACGGCAACAGCAATTATTGTCGGCTGTCAAGTTACCCATCAAATAGTAAAAAGCCAGGGAACCGCTCAAGGCAAGCATGGCGAAGTGCAGGTCGAAACCACATTCAAAGACGGACACATTGTGGCGATTGATGTACTAAAGCAAAAGGAAAATAAGGTCCTTGCTGGTGCCGTATTTAAAGATGTTAAACAGGCGATTATTGATAATAACTCTATCGAGGTTGACGGTATTGCAGGCGCAACCGTAACGTCTAAAGCGCTTAAAGAAGCCGTGGGTAAAAGTATTGAAGCCGCAGGTGTTACGTTAGTTGCTGTCGCTTCAGCTAAAAAAAATGAAGCATTAACACCAGCAGAATATACCTATGATGTGGTGATTATTGGCTCGGGTGGTGCAGGTTTCAGTGCTGGTTTAGAGGCTATGACTGCGGGACGAAGTGCAGTGATTATTGAAAAGATGCCTATTATCGGCGGTAATTCTTTGATTTCTGGCGCTGAGATGAATGTGGCCGGTAGTTGGGTGCAAAAAAATATGGGGGTGACCGATAGCAAAGAGCTGTTTATTAGCGACACGCTAAAAGGCGGCGATTTCAAAGGTGACCCTGAAATGGTTAAGACCATGGTCGATAATGCGGTTGATGCTGCTGAGTGGTTAAGGGATTACGTCAAAGTAGAATTTTACCCAGATCAATTATTTCAGTTTGGTGGACACAGCGTTAAACGAGCGCTAATCCCTAAAGGTCATACCGGAGCAGAGGTGATCAGCAAGTTTTCTATTAAAGCTGAAGAAGTTGGCTTACCAATTCATACCAATACTAAGGCTGAAAAGTTAATTCAAGATCAAACGGGCCGAATTGTGGGTGTAGAAGCGACTCATAATGGCAAAACGGTAACCTACTATGCAAAACGCGGTGTTGTGATTGCCACGGGTGGCTTCTCGTCTAACATGGAAATGCGTAAAAAATATAACCCAGAGTTAGATGAACGATATGGCAGCACTGGTCATTCAGGTGGTACTGGTGACGGTATTGTGATGGCAGAAAAAATACATGCAGCAGCTAAAAATATGGGATATATCCAGTCATATCCCATTTGTAGCCCAACCTCGGGTGCGATTGCCTTGATTGCAGACTCTCGCTTCTTTGGTGCGGTGTTAATCAACCAGAAGGGTGAGCGCTTTGTTGAGGAATTGGAACGCCGAGATGTGATTTCACAGGCCATTCTAGCCCAACCAGGCCGTTATACTTATGTGCTCTGGAACCAAGCTATTGAAGATGTTGCCCATACTGTTGAAATGCATCAAGGTGAACTGAAGGAATTCACAAAAGACGGGCTAATGTATAAGGTCGACACCCTAGAAGAAGCCGCTAAAGTCTTTAATATTCCTGAAGATAAGCTGTTATCAACGATTAAAGACGTTAATCGTTATGCCGCAACAGGAAAGGATGAAGCCTTTAATCATCGCTCAGGATTGGTTGATTTAAGTAAAGGACCTTATTGGATTTTAAAGGCGACACCTTCTGTGCACCATACAATGGGTGGACTAGCGGTTGATATACGTACTCGTGTACTTGATGAACAAGGAAAGGTGATTCCGGGCTTGTTTGCTGCGGGAGAAGTGACTGGTTTGACCCATGGAACCAATCGACTCGGTGGTAATGCTTACACTGATATCATTGTCTTTGGTCGTATCGCTGGACAAGAAGCGGCTAAATAGTTTGTATTTTATGTCTGGCTTAAAGCGACCCAATTGGGTCGCTTTTGTTTGTAAATGATGCAGTTCACTCGCGTACAACACATTCGTTTAAAGCTTGTTTATGATGAATAAATCGTGATCGCTATGGCAAAAATCCATAAACTTGCTATCCAAAGGACTACAAAGCGAAGGTGAGTCGGAGTATCATACGGCTAATTCTTACTAAAACACTCAGGTATCCCCTGACGGAGCAGGTTTTCATGATTACCATTTCCGATGCGGCTCAAGCCCATTTTGTTAAGTTGTTAGCAGATCAACCTGAAGGCACTCATATTCGCGTATTTGTGATCAGTCCTGGTACCTCGCAAGCCGAGTGTGGTGTGTCTTATTGTCCACCGGATGCAGTGGAAAGTGATGATATTGAAATCGAGTTCACTGGCTTCAATGCTATGGTCGATGAGAAGAGTGCACCTTTCCTTGAAGATGCCACTATCGATTTTGTGACTGACCAATTAGGTTCACAACTCACGCTTAAAGCACCTAACGCAAAAATGCGTAAAGTGTCTGGTGATGCACCTTTAGTCGAGCGTATCGAATACGTGATCCAATCTGAAATCAACCCTCAGTTAGCTGGCCATGGTGGTAATATCATGCTGGTTGAAATCACTAAAGAAGGCGTAGCCGTACTGCAGTTCGGCGGTGGATGTAACGGTTGTTCTCAAGTAGATATCACCCTAAAGGATGGTATCGAAAAACAATTGTTAGACATGTTCCCTGGTGAGTTGACTGGCGTACGTGACGTGACAGATCACCAACACGGTGAACATTCTTACGCTTAATCTTGTTTGTTAAGCTGAATGAAAAACGCGACCTTGAGTCGCGTTTTTTATATTTGGCTTTCGCTTTAAGTGCAGTTGTTAAGTTATAACTTAGGGTTGAGATTATCAGCTAAGAACTTATCTAAGGCTTTAAACGTCGCGAGTCTGTTGTCGTTATTGCTCAGGTAATGATCACCATTTTCCAACTCAATATACTCCACTGGTTTATTTAGTGATTTGAGCTCGTCATACATTTCTCGGCTATGTTGAACCTTAACGACTCTGTCCTTATCGCCATGTAGCAGTAATACTGGGATGTTAATTTTATCTGCTTTACTGATAGGTGAGCGCTCATAGAGGGCATCGAGATCATCTCCTATTTGCTCTTTAACTACTTCATAGTTGGTATGTCTGCGGCTTGATTTTACTAGGTAGGCCACATCGGTCACACCAGCCACACTGATGGCGCAACGGTAAAGATCGGGAGTCATAGCAGCCCCCATTAAGGCCGCGTAACCACCATAACTCGCACCGGCAATACAAATGCGTTTGGGATCGCTAATCCCTTGAGCTATTAGGTAACGAGTCCCGTCTTCAACATCGTTTTGCATTTCGAGACCCCAGCTTTTTAGGCCAGCCTTCATAAACTCATAGCCGTAACCTGCTGACCCCCTGAAATTCATTCGAAATACCGCATAACCACGATTAGCGAAAAACTGCGCCCAATAGTCGAAGTCGTTACTGTCGTAACTGATCGGGCCGCCATGGGGGAAAATAATCGTCGGTAGCTGTTTGGCTTCGAGTCCCTTTGGCACTGTTAGGTAAGCATCGATTTTGAGCTTATCCCTTGCTTCGTAAGTTAGATGTTGGGTGTTGGCGAGTAGCTCACTATTGAGCTTGCCGTATCTGTTCGCGATGGGATATAACGTTTTTTCGTCCCTATCGCCGAAATAATAAGTGCCAGGCTCGGTCGAGCTGGTGGAATACACTATGTAGCGGCGTTCATCTGCACTGAATTGAGTAATATAGTTGTGAGCATCGGGTAATACAGCCTTAAGACCATTTTGTAGGCCGACATATTCTGTTTCCCAGAAGGTGTATTCCTCGCCGTCGCCTTCACTGATACCAATGACTTTTTTCTTTAATTGCGAGTAGAGTAAATCCCCTTCGACGTCAGTTGCTTCATTGGCGTAAACCAACTCTTTTGTAAGATTAGGGTCGGTCAGGTTCACTTTAAAAATGGCTTCGAAACCTTGGTGATAGGCGCGAACGTAGAGGATATTAGGGTCTGCATCAAAACCTAATGGCCAAACAGTGTCCTCAGAAAAAGCTTTAAAGGTCCAAAGCAAGCGTGAATCACTCTTTTGCTCGGCCTGTTCATAAATGCGGTACTCAGTATCATCGTTGTAGATAGAAATTCGGACTTTGTGCTGCCTGTCGGTAATCCAACTTATAATCTTCTTTTTAGCATTTTGGGTGTAACTGGATTTCCCCTGCGCTAAATTGACTTTCAGAACGCTGTCTTCGCCTACGTTTTCTCCCATTCCGTCTAATGACAGTAAAATATTATCGGGATCATCTGGCATAAGATCGATAATTTGCCCCTGATGTTGCGGGATCCAATTAAGACGGTCTAAGACGCTGCGCGGAAGGACACTCGAGGTCTTTTTCGTGGTCAAATCATACTTAACAAGGCGGGTTTCGGTTGTAGGTGTACCGTAACGGTTAGCCGGAAACTTAGCACTGATCAGTAAGATATTATCGTTTGCCCACTGCAGAGACAGGATGACAAATTTTTGGTTATCTGTGTGCAGCGGAATGCTTTTTTCGCCAGTTTCTATATCTTGGATACTAACGACAGTACCTTTGAGTTTGGCTTGATCGACCCGTACAACAGAAGCGATTTTTTTGCCATTAGGCGAGAGTTGCACAGAGCTAACATCTGGGATGCTTGCAAAGGCTTCAACGGGTAATTGTGGCGCAGTGTTGGCAACCGTATAGTTACATAGCCACAGCAATAGCAGCGGTAAAATCCTTTTCATTATCGATTCACATCTTTATTACATTTGTAAAATCAACATAATAATGATTTTGAGATTAGTAAACTACTGTCTTTACAGATTTATTTCTGTAAAAAGGCCTGACTGAAATAATAATGCCCCGCGAGCGTTAGGCTTCTGACGATCATGAAGACACTCATCGCGGCCCAGAGGGCATGGTTGCCTTGCTCTGGTAGTAATAGCAGCTGCAGTAAATACCATGTTGGGAAAAACGCGCCAAAGGTGGCGAGTATCATGCTATTGCGCATCACTTTTCCTTTAGCGGCACCTATGTAAACCCCATCGAATAAATACGAGCTAAAGGACCATAAAGGCAAGAATATTAGCCAGATAAGATAGGTTTGCGCAGTGGCTCTGACCTCATTAATACTGGTCAATAACGCGATAATATTACTGCCAAAAAGACTAAATACAGCGCAGAATCCTAGTGCCGTTATGGCCGACCAGCACCAAGCTAAGATCACAGCTTCCCTTAATTGTTCTGCCTGTTTTTGCCCATAGGCACGGCCGACTTCTGCCTCGGCATAATAGGCTATACCATCTAGAGCGTAGGAGATTAATAGCAGTAAATTCAATAACACGGCATTGGCCGCAACGGTATTATCACCTAGACCTGCACCATGGAATGTCATAAAGGCAAAAGCTGCCTGCAAGCAGAGGCTACGGACAAAAATATCTGTGTTGAGCCTCAGTAATTTGCCATAACCCGTTAAGGTGACATGGGGGAATAGGTGGGATAAGTGAAACTCGGGTGCACGCTTGAGTTGTTGTAACACCATAGTGAGTGCGACTGAGAAAGCGGTGATATCGGCAAAGACTGAGGCGAGGGCAGCGCCTTTAACTCCCCAACCCAAGCCGAGGACAAACACCACATCGAGAATAATATTGGCAAGGTTCGCTAAAATCAGCTGCCACATGGCGGCTTTAGGTTGTTGTCGCCCTAAGAGCCAACCTAACATTACTAAATTGAGCAGGGCGAAGGGCGTTGACCAAATCCGTACCTGAAAATACTCGCGGCAATAACGTTCGACCTCGCTACTCGCTTCGGATAATCCTAACGCTAAATTCAATATCGGGACTTGCAGTGCGATAACGCCTGCGCCCAATAACATTGCTAGCATAGCGCCTTGGACTAAGAGTTTGTGCTGGGCGTGAAGATCGTCAGCACCAAAGGCTTGCGCGACTAAACCTGTCGTCGCCATACGCAAAAATCCCAATAACCAAATGATTAATGTGATAATCGTTGACCCGACAGCGACTCCCCCTAAATAATAGGCCTCACTCAGATGACCTATAACAGCCGTATCGACTAAGCCCAACAGCGGGATAGTGATATTGGAGAGTATCATCGGCAGGGCGAGCGCTAGTAACTGGCGATTTTTCGCGCCGTTGAGCATGAGGTCGAGCCAAGTTGATTTAGCAGTATTCATTAATTTCAGAGGTGTTCACATTATGGTTAAACGTGTGCTGTTGGCACTCATAGGGCTAATGACGTTTTCTGCCCATGCCGTGGTCATTCTGCAATATCACCATGTGTCAGAAACCACTCCGGCGGCAACCAGCGTTACGCCCGCGCAATTTCGTGAGCAAATGCAGTTTCTCGTCGATGACGGCTTTATGGTGATCCCGCTTTCTAAAGTGGTTGAAGCGATCAAGCAAAAACAAGATTTACCCGCTAAAACAATCGCAATTACCTTCGATGATGGTTATCGCAGTATAGCGACTACGGCGCATCCTATCCTAAAGGAATTTGGATTCCCCTACACCTTGTTTGTGGCAATTGAGCCGATTAAACAAAAGTTTACCGAGATGATGACTTGGGATGAACTCATCACACTATCCAAGGAAGGCGCCGATATTGCTAATCACAGTTGGGCGCACGAACATTTGATCCGCTCCTTAGAAAACGAATCACAGGCGCAGTGGTTAGCGCGGATAAAAGCCAATATCTTAGATACAGAAAAAGCGATTGCAGATGCCACTGGGCACAATTTTAAAATGTTGGCGTATCCCTACGGTGAGTACAATCAAGCGTTGCAGGATATGTTAACTGAGAACGGCTTTGTCGCTTTTGGGCAACAGTCCGGTGCCGCCGGGCCCTATTCGCCATTAACGGCCCTGCCGCGTTTCCCCGTTGCTGGACAATATGCTGACCTAAAAAGCCTTAAGGCAAAGTTATACAGCTTAAATATGCCTGTGATTGCACAAACCCCAAGTGATCCTGAGTTAAAGGGTGGTCATTGGCGTCCAGAGCTTAAAGTGACCCTCGATATGAGTGATATCTCTGCTAAGCAAGTGATGTGTTACATCCAAGGTCAAGGCTCAAAACAGCCGACTTGGCTCAATGAAAACGAGTTTAGTGTTCAAGCGGATTTAGCCTTGCCTGCGGGGCGCTCGCGTTATAACTGCACAGCGCCGAGTAAGGCGCGCAATGGCTACTATTGGTTTTCTCAGCCTTGGGTGAGGCCAAAGGACGATGGCTCTTGGGTTAAAGAGTGATCAGCGGCTAGGTTTGTATTGCGCTACTATTTTTTCAAAATCGCTAATTAATTTATCATTTAATACCTGCGGCGGTTTGCCTAACGCTGCCGTAGGTTTAAATACCGCAACTCGCGTTCCCTGCGGCGATACCAACACATAACCTGCACTATGGTCGACTTGGTAATTTTCTCCTTCACCCACCATGGCATAAGTGAGTCCTAAGCTGCGGGTGAGTGGGAAGATTTGTGTCTGCTCGCCCGTGACCGCTTTAAATTCTGGATTGAAAAAATTAACATAGGTCAGGAGTTTATCCTGTGTGTCCCGTTTGGGATCGACGGATAAAAACACTACCTGCAATGGCGCTATTTTGTTTAGATCAGGATAAGCCGCCGCAAGTTTATTTAAGGTCGTAGGGCAAATGTCGGGACAAAAGGTAAAACCGATAAAAAATAAGCTCCATTTCCCCTGCAAACTGGCATTGGTAAAAGCTTGCTTGTGTTGATCAACCAATTCAAAGGGCGCTAATTCATAGGCCTGTGGAAACAGAAAACCGCTCTCTAACTCGATAGGTTTTGGGGGATTAAATTTCACCGCAAATAGGCCGCCAAGACCGAACAACAAAATGGCGATGACTAAAATTCTTTTCTGCATTATTCGCTCCATAAATACAGGTTAGCGCGACAAACTCGTTCCATACACTAGTTCCACAAATAGTGGTCTAGCAGTAATGCCATAAATAACAACATTAAATGGTAGATAGAGAAGCGGAACACTTGCATCGCTAAGCCATCATGATCCCGATATTTAAGTTGCCATGCTTTATAGATAAATCCCGTACTGAGTAAACTCGAGCTGACGAAATACACTGGCCCACACATACCAACCAGCACAGGTAACAGGCAAGCAATCGCCAGCAATACTGTGTAGAGCAAGATGCAGGTTTTCGTAAATTCGACACCGTGGGTGACTGGTAGCATGGGAATATCTACTTTGGCATATTCGGCGCGTCTGTGAATGGCCAGTGCCCAAAAATGTGGCGGCGTCCACGTAAAAATGATGATCACTAGCAATAACGCATGGCCGTGAAATTCGTTCGTTACTGCCGTCCATCCCAGCAGGGGTGGCATAGCTCCCGCAAGGCCACCGATCACAATATTTTGTGATGTTGCGCGTTTCAAATAGGCAGTATAAACCAAGGCATAGCCAATCAGGCTGGCAAAGGTCAACCAAGCTGTGAGTGGATTGACTAAGGAATATAAGACGATAAAGCCAAAACTACCTAAGCTAGCGGCGAAAATTAACGCGCGCGTGGCAGAAATACGCCCTTTGGGTAGCGGGCGATTGTAGGTGCGCGCCATTAAGCCATCGATACGGCGATCGATCAGATGATTCAACGCCGCCGCAGAACCCGCCATCATGGCAATTCCAAGCATACCCGCGAGCAAAGGTTGAACGGGCACCGCATGGGGCACAGCCAGACACATGCCGACGAGGACAGTGAGCAGCATGAGTGCGACCACTTTAGGCTTGGTCATTTCAAAATAGGCGCGCCATGTTACGCTGAAAGTGGGCAGGCTACTGGTGATTGAGAGTGGTTTTGCCATCTTGGATCCCTCGCTTATGCTTTGCGCCATAAAAAATAGTTGATTGTGACTAAGGTCAGTAGCAGTAGTGCCGCACCACCGTTGTGAGACACGGCAATACCGAGTGGTAAATGCATCACTACGTTAGAAATACCTAAGCTCACTTGTAGTATGACTAGGCCCACTAATAAAAGGCTTAAAGCCTTAAGTCCCGTAGCGCCAACAAATAATCGGTAGGCGAGCACGAGTAACAAGCTGGCAGTGACGATAGCGCCAATTCTGTGGGCTACGTGGATAGTCATTCGTGCAGGGTAATCGAGCACCCCAAATTCGAAGCTAGGGTGTTGGCCTTGGAACGGTGAAAATGCCTCGGCTATTGCTAAGTTATCTACCCAATTTCCCTCACAGATGGGTAAAGAGGTGCAGGCGAGCGCCGCATAATTCGATGATGTCCAAGCCCCCAACATAATCTGACCCACAAGGACGAATAGGCTCACCAACGCTAACGGTGCGAGATGTCGAGCATGGGTTTCGCTATTAAATATACGCCGAGGTCGGGTTCGCAGGTAAAGGAGTAACAGCAGTGAGATTAGGCTAAAGCCACCAATAAGATGCGACATCACAATTATTGGCATGAGTTTCATGGTCACAGTCCACATGCCTAGTGCTCCTTGAAAAAGGATCAGCAGCACTATGATGATCGGCAACTTTTTGGGTGCTTCCGGTGTTTTTAAGCACAAAATTAAGATGAATAACACCAGTAAGCCAAGTCCGCCTGCGATATATCTGTGGATCATTTCCAGCCAAGCTTTCTCTGGATTGATATCGTGATCTGGGAATATAGTTTGCGCATGGGCGATTTCATGGTCTTGGGTGGGCACTTTAATATGGCCGTAGCAGCCTGGCCAATCGGGGCAGCCGAGCCCTGCATCCGATAGGCGGGTGTAAGCGCCCATTAAAATCACCAATAGGGTAAAGACTAAGGTTAAGCGTAGGATCCAAGTTAGTTGCATCAATCTACCCTCGACAGTTTTAACAGCTTACGCAGATCCGCAATCAGCGCCTTGCCTTGAGCTAAATGTGCTTCTTTGCCCTGCACTTGAGGGTAGCGCAGGACTAAGCTGCCTAAGGGATCGACTATGATTAGCTGCTGTTCATCTAACCATTTGCTTAAGTCTGCATTGGCGGGGCGAGTGTTGAAGTGAAAGGCGCTTAAGGCGTTAAGATCGCTGTCGGGATGGGTGAGGATGAGCGGTTCTACTCGCGCCTGATCTGGCCCTAGCGCTGTGTGGCTTTGGCGCAAAATATACAGGCGTTCGCGGCAAGTATCGTTGCATTTGGCGGGCAATAAATATAGTAGTTGCCATTCTTTGGGATTAGAATTTTCAACCCCAAGGCTGGCATAACTGGTTTCGGGACTGATCAGCTCGCCATGATTGGTGGCACCGCCATGGTATAAATTCAGGCTCAGCACTAGCTTAGCAATCACTACGGGGGCAATAAACGCCAGCAGTAATAGCCCTAATGCTTTGTGTTTAGATTTGTTCTGGGAGTTCATGCTTGCTCCTCTCATTCAAATTATCCCTAATTTATTGTTTTATATTTATTTAGTTTTATTAGTGTCTTGCTAAGTATGGTACGAATTTCCCTATTGGCTCCTTGAGTTTGCGACTGTTTGGGCGCTATGGCGTTTTACATATTTAATCCCTTGCCACAGCATTAGTCCTGCAAATACGGCTGCCATCGAAAACCACTGCAACGCATAGCCCCAATGTTTTTGTGCCGACAGTGGGAAAGGTTGCCAAGGATGGGGCAATGTGAGGGAAGGTAATTGCTCTGGTTGCAACACGACAGGTAACAATGGGTGCCCTAATACCTTAGCCATTTCGGGCATATTTAAATTTTGAAAGCGAATACTTGTCCCTGTTTCTGCCATTAAAGCTTGGCTCAAGGGATTGATTTGCTTTTGATAAAGCTTGCCTTCGATATTTAATTCCCCGCTTAGGGGAGTGATGTGAGGCAACTCATCACGATGGGAGCCTGAGGCAACAAAGCCTAACTCGACCAGCAACCAAGGTTTTTCAACTTCTACTTGCAGAGGTTGAAAGGCTAAATATCCCACTTGACCTTGATAGATTTGATTATCCAGCAGCCAGATTTGTGAGCTTGCGGGAGTGGCGCGTACTTGCAGTCGATAACCCGTTACGCCTTCTTTGCCGACCTTGAGTTGGAGCTGCTCAAAACTTAATGGCAGCAAAGCTTGCCTTGCTTCCATTTGGGCTAAAAGCGTCGTTTTATCTTCACCACGGGCTAACTGCCATAAACCCAACTTGACCAATATAGTTAATACAGCCACAGTCAATATCAGTAGAAAAACCGTTAATTTATTCAGCAGAACATGAGGATATTGTATGAATAGCCTGTTCATTTTTAAGTTGGTCTTAGTTCTGCTGTTGCTATTCATCATTTTTAATCTAGGTCGCGCCTTGTTTATTATGGTGAAAGGTGATGAAAAAGTGCCTATGAGCCGTTATCTTGGGCGGCGAGTGATTTTCTCCGTGCTCGTTATCTTGTTATTGCTGGTGGCCTTAGGGACTGGGTTAATTAGCCCCAATCCCACGCCTTACTAAAGCACTAGAGAACGTAAACGAAAATAAACAAACACAGCCAGACCACATCCACAAAGTGCCAATACCAACTCCCTGCTTGGAACGCAAAATGTTTATCTGCGCTAAAGTGCCCCTTCAACACTCTGAAAAACAACACGAATAAAAAGAGAGTCCCCAGTGTGACATGCATGCCGTGAAAGCCAGTTAACAGGAAGAAGGTGTTGCCATAAATCCCAGAGGTCAGGGTGAGTCCCATTTCCCGGTAGGCATGCATATATTCTTCTGTCTGTAAGGCAAGGAAACCCATACCCAAGAGTATGGTGATACCAAGCCAGAGAGTAATGGCAGAACGTTTACCTTTTTCTAGGCTGACATGGGCGAAATGTAAGGTAACTGAGGAGGTTAGCAGTACGATAGTGTTGATTAATGGCAGTCCAGTCCATGGCATGGCTTGGGTTTTAGTGCCATCTGGCGTAGTTATGAGCGGCCAAATAGCTTCAAACTGAGGCCAGAGCACTTCGTGGGTCATGGCATTATTCGATGCGCCACCGAGCCAAGGCACTGCGAACATGCGGGCATAAAATAGTGCCCCGAAAAAAGCCCCGAAAAACATGACTTCCGAAAAAATAAACCAGCTCATACCTTGGCGAAACGATCGATCCATTTGGCTAGAATAGAGCCCTGCCATCGACTCTTGGATCACGGTTCTAAACCAACCCACCAGCATGAATAGGATCACAGCGATCCCAACCAGCAGCACATAACCGCCACCGGATGCACCTGATTTCAACTGCTGCACGAAAAGGCCTGCACCAGAGGCGATTAAGAACAAGCCAATGGCACCTATAATAGGCCAGACACTTTGGGATGGAACGTAGTAAGTCTGATGTTTCGTTGTCATTTTGCAGCTCCTTGCTCTATGGCAGACGCTAACTGCTTGTCGGTAATGTCGTAGAGAGTGTAAGAGAGGGTCAGAGTGTGGATAGACTCAGGTAACTGAGGATCCACATAGAAAATGAGCGGCAGCTCTGCGCTAGTGTCCGCCGCTAAGGGTTGTTGATTAAAGCAAAAGCATTCTGTTTTATTGAAATAAGCGGCACCTTGGCCGGGCGAAACTGAAGGTATCGCTTGGCCAATCGTTGCTTTAGCGGACATATTGCGCGCCAAAAATGCCGTATGGATTAGCTCGCCAGGGTGAACTTCGAGCCGTTTGGTTTGTGGCGCAAATGTCCATGGCATGCCTGTTTGTACCTGAGAAATAAATTCCACAGTCACTATTCGGCTTGTATCTACTGTGATTGCTTGATAACTACTCGCGGTATTGGAGGGTTTTCCATTGATACCGAGTTGCTCGCACAACACATCGTAGAGCGGCACCAGCGCGAATCCAAAGCCAAACATGCCAATACAGCCGATAACTAACATGCTGATAAGTTTACGATTTGACTTAGGTTTATCTTGCTGGTGTTGGGTTGCCATTTCATTTCACCTCAGGTGGTGTCGTGAAGGAGTGGTAAGGCGCAGGGCTTGGCAATGTCCACTCTAAACCCTCGGAACCTTCCCAAGGTTTAGCGGGGGCTTTTTCGCCGCCTCGGATGCACTTAATTACTAATACTAAGAAAATCAATTGCGATAAGCCGAAGGCGAACCCACCAATCGAGACGATTTGATTAACATCGGCAAATTGAATCGAGTAGTCAGGGATACGCCTTGGCATACCTGCGAGCCCAAGGAAATGCATCGGGAAAAATAGCACATTGACTGAAATCACCGAGCACCAGAAATGCCATTGTCCCAGTCGTTCGTTGTACATGTGCCCCGTCCACTTAGGTAGCCAGTAATAGGCCGCTGCCATGATGGAGAAAATCGCACCAGTTACGAGTACATAATGGAAATGTGCCACAACAAAATAAGTATCGTGGTACTGGAAGTCAGCGGGTGTAATGGCGAGCATTAATCCCGAAAAACCGCCAATAGTGAAGAGTATGATAAAGGCTACAGCAAACAGCATGGGCGTTTCGAAACTGAGTGAGCCGCGCCACATAGTGGCAACCCAGTTAAACACTTTCACCCCAGTTGGCACTGCAATCAACATAGTGCAATACATGAAGAACAGCTCGGCAAACACAGGCATACCTGTGGTGAACATATGGTGCGCCCACACGAGGAACGACAGAATTGCAATACTAGCCGTAGCATAAACCATGGATGCATAGCCAAATAAGGGTTTACGACTGAAGGCTGGGACTATTGCAGAGATGATGCCAAAGGACGGCAAGATCATGATGTAGACTTCAGGGTGGCCGAAGAACCAGAAAATATGCTGGAACATCACAGGATCGCCGCCGCCAGCCGCATCGAAGAAACTCGTGCCGAAAAACTTATCGGTCAGCACCATAGTCACTGCGCCAGCGAGTACGGGCATAACTGCGATCAGTAGGAATGCCGTGATAAGCCAAGTCCAGACAAACAATGGTAACTTCATCCATGTCATGCCTGGCGCGCGTAAATTCACTATGGTCACAATCACGTTGATCGCGCCCATGATCGAACTTATCCCCATGATATGAATAGAAAATACAAAGAGCGCAGTGCTATCTGGGCTATAAGTTGTTGATAGTGGTGCGTAGAAGGTCCAACCAAAGTTAGGTCCGCCACCTTCCATAAATAGCGAACTGAGAAGAATAGTAAAGGCGAAGGGGAGTATCCAAAAACTCCAGTTATTCATCCGTGGCAGCGCCATATCGGGCGCCCCTATCATCATAGGGATCAGCCAGTTAGCGAGCCCTGTAAAGGCTGGCATTACCGCACCGAATACCATGATCAGCCCATGAACAGTTGTCATTTGGTTGAAAAAGTTGGGCTCGACCAATTGTAATCCAGGTTGAAAGAGTTCAGCGCGGATCACCATGGCCATAGCGCCACCGGTTAAGAACATAATGAAGCTGAACCATAAATACAAAGTACCTATGTCTTTATGGTTGGTGGTTAGCAGCCAGCGCATGATGCCCTTTGGCGCACCATGATGATGCTCATCATGGGCTGCGGTTTGATCTTGAGTCGTTGTGCTCATCATTATCCCCTACTGTCCATGACTTGCGATATCAGCAGGTTGCACTGTATCGCCGGTATTGTTACCCCAAGCATTGCGTTCATAGGTAATGACTGCTGCAAGTTGCTGTGGGCTAAGCTGTTTGCCAAATGCCTGCATAGCCGTGCCCGTTTTGCCGTGCATCACAATATCGATGTGATTGGCGACTGGTCCAATGGCGATAGCACTACCCACTAGCGCGGGGAAGGCGGGTGGTATTCCTGCACCTGTCACTTGATGGCAGGCAGCACAGAAGGTCGCGTAGACAGTTTCACCTTCGGCCATGAGGGCGTCATGGCTGAGTGTGGGGAGGCTTGCGGGATCGACTGCAGCTGAGACGTCTGTTGCAGGTGTGGGTGTTGGGGTTGTACTGCTTGGTACCGCGGCGGATGTTTGTGCAGAATTGCCGTTCATGTACTCGTTGACGTCTTTGGCTTGCACTGCATCGTCAGTATTATTGCCCCAAGCATTACGCTCGTAGGTAGTCACTGCCGCGATTTCTTGTGCAGTCAATTGCTTACTAAACGCTTGCATGGCTGTACCCGTTTTACCGTTGAGCACAATTTCAAGGTGGCCGCTGAGCGGTCCCGTTGCAATCGGGCTACCTTTAAGGTGCGGAAATACGCCTTGCAACCCTTCGCCATTGGGCTGGTGGCAGGCTGCGCAGTGCCCGAGGTAAACTTGTTCACCTTGAGTCATCAACTCTTCTTTACTTAGGGTTTGTGATAAAGCGGCTTGAGCGGCTTCAGCCGCAGCACCTGCGGCTTGTTTCTGCTCTGTTACCCAAGCCTCAAACTCGGCTTCAGGTAACGCTTGTACTACGATAGGCATAAAACCATGGTCTTTTCCGCAAAGTTCGGCGCATTGACCGCGGTAAATGCCGGGTTTGTCGATGCGAGTCCAAGCCTCATTGATAAATCCAGGGTTGGCATCTTTCTTAATGGCAAAGGCGGGTACCCACCAGGAATGGATGACATCCTCTGAAGTCATCAGAAAGCGGATTTTGCGGTTTATCGGTAGAACGAGCGGTTTATCGACTTCCAATAGATAGTTTTCACCCTTGGTTTCGGTGCCTTCAATTTGTGCTCTGGGTGTTGTCAGTATGCTATAAAAATCAATATCTTGATCGAAATAGCTGTAATGCCATTTCCATTGGGACCCCGTGACTTTTACGGTGAGATCGGCGTTGCTGGGATCTTCCATTGCGATTAAAGTTTTTGTCGCTGGAATCGCCATTAAGATCAAAATGATAAATGGCAGAATCGTCCAAGCGATTTCAACTTTAGTGCTTTCGTGAAAGTGGGACGCGACAGCGCCTTTGGATTTTCTGTGGTTGATCATGGCGTAAATCATGACGCCAAAGACCACTAGGCCTATTGCGCAGCAGATATACAAGATGGTCATGTGCAAGTGATAAACCTTGCCACTGATCTCGGTCACGCCAGGGGTCATGTTGAACCGCATGTCTGCGGCGGTCAACGGTGGTGCGAAAAGCACCACGAGTAAACAATACAACAATTGCTTCACAAGACTTCTCCTCTGCCAATTGCGAATAGCAACTACAAAGAAGAGCAACACAGTAAGTCTCAACTCTATGCAAACTCTTCAGTTCCCAAAAAAGCTTTTTTGACTTCAACGTGCGTTGGCGGCTGTTACTTTTAATCAAGTATTGTTACTGCTGGTAATTAGCCACGCTGGCACATACTGCTGAAATAAATCTGTTCTCTATTTTTAGTGGCGCTTCGAGTTCGATAAATACTCGATTCATTGACCACGGAAGGTGATATATCATCACCGACTTAACCAACCATACTTGCTGTTTAAATATTGATCAAGATCACTTATTTATCTAATTATCTGAAAAATTGCCAAAAAAAAGCCTCACATTCATAGGTGAGGCGGCTTTCAAGGTAAAAAATTAAATGAATATTTAGTGTACAGCGCTAAAAAAAGATTGCTGACCGAAGAGATTGCCTTGCTCAATGCGTACGTCGGCATGTAAGTGACTGTTTACGTCTTCAAGCACTATGCCCATAGCTCTGGCACTTTTAGCCACGATTTGTAGGCGTCGATTATCCCGCGCATCTAATGATTGAGTCCAAGTAATGACTGCACTGGACGTACCACTTGTCAGGGCTTTTTCCATCGCCCACAGGGTTTCGACTTCATCTTTAGCATGTACCAGCAAAACTCTATCCATACGCACACCCGCGTTAGCGAGCGTTTGCTTGTAGCCAATACTTGGTGGGTTGATGAGCACTAACCAACGGCCCTGTTGGCTTAACTGAGCGAGTTGTGCACTCAGATGAATTAATTCTTGGCGACCTTGAGTCTTAGTTGGCATGCAGGCGATAGGCGCATGGTGCCAGTCATAGTCGGCATCACGGACTTCATCGAGCCACAAGCCCGGATGGCGGGGGGCATTGCCAAGTAGTTTATTCATAGCCAATCTCCATTACGGATCACACCGACGGCGAGTCCTTCAATTGTTAAACTTTGGAAGCCTAAATCCACTTTAATCGGGGAGTAATCTTCATTTTCGGCATGTAGATAGACCACATTACCTTTTTTTTCGAAACGTTTAACAGTGACATCGTCATCGACTCTAGCGACAACCACCTGACCATTTCTAGCTTGTTCTACTTTATGAACTGCCAGCAAATCACCTTCGAGAATGCCGATATTCTTCATGCTGTCGCCTTTTACTCGCAGTAAAAAATCGGCGGCGGGATGGAACATGCTTGGGTCGACTTGGTAGTACTGTTCAACATGTTCTTGGGCGAGGATAGGTTCACCCGCGGCCACTTGGCCGATGAGCGGTAAACCTGTTTCAGTCAAATCTTCGATTTCCGCAGGCAGACGAATGCCCCGAGATGTGCCAGGCATGATCTCAATGCAGCCCTTTTTCGCCAACGCTTTAAGGTGTTCTTCAGCCGCATTGGCGCTCTTAAAACCTAAACGGGTTGCGATTTCTGCCCGAGTGGGTGGCATGCCAGTATCGGCAATATTTCGTTTAATTAGCTCTAATATTTCAGCTTGGCGTGGCGTCAAAGGTCTCATGGTGTTTCCTGTTTTTCTATACAGTTACTGTTAGTATATACAGTATTATTTGCAGCGCAAGTATTAACCACTTTTTAGCTATGTTGGAGAGAATTAGCGAATATTACCCATAGTCTGGTATTCTATCGGGCTAGTAAACGCACTTAATTGCATAAGAATAATGCCTAAACACGACTCTCTTTGGTTGAAATCATTACGTTGGATCCAAAAACACTTAGTGCACACTATTGTGGTGCCTCAGGATCCCTTTGCCGATCTGAATCTGGATGCTTCCAGACCCCTTGTTTATGTGATGAAAACAGAATCCCTCAGTGACATAGCTGCTTTGAGCGAAATAACGGCTAAGTTAGGTTTACCAAGCCCTTATGAGCCTCTAGTGGCTAATGGTGTGACTGCGCCTCGGGTTGTCTGTCTTCAAGGACGTAAGCCACTGTTTGGCGAGCGTGCTGGTAATGAGCCTTTCCTCGAATGTTTTATGCGTTTGTTAGCCGTGCATAAGGAACGTCCTGAATTAGATATTCAACTGGTACCCGTGAGCTTGTATTGGGGTCGCACGCCAGGGAAAGAAGACGACACTATGAAGGCGGCCGTATTTGAGCGGGAAAACCCGACTTGGCTGCGCAAGTGCTTGATGATTCTGTTCTTAGGTCGACATAACTTCGTGCAGTTTTCGAATGCCGTATCCCTGCGTTACATGGCTGACGAACATGGCACCGACATGGGGATTGCCCATAAGTTAGCACGGGTTGCGCGCGTGCATTTCCGTCGTCAACGTAAGGTAATGACAGGGCCTGTGCTGCCAAACCGCCAAGCACTGTTTCATTCGTTACTCAAATCTGAGTCGCTGCGCAAAGCGATTCAAGAAGAAGCCGCCAGTAAAAAGATTTCTGAGACCCAAGCGCGCGAGACGGCTATTGAGTACCTCGATGAAATAGCAGCCGATTACTCAGATAGTTTAGTGCGTATTGCCGAGCGTTTCTTAACTTGGTTGTGGAACAAGCTTTATAGCGGGATCAACATTAAAGGCGCCGAGCAAGTTCGCCAGCTGCATCACGATGGCCACGAGATTGTTTATGTGCCTTGCCATCGCAGCCACATGGATTACCTGCTGTTATCGTATATTTTGTATTATCAAGGCATGGTTCCGCCGCACATTGCTGCTGGCATCAACCTCAACTTCTGGCCCGCGGGACCTATGTTCCGTCGCGGTGGTGCCTTCTTTATCCGCCGTAGTTTTAATGGCAACAAGCTGTATACCGCAGTATTTCGTGAGTATTTAGATCAGCTGTTTGCTAAAGGTTATTCGGTGGAATACTTCTCCGAAGGTGGCCGTTCACGTACTGGCCGTCTGTTGGCGCCGAAAACTGGCATGATCGCCATGACGATGAACAGCGTACTGCGCGGTATTGAACGTCCTGTCACACTTGTGCCTGTGTATTTAGGCTATGACCATGTGATGGAAGTGGCGACTTACCATAAAGAGTTAAGCGGTAAGAAAAAGAAAAAAGAATCTGTGTGGCAGGTGTTCGGTGCCATTCGCAAATTAGGTAATTTTGGCCAAGGTTACGTGAATTTTGGCGAGCCTATTACCTTACAAAATTTCTTAAATGAGCGTGCGCCAAACTGGCGTGCTGAGTTGGCCGATGATCCCGAGCAGAAACCAAGTTGGTTAACTCCAGCGGTAAACGTGCTGGCTAATCGGGTGATGACGCGTATCAATGATGCCGCAGCCGCGAGTTCGGTGACTTTGACTAGCTTAGTCTTACTGGCGACAGATCAAAACGCCTTAGAACGTAGTCTGCTGGAGCGTCAGCTTGATTTGTATCTGACCCTACTCAAAAAAGTGCCTTACACTTCTTATACATCTGTTGCCGAAGGTGATGGTAAGCATTTAGTGCAGCAAGGTTTAGAGCTGAACAAGTTTGTTGTTAGTGCCGATCCTTTAGGGGAAATAGTGTCTATCGAAGCGAGTCAGGCTGTGTCTATGACTTACTATCGTAACAATATCATTCACTTATTTATCGTACCGTCATTAATTGCGAGTTGTTTAACCCACAATGAACAGATCCTGCGCCAGCAAGTGGTTTCAATCGTTGCCGATTTTTATCCACTGCTGAAAGCCGAACTCTTCATGGGAATTAAAGACTTACCAGCCTATGTTGAGCAAGTGCTGGATTTCCTGATTGGGCAAGGTTTAGTGGTTGAGACAGATACTTTAGCTGTCGTGCCTGAGCACTCAAGCCAATTATTGTTGTTAGCCAGTTCAGTGAGTGAAACTTTGCAACGCTACGCTATTATTTTCAATCTGTTAGCGAACAGACCTAAGATGGAGCGCTCAGAACTTGAGTCTGAGAGCCATTTACTCGCTCAGCGTTTAGGGGCTTTACATGGTATTACCGCGCCTGAATTCTACGATAAAAAACTCTACGGTACTTTGAGCGTGAAGCTCAAAGAATTGGGATATCTGGCGGATAGTGAAGATAAGTCCAATATCAATCGCATACGAGATCAGGCCAATAGCTTATTACGTCCGTCAGTGAGACAAACGATAGTGGCGAGTGTCACCGCGGAGCACACAGTTTAATGGCAAATCATATGAATGCGGCTAAGCATAAGCCCGCAGGTAAGTCCTTGCTTGGTGGTGCCATGATTATTGCTGGCACGACCGTAGGTGCTGGGATGTTTTCTCTGCCCGTGGTCGGTGCAGGTATGTGGTTTGGCTATTCGATTTTAATGTTATTGGGTATTTGGTTTTGCATGTTGATGTCGGGCTTATTGTTGCTCGAAACCAATTTACATTTCGAACCCGGTGCTAGCTTCGATACCTTAAGCAAGCAAACTCTTGGGCAGTTTTGGCGGATAGTGAACGGCGTTTCTATCGCTTTCGTGTTGTATATTTTGACCTATGCCTATATCAGCGGCGGTGGTTCGATTGTGAATCATAGCTTGCAGGGCATGGGAATTGAGTTACCGCAAAGTGTGGCAGGGCTGGTGTTTGCCATAGTATTGGCGAGCATAGTGTTGATCAGCACTAAGGCCGTGGATCGGATTACCACGATTATGCTCGGCGGTATGATCATTACCTTCTTCCTCGCTATCGGCAATTTATTGATCGAAATTGATGTGACTAAGTTGCTCGAACCTGATGGTAATAACAGCTTTTCACCTTATCTGTGGGCGGCGCTGCCCTTTGGTCTCGCTAGCTTTGGTTACCATGGTAACGTTCCCAGCTTAGTGAAGTATTACGGCAAAGATTCCTCCACCATTATCAAGGCGATTTTCGTCGGCACCTTTATCGCGCTGGTGATTTATGTCTGTTGGTTAGTGGCGACTATGGGCAATATTCCCCGCAGCCAGTTTATCGACATTATTGCCCAAGGCGGCAATATGGGGGTGTTGGTGGGCGCTTTGTCTGAGGTGATGGCGAGTAGCTGGTTAAACAGTATGTTGACCCTGTTTGCTAACTTAGCCGTGGCTTCATCTTTCTTAGGGGTGACCTTAGGTCTGTTCGATTATCTTGCTGATTTGTTTGGTTTTGATGATTCACGCTCTGGCCGAATGAAAACCGCGTTAGTGACCTTTGTGCCGCCAACGATTTTAGGATTACTGTTTCCCGACGGCTTCTTAGTGGCGATTGGCTTTGCGGCATTAGCGGCAACTGTGTGGGCGGTAATCGTCCCGGCGCTGATGGCCTATAAATCGCGGCAGTTGTTCCCCGATAGCACAGGTTTTAGAGTGATAGGCGGTACACCGCTGATTATTCTTGTGGTGTTATTTGGCATAGTCACAGGTGCATGTCATCTGCTCGCGATGGCAAATTTACTGCCGCAATATTCCTAATTTGTTGTGATGATTTAAGCCCTCTATGTGAGGGCTTTTTTGTCTTTAGTGGTTGAGTTTTGTCTTGCAGATCTTTTTAACCTGAATACTGGACAGAAATACAAACTCAGGCTTAACTCGAATGATTGTTAAGACAAAGGAGCCGATAATGAAAATGACTCAGTACGCACAAGGACATGCATGTTGGGTTGAACTTGCAAGCCATGATTGGCAGGGAGCAACAGTATTTTACCAAGCGTTATTTGGTTGGAACGCGGTTGAAATGCCGATCCCAGAAGGTCACTTTTCGCTATTTAATTTAGCGGGAGATGACTTAGGCGCCATGTATCAAATCCCTGAGTCTGAAGCACATATCCCCAGCCACTGGCGTATCTACTTTGCCGTCGATGATATCGATGCCAGCATTGCAGCGATTCAAGCGGCGGGCGGCCAAGTGCACATGGGGCCGCATATTGTGGGTGATGCGGGCGTGATGGCGCAGGTCAGCGATCCTGAAGGCGCACGCTTTGCTTTGTGGCAAGCGAAGAACCACATAGGTGCTCGCCGTCAGGGTGAACTCAATACCCTTTGCTGGGTTGAGCTGGCTTGCAAAGAGCCGCGTACTGAAGAAGCCTTTTACTGCAAAATCTTCCCTTGGACCAACATGCCAAGTGACATGCCTGACATTGAATACTCAGAATGGCAGCTTGATGGTCAATCCATCGGCGGTATGATGACGATAATGCCTGAATGGGGCGATATTTCTCCCCACTGGCTGCTCTATTTTGTGGTGGCGGATTGCGATGCGTTTGCTGAGAAAGCCCAAAGCTTAGGCGCGCAAGTGTGCATTCCGCCTAGTGATATCCCTGATGTGGGACGATTTTCTGTCATTGCTGACGCCCAAGGCGCTACCTTTGCGGTGATCAAGCTTAATCAGATGTGATTGCCATATTAAGTGCTGTCATTAAGGTTAAAAACGGCGACGCTAAATCGCCGTTTTTATTTGTCTAACTATTTGTTTAATTAGCGTTATCAATCATGATTGTTTCAGGGCAAGAGCCTTTTGAGGCCTTATTGGCTTTGGCGAGTAGGCTAGGTAAGGAGTCAGAAGTTTTAATGACTTCGGGCAAGTTAATGCGGATTTCACTCAGTAATCCCTTGCCACATTCTAGACTCATTTTAGTGTGAGCGCCTTGACCGAAGCTGTCATCAAAACTTTGGTTTAACTCACTTTTACTGACACTCTTACCTATGTTGTCATGAATAAATTTTTGTACCCATGCCGAGGCATTGACCGCTTGGGTCAGCTGGGTTGCCAATAAAAAGTACTCGTTAGGGTCTTGGCTACGGCAAGTGCCGTGTTTCCACCATTCGTGGCGTTCTAAACAGGTGCCATATTGGGCGCTAGGCATGACTTCTTCTAAATTTTTGCGCACCGATGGATTCAGTTCAAACTCTGGATAAGTACAGAAATCATTCGGTTGCAGTTTGACTGTGCTGCAATAGCCATATCGCGTGCCGCATTGTTGTTTATTCGGCCACAGTCCGTGCAGGCTGAAGTGTTGCCATTGGCTCGATTCTGGCGTTTGGCTGAGGGCGCGACATTCGGCTTTACGGCGGCCATAGAGTTCACAAAAGGTGCTTTGCCAGCTTAATGCGAGCACGTTAGCATCGAATTCGCCACCTATTTGACATTGATTCCCTTGGCGTTTCTCTGGGGAACCATGCTCTTTAAGGCTATCTCGGCTTTTGGCTTTGATGTCCGATGCCGTGGTTGTTTGCGCCGGTTCCGCCGCCGTTGCAGGTGTTGATAAATTACTGCCAGCAACATTAGATAGATATTGACCACAATCGCCGCTGATCCAACGCATGGGAGACTTCACCGCATTGGTGCGCACTCTTAGCCAATCAGGTTTAGCGCTATTGCCGAGGATTTCAAGTACAGGGTAGCGCTCACCAATATTGCTCTGCCATTGATCTGGATTCGTCTGCTTATTTTTCGATTGAAATAGCTCACAGCGTTTGTCGGCAACGAATTCACCGGTTGCGGGTGCGGCAAAGGTGGGTGCTGTAATGATGAGCGCAGAGCATAAACCGAATGCGGCAAGTAATGCGCGTGATGGGGTTTTAAGGGAAAGTGCTTGCGGCCATATCCGGCTGATGGTTAAACAAAATGACTTGGTCATGTGATTGGATCCTTCCTACGGCAGTGAATTGAGTCAATTCTGTGTGGCACTGAGTCAATGGTACACATAAGCGCTATAAACTTAGAGACTTATTTTATGGATAGCGAATACTCATGTAATTATGGTGTCATGCATTCGACTTATATTCAGGTTTCTACTTGTGAATATAAAGAGGTTATTCGTGCGTAAGGTAATCAATCTAAATGCTGTTTTGTTATCGTCTCTTTTGGTGCTATCGGGTTGTAATTCTGACTCTGACGATACTAATCCTATACCGATTGAACCAACTGGGCGTTGGTTAAAAGGTGACTTACATGTACACACCGCGGTTTCGCAGGATGCTCGCGAAACCCAGTCTGATATTCTGAAGTGGGCCTTTGATGACTTCGGTTTAGACTATGTTTCCTTATCGAATCATATGCGTAATAACAGTCAAGATAATGATGATAACGACGTAGGTGGTTTGCTTTATTACGACGCATTAACTCAGTATGAAATGCCTGGTCTAAAAAAGGCCATGCCTAACTATGAGGGCAAAATTGCCTATTCGAGTTTCGAGTGGGATATGCCAACCCATGAGCACTTTAATATCGGTATTTTAGGTGATGAAGCTAAAGTCTTGTCGGCGATTAAAATTTTCGAGTACAGATTTAGTAGTAAAAATGATATTGCAGACTTTGATCCCCAAGATATCGCCGCTTGGACTGCTGCGGGTTATACCCGTCAAAACCAGACTCATGAAGATGCCGTTGCGGCGTTGAAATGGCTAGAGACTCATTATCCCGATAGCAGCTATGGGATGTTAAATCATCCTCGTCGCTATTTAACCAGCTATACCATTAAAGATGTAAGGGAACTGAATGATGCTGCACCCAATGTCTTCTTTTTAGTTGAAGGTCTGGTTGGCGGACAATTTAGCGGTAATCGCGGCGATTATGCTGAGCGCAGTAGCGGTGTATATGGTGGAGTCGACCCTGTGGTAGCGCAGGTCGGCGGTTGGTGGGATGCGCTGTTAGGCGAAGGTCGCCAGATCTGGAATATGGGTAACTCAGATATCCATTTCAAAACGCGCCCACCTTATGCAAGTAGTTATTATCCCGGTGAATATGCGAAAAGCTACACTTGGGTCGATGGTCAAGATACCACGGCGCTTTTGAAGGGGTTACGCTCAGGTAATAGCTTTTCTGTGTTTGGCGATTTGATTGATGCCTTGGATTTTAAGCTTGAAAGTAGCAATAAGAATAGTGTCACTATGGGGCAAACCTTGGTAGCGAAAGCGGGCGACAAGTTAACGCTCACTATTCGCTTTAAAAGTCCGGCCTTGAATAATAAAGAGTCGGATATAGGTAATGAAGTTTATGCCGGCATTAACCCTGGTGTACACCACATCGATTTGATCGCAGGTAATGTGGGTCCGCGTGCTGAAGCGGGTACAACGGTATTTGAAAAGGAAACAAACGATTCAACCTTAGTTGTTAAAACTTTTACCAGTGCTGACTGGCATAAAGATGCCGATGGCTACTACAGCATGAGTTACAGTTTTATTGCGGATCAGCATCAATACTTCCGTTTGCGTGGGACTAATTTAGATTACAACCAAGCTAACCTGACGGAAAAAGGTAATCCTTTAAAATCAGCTGTGATTAATCAAGCCGAAGATGAATCGGTTCAGGCTTGGTATAACAAGATTAATGATCGTAACTATAACGACCTGTGGTTCTATTCTAACCCTTTGTTTGTTAAAACGAATAAGTAACTCTCTTTAAAGACCGTTGAATAAAAAATCCCCCAGACTATTTCGGTTTGGGGGATTTTTTATGTATGTGTTATTACTGAACTGCGTCTTTCTTTAATTTACGCGAGTAAATCAGTAAATAAAGCGCGGGTAGTACAAACAGTGACAGTAATGGGGCCGTAACCATGCCGCCGACCATAGGTGCGGCAATTTTCTGCATCACATCGTTACCCGATCCTGCACCCCACATAATGGGGAGTAGGCCGAAGAAGATGGTTGCTACTGTCATGGCTTTGGGGCGGATCCGCATAACGGCACCTTCCATTAACGCTTCTTTGAGATCGGTAACTGTATGGTAGTTATTCTTCTCTTGCCTGTGCTTAATGGCATTATTAAGGTAAATCAGCATGATTACCCCAAACTCCGCGGCAACGCCCGCCAAAGCAATCATACCGACTGCGACGGCGACTGAGATGTTGTAATCCAGTAGATACAATAGCCAAGTGCTGCCGACCAGCGCGAATGGGAGGCTGAGCATGATAATACTCGCCTGCAAAGTAGAGCCAAATGTCATCATCAACAGGATGAATATCACACCTAAGGCCATAGGGATCACTTGCTTCAGTTTTGCATCGACTCGCTGCATATACTCGTACTGCCCAGCGAAGCTGTAGCTGTAACGCGGTGGTACCTTGAGTTCGGCATTTAATGCTTGCTTTGCGGTAGTAATGTATTCGCCGATAGACGTGCCTTCAATATCGATAAACACCCAAGAGATTAAGCGACCATTTTCACTGGTGAGCATAGGTGCGCCATCGGTGATTTCGATATCCGCTAAATTTCGCAGTGGTAGATAATTTCCCGATTTAGTGATCACAGGGAGTTCGCGTAGCTTTTCGATATTATCGCGAAGCTCACGGGGATAACGTAGGTTGATGGGATAGCGCTCAGCCCCTTGTACCGACTCGCCAATATCCATACCGCCAATGGCGTAACGCACGACATCTTGAATATCTTGCAGTGACATACCGTAACGTGCGGCGACATCGAGTTTTGGGGTGATATCGATATAACGCCCGCCACCACTGCGTTCAGCATAGGCTGACTTTGTGTGTGGTACTTTGCTGAGAATGGCTTCTATCTTAGCTCCTATGCTTTGCAGTTCGTTGACATCGGCACCAGTGATCTTAATGCCGACGGGGGTTTTTATCCCAGTCGAGAGCATATCGATACGGGTTTTGATGGGTTGCACCCAAGCATTGGTCATCCCAGGTACTTTCACCGTTTGTTGTAATTGGGCGATGATGCCATCTAAGGTCATACCCTCGCGCCATTCTTCATGGGGTTTAAGCATGATGGTGGTTTCGAGCATAGTTAACGGTGCGGGATCGGTCGCAGTCTCGGCGCGGCCCACCTTACCAAATACGCGGGCGACTTCGGGGACGGTTTTGATCAAACGATCCGTTTGCTGTAACACTTCGGCGGCTTTGCCCGCACTGAGTCCCGGTAACGCAGTTGGCATATAGAGTAAATCGCCTTCTTCTAACTCGGGCATAAACTCACTGCCCATGCGCGTCATCGGATACCAAGCACTGACTAAGGCAATCAATGCTAATGCTAGGGTGATTTTAGGAAACCTAAGTACCAGATTAAGCGAGGGCTTATATAAAGCGATCAGTACGCGACTGATGGGATTTTTATGCTCACTCGGAATTTTTCCCCGAATAAAATAGCCCATTAAGACTGGCACTAATGTGATTGCTAATAATGCGGAAGCGGCCATAGCAAAGGATTTGGTATAGGCCAGCGGTGCAAATAAACGGCCTTCCTGCGCTTCGAGTGCGAACACAGGCACAAAGCTTAAGGTGATAATAATCAATGAGAAAAATAACGCAGGGCCGACTTCAATCGACGCTTCGGTGACGATCCGCCAGTGTTCTTTGGTATCGGGTTCTCGGTTGTTTTCTGTGTGAAACTGCTCCAAATGTTTGTGCAGGTTTTCAATCATCACAATTGCGCCGTCTACCACCGCGCCTATGGCAATCGCGATACCCCCAAGACTCATAATGTTGGCGTTAACCCCCATCTTATTCATTACGATAAAGGCAATCAGGATTGAAAGCGGCAGGGTAATGATGGCGACTAAGGTTGAGCGTGCGTGCAGTAAAAACAGCAGGCAGACCAACCCTACCACTAGCATTTCTTCGATGACCTTGCTGAATAAATTATCAACGGAATTAAGGATTAATTGGGATCTGTCGTAGGTGGGGATGATTTCAACCCCATCGGGTAAACCAGCTTTCAGTTCTTCAAGCTTAGCTTTTACGGCATCAATCGTGGATAAAGCATTTTCGCCGTAACGCATCACAATAATGCCGCCTACGACTTCACCTTCACCGTCAAGTTCGGCTATACCGCGGCGTGAGGCCGGGCCTTTGCGCACGGTAGCAACATCTTTGAGTAATAAACCTGTACCAGAAGGGCTGGTGATACCAAGGGGAATTTCGCGGAAATCCTCAAGGGTTTGACGATAGCCTTTGGCGCGCACCATATACTCGGCTTCAGCCATTTCGATGACCGAGCCGCCAGCTTCGCTATTAGATTTTTCTATCGCATCTTTAATGCTGGCGATATCCAGTTTATAGATCGCCATTTTGTCGGGTTCGAGTACGATCTGGTAGGTCTGCTCCATACCACCGACGGTGGCGACTTCAGACACGCCAGCCACGCTTTGTAGCTCTAATTTAAGATACCAGTCCTGCAGGCTTTTGAGTTGTGATAAATCTAAACTGCCGGAGCGATCGACCAGCGCATATTCAAATACCCAACCCACACCTGAGGCATCGGGGCCAAGAGACGGTTGTACGCCCTGCGGCAATCGGCTACTGATCTGACTTAAGTATTCTAATACCCGTGAGCGCGCCCAGTAGATATCTGTGCCATCTTCAAAAATCACATAGACATAAGAATCGCCGAACATGGAATAGCCGCGTACCGTTTTGGCGCCGGGTACAGCTAACATGGCGGTAGATAAAGGGTAAGTGACTTGTTCTTCCACCAATTTAGGCGCTTGCCCTGGGTAGGAAGTTTTAATAATCACTTGCACATCCGACAGATCGGGCAGTGCATCAAGCGGTGTTTTGCGCAACTCTTGTACGCCCCAGACAGTGATCATGATGGCAATGATCAACACCATAAGTCGTTGTCTGATGGAGGCTTCGATAATGTATTTTAACATGCTGCGCTCCTAGTGCTGATGACCGCTGCTTAAACGCATTAAGCTGCCCTTGAGGCTGGCCTCGGAGTCGAGTAAAAATTGCCCTGAGATCACCACGCGCTCGCCTTCGGTTAAGCCCGAGACAATTTCTGCCTTACCTTGACTCATCATGCCGACGGTCACGACTTTAGCGGCAAAACTATTGTCGTCTTGTTTGACTATCACGCGATTCTCTTTACCCGTTTGGATTAAGGCTTCCTGTGGGATTACTAGCGTGTCTTTATTGGGGCCGCCAAAAAGCGAGACCTTGGCGAGGGTTTTAGGTCTAAGGGAAACATGGGTGTTATTGAGCACAACACGCACTCGCAAGCTACGCGTGACAGGATCAAGTTCCGGATAGATATAATCTATAGTGCCTTTTATCCCGCTTAAGTTCATGGCGGGCACAGCCACTTCAGCCTGTTGGCCTTTGACTATCCAGCTTTGTTCATTTTCAAACACATCGGCTATGACCCATACCTTAGAGAGATCGACTAACGACATCACTTCGGTGGATGGCTCAATATACATACCATCGCGGATAGACAGTGTTTCGACTACACCATCCTGTTGTGCATAAAAGGGTACCCGATATTGGGTTTGGCGCGAGTCGGCTAATTGCTTGATTTGTTGCTCGGTAAATCCTAAAAATGACAGTCTTAAGCCTGCTCTACGAACAAGATCCTGATATCTCTGATTGCCTGCTGTTTTGGCGGTATCTAAGGCGAGTAAATAATCATCCTGAGCATTGACTAAATCGGGTGAATAGATTTCATAGAGTAGCTGCCCTTTTTTGACTGTGTCTCCCATGGACTTAACCATCAGTTTTTCAACCCAACCCGTTACTCGAGCATGGATATGCGTTATTTGGCTTTCATCGTAATCCACTTGTCCAACGGTCTCGACAAATTTCCATAGCGTATCGCGCTCAACTTTAGCGACTTTTATGGCTAGCGCTTGCTGCATGCTGCCGGAAACATTGATATTGATTTCGTGAGTGTTACCACCCGTTTCGACTTTTTCTAAATTCATACCACAGATAGGGCATGTACCGGGTACATCGCTGATGATGTGGGCATGCATAGGGCAAATGTATTTAGTTGTTGTTTCTTCGCTGGTTTTTTTAACAAGATTGTTAGCCTTAGGGGTTGGTGTGTCGAACACTTGGCTTGCCGCTTTCGTGGTCGAGGTGTGCGCATGTTCTGTCGCTAAGTGATCTGTATGTTGATGTTCAGCATGTGGATCTGCTGAATTGGTATCGGTACCTTCCTTTTCAACTAAAAACATATTGCACTTAGGGCAGCGACCAGGCTCATGGCTGAGCACTTCGGGGTGCATAGGGCAAGTGTATGTTTTTACTTGATTTAACGAATTATTTTTAGGTGCTGTTGCAGAACTTACTGCAGCTTCGGTCACCACGGGCTGTTGTGTGCTCGCCAGTTGGGCATGGCTCAACCAAGGCGTACCTAAGAGTAAGCTACTCAAGATCAGTACGGCTTTAGGGGTCTGCTTTTTTACGGTTTTAAATGAATTCATATGCCTCATCTCCAGCCTCGCTTAGTGGTGTTTGTGGGCGTTTTTTGCCGCACCTTCAGCTGGTTTTGCTTCTACCGCCTTTGGCTCTAAGTTCATACCACATTGAGGACAAGTATCCTCTTTGCTGCCAGTCACTTCAGGGTGCATAGGGCAAACATGGGTATGGGCTTGTTCCTGTGGATTGGCATTGTCGTGTTGATGTGCGTGCGGCGCGGCCGTCGCAAACACGCTTGTGCTGGTCAGCAAGAATGCGATTAAGGCGAGATTAGTTAGTGTTTTCATATTATTCACTCCATCAGATTAACGGCCGAATACGAGCGCATAAACGTCAGTGAGCACAGTGGATCAAAGCGGTTCGCTTCGATAGACGGATTGATGCCACAATTTGGCATTCGGCTCAGTAATCAACGTTTTGCTAGACTCGGGTGCACGATTTAATGATAAGGCACCACAATAAACGGCTAAATAGGGCGTTAGCTTAGGGCTAACAGCATTGTCGTTTTAGCTTGGTCGTTTGGCTTTTTTAAGGGTTGATTTGCCCAATAAGCACAAAGTAGGGCTAGGCTATCGGTGGTTTAAAGGCCGAAGACAAAGAGATAGAGTGGAAATGAGGCATAGGAGTGGCCATTGCAGTATCGCTCATGCTCACACTTGGCCAGAGGTGTGGGCTGAATAGAGTGCCAGCGACTGAAATCGTCAAACAATGACCACAATCATTTGAACATGATGTGGTGCCATCACAGCAATGCTGTTTCGCGCCGGGAAGCATTTTATCGTTGCAGCAATCCGCGTTGGCCATTGAATGTGAGTCAGAACTGTTCTCTGTGTCCATCTGCATCATTGTAGCGTGGTGCATTTGGGAGGAAACCTCATGATTCATCGCACTCATATCCATAGTGTGTGGCACCATGGCGTGACCATTAGACACGATACTTTGCCCGACGAGTGCGAGTAGAGTGAATATGACTAAAAAATAACGACCGAGTGTGTGATGCATAAGTCTTCCAAATGATGAACGGCTCGATTCTAGCATAGCGATGTTTAGCTGTAATGATTTAACTCACACTTCAGTTAACGCCTCAATTCAAATATCTAATTAATCTAAATTAGCAAATAGAATTTCTGACTCGCAGTTTTGTCTTCAACGGGCTTATCATGAATATGACTGCGTATTTTAAGAGACTCAAATTGATCGTAGAAAGTTTCATTTCGAACAGTATTATTCGGCTTACCTGCGTTTTACCATTTATTTCTGCTTCACTCTACGAGGTGCAATAAACATTGGCGCGATCACATTTCTGTTTTCTAGAAAATAAATTTCTAGTTCTAGATTATCAAGGGAAAACCTAACTATAAAAAATCGGTAACTTGCGATTATCGGGTGATTGCATTAGCTTTAGTTAAAGTGCATCACAGTTCAGCTAGCGGTTTTTACCAAATGACGTCCAAATAGTTAGAGCTAAGTCTCATTTTGCGCTTTTAAGGTTAATTTAATCAGCAAATTTCGGCTTAAAATCAAATTTCTAATAAATGAAAGAGCATAAACTAGTCTTATAAAAACTAATTTTGACAATTTTGGAGATAGAGTGATGAACTGGCGTGCACTATTTAAACCTAGCGCGAAATATTCAATCCTGGCGCTACTGGTCGTCGGTATTGTAGTGGGTGTTGTGGGGTACTTTGCCACTCAACAAACATTACACGCGACCAGTACAGATGAGTTCTGTATGTCTTGCCATAGCAATCATTCGCTGAAGGATGAAGTGTTGGCTTCTGCACATGGCGGCGGCAAAGCGGGGATTACGGTTCAGTGTCAAGACTGTCACTTACCCCATGGTCCGGTCGATTATTTGATCAAAAAAATCATCGTATCTAAAGATTTATATGGTTTCATGACAATTGATGGCTTTAACACTCAAGCTTGGTTAGATGAAAATCGTAAAGAACAAGCGGATAAAGCGCTGAACTATTTCCGTGCGAACGATTCTGCTAACTGTCAGCATTGCCACACTCGTATTTACGAGAATCAGCCAGAAACTATGAGTAAAATGGCTGTAAGAATGCACTCAAATAACTTCAAGAAAGAACCTGACGCGAGAAAGACCTGTGTTGACTGCCATAAAGGCGTAGCACACCCATATCCAAAAGGATAAGGTTTAGCGTCTAGTTGACCATTAAAAAGCCCTCTATTGAGGGCTTTTTGCTGTCTGTGTGCTCGGTTAATTCGCTTGAATCATCACCCGTTGCCGATAAGCTAACAGGCTGAAAATTCCGAAGATAAACACTTGTAGATAATCTTGTTTCGTTAATGGCAGCAAGGTCTTAAACAGCATGTGGAAAATCGCGACTTGGAAGCAATGCATCATGCAGGTAATGGCAAACAGGATATTTAAAGTAATCGCCACATTGCCTTCAAAGGGGATGACTAAGTTGTAGGCCATCATCAACCATGCAATCAGAGTGATGGCTTTACCTAAGTTAATTAATAAGGGCATGGTTTTCATCTTCGATGGGCTCAACAGTGGTTTCTGAGTGATATTGATATAAACGGTAGCTCACTTGCCCTGCATTCTTTTCTTTTAAGGCGTGCCAGCGAGAAGGGATAGCAAGTTGCGTCAATTCAGACTCGATTTCGACATAAATCAGCGCACCATCATTGAGCCAACCTTGAGTATCGAGCAGTTGAATCGTCTTTTCTGCCAATCCCTTACGAAAGGGTGGATCGATAAACACCACATCGAAACCTTGCTCGCAGCCCCTTTGCAGTACCACTAACGTATCAGCATTGAGCACTTCGGCCTTATCGCATTTAAGGGTTTGCAGATTTTCTTTTAATTGCAGGGCTGCGCCGCGTTGCAACTCGATAATTTTGGCGAAACTGGCATAGCGGGACAAGGCTTCGAGAGCTAAAGCGCCGCTACCGCCAAAACAGTCGAGTACACGTGCATTGACTAAATCATTCGCCAGCCAGTTAAAGAGTGTTTCGCGAACCCTGTCTGTCGTTGGGCGTAAACCTTCGAGATCTTGGATAGGTAGACGACGCGAGCGCCATTGGCCTGCGATGATCCGCACTTGTCCACTGCCGGGTTTATTTTTGGCTGTTTGACCCTTGGTCACATTATTTTTGACCGTTCGATGATTAACCAAAGTGCCCCCGTGATTTTGCCTGAAGAAAGAAAGTGGTAGACTGTGCCACCTTAATAAAGGCCGCTATTTTATATCAAAGTCTCACTAAAAGGTGAGAAGGCTAACTGAGCTTAGCTAATTGCCGACTTTTTGGGCGTAATTGCCGAGGCAATCTGGTATAACATCAGGGTCTTATTCAAAATTCAATACTGAAGTAGAGCGCTGGAATCACACATGGCAAAGAAAGGTTTTTTCTCTTGGTTTCGTAAAGATAAGTCACAAGATGAGGTCGTCGCTGAAACGCCAGTTGTTACTCCAACACAAGATACTGATGCAGCACAGCGTGTAGCGCAGGAACAAGTAGAGGCACAAGGGGCCATCGAGGCCGAAGCTCATGCTGAAAAACAGGCTGCAGAACAGTTAGCGGCCGAACAAACACAGGCAAAAGCCGAGGTCGAGCAATTCGCCCTTGAGCATGCCCGAATCGAATCGTTGCATTTTGCTAATCAGCAAGCTGAAGCAACACGTTTGGCTGCAGAACAACTTAGTGCAGAAAAGCATGCTGCAGAGAAGTTAGCCGAAGCACAGTTAGAAGCAGAGCAACGCATCGCAGAACAATTGGCAGCACAGCAGTTAGCGGTTGAGCAAGCCGCCGCAGAGCAATTAGCTCAAGCAGAGGCGGTGCGTGTAGTTGCCGCTCAGCTAGAAGCAGAATTACTCGCAGCGGAACAAGCTGAACTTGCCCGTTTGGCCGCCGAACAGCATGCCGCTGAAGCCTTAGCGGAAGAACAACTCGCTGGCGAAGCACTAGCACGTGAGCAAGCAGAGGCTTTAGTTCAGCAACAAGCTGAAACTGAGCAAGCTGTTATAGCCGTTGCTGAATTGCAACCTGAGCCGCAGGCTAGACCCGTTAAGGAAGGGCTCTTTGCTCGCCTGAAACGTGGCTTAATGCGTACCAGCGAGAATATTGGCAGTGGTTTTATCGGCCTATTTCGCGGCAAGAAAATCGATGACGATCTGTTTGAAGAACTCGAAGAGCAATTATTAATCGCTGACGTTGGTGTCGAAACCACTACGCGATTAATCAAGAATTTGACAGAGCATGCTTCACGTAAGCAGCTTAAAGATGCCGAAGCTTTATATGAATTGCTGCGGGATGAGCTGCAAAAAACACTGGATCCAGTCGCTATCCCGTTAGTACCAGACAATGCTAATGGCCCATTTGTTATCTTAATGGTTGGCGTTAATGGCGTGGGTAAAACTACCACTATTGGTAAATTGGCCAAACAATATCAGAGCCAAGGTAAGTCAGTGATGTTAGCCGCGGGTGATACCTTCCGTGCTGCAGCGGTTGAGCAGCTACAGGTTTGGGGTCAACGTAATGATATTACAGTGATTGCCCAGCATACAGGTGCCGATAGTGCCTCTGTGTTGTTCGATGCTTTGCAAGCGGCCAAGGCGCGTAAAGTGGATGTATTGATTGCCGACACTGCTGGTCGTTTACAGAACAAAGCGCACTTGATGGAAGAGTTGAAGAAAGTGGTGCGAGTGATGAAGAAACTCGACCCAGATACGCCACATGAGGTCATGCTGACATTAGATGCGAGCACGGGGCAAAACGCTATTAGCCAAGCACAATTATTCCAGGAAGCCGTAGGTGTAACGGGTATTACCATCAGTAAGTTAGATGGAACGGCTAAGGGCGGCGTGGTATTTGCGATTGCTGATAAGTTTAATATTCCGATCCGTTACATAGGTGTGGGTGAGCAAATTGATGATTTGCGAACCTTCAATTCGAAAGAATTTATCGATGCTTTGTTCACTCAAGAAAAAGCGGATAGCTAATTTATGATTGATTTTCAGCAGGTCAGTAAGATTTATCCTGGCGGCCAAATGGCGCTGGAGGATGTGAATTTTCATCTACAGCAAGGTGAAATGGCATTTTTAACCGGCCACTCGGGGGCGGGTAAAAGTACGCTGTTGAAATTAATCACGGTAATCGAGCGGGCAACAACGGGGCGCGTCGCGATTAACGGTCACGATATTGCCAAAGTCAGCCCTAAACATGTGCCTTATTTGCGCCGCAATATCGGGATGATTTTCCAGAACCATCACCTATTGATGGACCGCAGTGTGTTCGACAATGTGGCTTTACCACTGGTGATTGAGGGATTCTCCCATGGCGAAATCCGTAAGCGTGTTGCGGGTGCCCTCGATATGGTGGGTTTATATGGCAAGGAGCGGCATAACCCAATTATGTTGTCCGGCGGCGAACAGCAACGTGTTGGCATTGCTCGTGCGATTGTGAATAAACCACCTTTACTGCTCGCCGATGAGCCTACGGGTAACTTAGATCCTAAATTATCTATGGATATTTTGCGTCTGTTTGAAACCTTTAATGATGCGGGAACCAGCGTATTAATTGCCACCCATGATTTAGGTCTTATCGCAAGAATGAAATATCGCACTTTTACCCTCAAACAGGGCCGTATGTTAGGTGCACAAGAGTTGCATCCTAATGTGCACACTCGCAGTGCACCGACGAATAGAGGTGAAGGGCAATGAGCGATAGCGCAAAATTAACTCGCAGCAAGCTGCCTCTGTCTGGTCGGATTGTGATGTTTTTTATTCGCCATGCGCAGCAAGCAATGGCGAGCATGGGAGAGCTCTGGCGTAACCCAATATCCTCTGTGATGACCATGGCTGTCTTAGGTGTGAGCCTAAGTTTGCCTGCAGCATTGCAAGTGTTAGTTAAAAATGCCGAGACCATTACCAGTTCCTGGAACAGCGCGGCAGAGATCTCCTTGTTTATCGACGATAATCGTAGTGAACAAACGATTCAGAGCCTGCTGACTCGCATTCGGACATATCCCGAAGTGGATAAAGTGCAATATATTGATAAAAATCAAGCGCTAGAAGAATTCCAACGCTTATCTGGGTTTGGTGAGGCCTTGGCCTATTTAGATAAAAATCCTTTGCCCGCGGTCATTACCGTTACGCCTACGCCGCGTTACTCAACGCCGGTGGGCGCCCGTGAACTCTTAACTAAACTAGAGCGCGAGCCTGAGATTAGCTTTGGCCGCTTAGATATTGAATGGTTAGAACGGTTACAGGCGGTAGTGCGTCTACTCGAACGCACTGTGATGGCGATTGCCGCGTTACTCGTGCTGGCCGTGGTCTTAGTGATAGGTAATACGATTCGCTTAGCGATTATGAATCGGCGCAGCGAAATTGAAGTGATGAAGCTAGTCGGAGCAACTGAAGCCTTTATCCAGCGCCCATTTCTCTACACAGGGATTTGGTACGGAGTCATTGGCGGCATATTGGCTTGGCTTATCATCAACTTATTAGTGTGGTATCTCGATTCCGCCCTTGCTGAGCTTTTAGGCTTGTATGGCAGTCAGCTTGAAATGAAATCACTCACTTTTATTGAACTGCTGCAATTGGTTGGACTTGCCTCATTTTTAGGTTGGTTAGGTTCGTATTTGTCTGTACGCCAGCATTTACGGTCGATTGAACCTTCATAATAATCAGTCGATTAAACTAAAAAAAGTGACGAAAAAAATGCTGAGTAATGAACTTTTGTTCACTTGCAATGTCTACTTCAGCGAGGTAAAAAGGGTATCTGCAAACGAGCTGAGGTTGACATACTCTGTCAATTAGCCGATAGTTCGTGAGCTTATTCTTAGGGTATTTTGTTGTTGAACCTAAGAATGCACTCGTTAAGTAGTCTGATAAATGTAGGAGAGCGAATGACCTTTCAAACGCAATCAATGGCACTGACAGTCCCACAGGGCGCCAGTAGTCTAGAAGCTTATATCCATTCAGTGACTAGCATCAGCATGCTGGACGCTGAGGCTGAGTATGAGTTAGCCAAGCGTTTACAGGAAACTGGTGATCTACAAGCTGCGAAGCAACTGATTATGTCGCACTTACGTTTTGTAGTGCACGTTGCAAAGGGCTATTCAGGCTATGGTTTGCCACAGGCAGACCTGATCCAAGAAGGCAACATAGGCTTGATGAAAGCGGTTAAACGCTTCGATCCCGATGTTGGCGTGCGTCTTGTGTCTTTTGCTGTGCACTGGATCAAAGCTGAAATTCATGAATATGTGCTGAAAAACTGGCGCATTGTTAAAGTCGCGACCACTAAAGCACAACGTAAGTTGTTCTTTAATATCCGTAAAGCGAAAAAACGCTTAGGTTGGTTCAGCGATGCAGAAGTCACTATGGTGGCTGAAAATTTAGGTGTGTCTAAGGCCGATGTGACCGAAATGGAATCACGTATGGCAGCGCAAGATCCGGCATTTGATTTAACCAATGATCAAGACGAGGAGCATGATTTTGCCCCTGTCCATTATTTGGAAGATCATTCATCGGATTTAGCGGAAAATATTGAAAACGACAACTGGGAATCCAATGCTCAAGGTCGTTTATTATCGGCCATCAAAACCCTAGATGAACGTAGCCAGCATATTCTGCGCGCCCGTTGGTTAGATGACGATAAAACCACACTGCAAGAACTTGCAGAGACTTATCAAGTGTCGGCCGAACGTATTCGCCAACTTGAGAAAAATGCCATGAACAAGCTAAAAGCTTGCATGGAAGCCTAAGTTACATCACGTGTAAAGTGATTTTAACTTAGCCATAAAAAAACCTGCTGCGGCAGGTTTTTTTATGGGAGAAAGAATGGATTTAATCGCGCTATTTAAAGTGAATTTCGCTATAGCTATAAAGCTCAATCGTATTGAAACGTAGGCGACTATGGCTGATTTCACCACGAGACATCGGATTTATCCTACATTTAGAGCCGTTATAAATAGTTAATATATCGCTAACTTTTGAGCCTCAATTCGAAAGTTATTTTCGATGCTTATTATCGAACGGTTTGTTCCTCCGCATTTTGAGTATCGCCTTAAGCAAGTTGATATAGGCATCGGGCATGGAAGGTTGGTCGGGTAGCGATGGATTATGTACCAAGGAAAGCATTTAAGTTAGAAGGGATACCCGCCAATTTACGATAGATACTCATTATGCGTTTTTTTTAATGCTTACAAAGGTGGGAAGTTATGTTCTCAATGATCACTAAGTTAGCCCTATCATCAGAATCTGGTTGGGGTACTGCATTTCGTGTCAATGGGGGCGTCGAAGTATGTCAGCAGAGCTTGTTTTGGTTAGTTTGCAAGGGTATCGCTTTTGAACGCGAGGACTTAAAGCTTAGTTATGTATTGGGAGCTGAGGTCATTCTATGCCAATTTGAGACGAGAGTTTTAATTGAGTTGCTTAAAAAAAATAACATTCATTATTTTCAAGACGATAGCCAAGTGCGATGGTTGCTGCCCCGTAATGTATCAACAATCTTCTATGCGCAGTGGAAGAATAGTATAGCGGTTGATCTTAACCAAACCTGTGCTGACTACTGTTTTTTTTAAATGCTTATTCTTGCCATGACATTTTTATATGAATGAGTAGTGTTTTAAGCTAGATAAGTGTGATTAGTTAGTTATAAATTTTTAATCTATTAATAAGTACATTTATTGCCAGTAAATATACTTCAGAACATCCATTCTTGGTCGATAGTTAGGAGGTGTCCTACAAATCGAAATGGGTGATGAGATGTTAAAGGTATCGTTATTCGGCGTAACTACAGTCATGTTGAGCGCGGTGATAAGCTGTAACGTGATAGCAAAAACTGAGTTTAAAACTCTTTCTTTTCAAGGTGAGATAGCAGAACCAAGTTGCTACTCCGATCTATCTACCATTTCTTGTTATGACCAGAATCTCAATCAATTTATCTCTCAGACTATAACTCCCCAAGTGTATGCAAATTCTATAGATAGCGACAAAATACTTGTTATATCAACTCAGTTCAAACAAATTAATAATCTAGTTTTTAGCCGAAAAAATGAGAATGAAGTTATTCTTGCTCTTCATTATAATTGATTCACAATTTTGCCATTAATAATGGCGATTTCATTTTTTGAAATCGCTTTTTAATTTTTATCTTTAGTATATTTATTGTCAGAAATTTCCTACAAGATCGCAAGTCTAGTCCTATATGTAATTGTTAGTGTTGTTGCTATTGTGTGCTCAGCTTCGATGAGCCATAACCTTAATATTTCCATATAGTAACAACAGTAGGATGTCTGATGAAAAAATTAACGCTATCTATTTTAGTTTTAGGTGCATTGTTTGGTACTAGTGTTCAAGCGAATAATACTATTACTTTTTTGGGTGAAGTATCGGACCAAACTTGTGAAGTGGCGATTAACGGAAATGCGGCTAATCCCAGTGTCTTGCTACCAACAGTTTCTACGGCTCAACTTGCCACTGCAGGCTCAGTTGCTGGTGAAACACCTTTTACCATTTCAGTCAGTGGTTGTACTGTCAATGCAACGCAAGCTTTACCTATTAAAACCGTATTTTTGGGTAACAATATCACAACCGCAGGTAACTTAGGCAATACTGGTACGGCAACGAATGTAGCATTACAGCTTCTTGATTCAGTTGGTGGAACGAGTATCAATTTAACAGCAGGAAGTGCTGTTGATGGATTAAATGTTGCTGCAGGTGCAGACTCTGCCTCCCATGATTTTGCTGTGCAGTATATTTCTGAAACTGGTAGTGCAACAGCAGGTCGTGTGATTAGCTCTGTCCAATATGCAGTTTCTTATCTTTAATATACGATAAATTATGATTATTCGCTCACCCAGCCTATGGGTGAGCGCTGCTGCTTTTTGGGGCTTCTATGATTTTTTCTAGCTTACTTCTTCGTTTAATATTTTTGACTCTACTCATGATCGGTTTTTCAGTTAATGCGAGTGTGGTCATGACCAATACGCGAGTCATTTATCCTAGTGATGCTAAAGAGCGCAGTGTTCAGTTAACAAATAACGATGCTTTTCCAAATGTTGTTCAGGTCTGGACTGATATTAATAACCCAGAGTCGGCACCTGAGTATGCTGATGGCCCATTTTTGGCCTTACCCGCTATTTTTAGAATAGAGCCTAAGCGAGGGCAGTTAATTCGCTTAATTTATAGCGGCGGTGAGCTGCCAAAAGACCGTGAGAGTGTGTTTTATCTTAATTTTCTACAGATACCTCCATTATCGAAAGAAAATGCTGGTGAAAATCAGATGCTAGTGATGCTCAAAAATAGAGTGAAAATATTTTATCGGCCTGTAGAGATTGAATCTAATCCAGATGATGTAGCAAAAGAGATTGCCTTTGATGTTCAGTATGCTGATGCTGGAATTCACCTTGATGTGAAAAATAATGCGGCTTTTTTTGCCTCTTTTGTTGAGGCAAAAATTAAGTCGGGAAAACAAGAGCTAATCATCCCTATTACTATGCTTGAACCTAAGTCTAATCAGTTGATAGACATTCAGAATAAGCAGTTTGTCATCACATATCCAATGACGATTGAATTCACTTTAGTAAATGATTACGGCGGATTTGTAAAAAGTGAATATGTTATTGCATCTGCACATCATTGATAAGATTGGTTATGAAAAAATCCATGCGTTTGATGAGCCAAATTTACTCTTTACTGCTATTGATTGGTGTGATCTTTTGCATGTCTTCATCGTTGAGGGCCGATGACTTACAGGATTTCACATTTGATGACAGCCTATTACTTGGTGGTGGTTATGGCGATAGTTATCTTTCTCGCTTTAACTCGATTGCAGAAACTATTCCAGGTCAATACCAAGTTGATATCTATATAAATGGTACTTACTTAAATAGGGAAATTATTAATTTTGTTAAGGTTGGCTCCCAAGAAGTTGTGCCTTGTCTCGACCTTAATTTCTGGAACAAGTCGAATGTGACTGCAATATACATAAACGAAGATGCATTATTGCAGGCTGAATGTGCGGCCCCTGATACTGTGGTCAAGGGCGTATCGACGCAATTTGATGCCGAGAAATTAAGATTAGAGATTGCGATCCCACAAGCTTATTTACGGCAGATTCCGCGTGGCTATGTTGATCCTTCATCTTGGAGTGAGGGAGAGAATGCTGGATTTATCAGTTACAACAGTAACTACTATCAAACTAATAGCCGCAGTGCTGGTAGCGATATGCGTGCCATTTATACGGGCCTTAATTCAGGTGTCAATTTAGGATTATGGCGCCTGAGAAATCAATCGAGTTATCAGTACAAGGATGTTGGCCAAAATACTCAAGAAAGTTTTAATTCTATTAGAACTTATATCACCAGAGCCTTGCCGGATATGCAGAGCGAACTCTTGCTTGGTGATGCCTACACTCGAGGAAATATTTTCGGTAGTTTAGCTTTTACCGGCGTACAGTTGCTGACTGATAATCGTATGTTACCAGAATCCCAGCGTGGTTATGCACCTGTCGTCAGAGGACTCGCTAACTCAACCGCCAGCGTAGTGATTAAGCAAAATGGTGTGAGTATTTATCAAACCACAGTAGCGGCGGGGCCTTTTGTTATTAATGACTTATTTCCCACAAGCTATGAGGGGGATTTGTTAGTTGAAATTAGTGAAGCCGATGGAAAGGTCTCTAGTTTTACTGTGCCATTCAGTGCTGTGCCTGGCTCGTTGCGTGAAGGAAGTTTCCAGTACGGGTTATCATTTGGTGAAGTAGATCAAGCAGAGTCTGGTGGGTACTTTGTAGATTTAATTTCTGAATATGGTTTGAGTAATATGCTGATGCTAAATAGCGGTGGGCGTGTCGGAGATGATTATTTTGCTTTGAGTCTAGGGACTGTATTAGGTACAGAATGGGGGGCTCTAGGGTTAACCGCAGTACATTCTATGTCTCGTATTTCTCAGCCTTCAGTATTAAATGAGTGGAAAAATGGCTGGCGTGTTGGGCTTAATTATAGCCATTCGTTCGATTCGGGGACATCAGTGGCACTTGCTGGATATCACTACTCTACTGAGTCATTTCGGGAGTTGAATGATGTTTTAGGTTTGAGGAGGGCATTGGAGAGTGGGAATATTTTTGAATCTGAGACCTACAGTCAGCGGTCTGAAATGAGTTTGAGTGTGAATCAGAGTTTAGATGACTTTGGCTTTGTGTATTTGAGTGGTTCTAAACGTCAATACCGTGATGGGCGCGATGATGACGATCAACTACAGTTCGGTTATACGGTGGGTATTGGTCGTGTGAATATAGGGCTCACTTTTTCACGTCAATATACCAGTCAAGTTCCGCTACAGAATGGGTTTGGTGGTCAGCTATTAACTGAAATGAGCGGTTATTCCTCTGATAGGGTGAAGGAAGATCTCGTGAGTCTCACCGTGTCCATTCCATTTGGTAGTCGCCAGTCAAACATGCTTAGCAGTGGGTTTAGTCACTCATCTAGGGGTAATGAACAGTATAATCTAGGACTCGCAGGCACTGTGGACGATGATAATACTTGGACATATGGCCTGAATGCTTCACTGCAGCGGCAGGATAGTTCGAGTGAAAGTGTCAGCGTCAATACGCAAAAGCGTTTTAGCCAAGCGACTTTATCGGGTAACTATTCGATTTCTGATACTTATCAGCAGGTTGGCGCTGGGTTGAGTGGTGCTGCAGTGGTGCATTCTGGCGGCGTAACATTAAGCCAAAACCTCAGTGATACTTTTGCGATTGTTCAAGCTGAGGGAGCTTCTGGCGCAAAAGTGACCAATAATTGGGGTGCTGAGATTGATGACTTGGGATATGCAATTATCCCATCTTTGACGCCTTATCGCACAAATAGTGTCACGCTTGATACGGGATCTATGTTAAGTGGTACAGAACTTATCGAGACACAACAGCAAGTTGCGCCCTATGCTGGCTCTATCGTTAAGATGAAATTCGAGACTAGACACGGGATAGCCGTCGTCTTCATGACTCAGCAAGCCAACGGCGGCGTTATTCCTATTGGCGCCGAAGTCGTGGACGAAGATGGCCTAGTATTGGGCATGGTTGGACAGGCTGGTATGGCTTATGTCAGAGCTTCTAAACCGAGTGGTCAGTTGACCGTTAATTGGGGAAATAAACCCGATCAGCAATGTCACTTTGACTATACCCTCGAAAGCAGTCGTGATAACACTTTATTAAGAATGCCCGCGCTATGTGAGCGGGTTAATTGAGATAAAAACTATGATTGAGTTCAACCTAGGTCGGCTGTTGGCAGTGGTATCTTTTGTGTTTGCCACTTTAGTTAGTGGTCAAGCTATGGCGACTTGCTACCGTATATCGACGACTACAACAGATCCGGCAAATTTTTATTATGTCGCACCTGCGTATGGTAAAACAGCTATATGGTATGGTGGTCACGATCCCAATAGGGGCATACTTAATCTGCCTATCATCAATGTTACCGATGAAAGTTTTCAACCCAATGGCACGTTATTGGGATCGAGTGTTGCGCCCTTCAGTACCTATGGACAGACTGGCGGGTATGATCCTGAACAGGTGCTTTTTCGTTGCGATGCGGCGGATGAGCACCAACTAAATGAGATCTACTCAGTAAACGCTGATAATGCTTATGGCGGCATGTACGAAGATGGCGTGGCTTATGGTATTAACAAAGGTTATGCCACTTACCATCGAAATGTTGTGCTCAGGGTTAAGAATAATGCCACCGGTCAGTATTTTTCGCGCTTATGGCAATATCGACCGCTGCGGGGGTTAGACCGTGATGCTCAGGGAAGAATATTAGTGAAGGCGAAAAACTTTACTGATGTCACGATAGAGCTGTTCCAGATTGGCAATATCAGAGGTGTGACTGAGTCTATCGCATACAGTTATAATCAACCTGCAGCTTATATTGCTTTTGGTGGGCCTGGCCTTGCCTATCCTACGGAAGGGGTTGACCATATTAGTCATTATCCAGGCTGGTATGCGAATTGGCCTGGGAATATCAGCTTATATCAACAGTTGTATACGCGAAGGGCTGGAGGTTGTGCGGTAATGAATGTCACACCTTATGTGTTGTTCCCCACTGTGACTATCGCGGAATTAAACAGCGGCGTTACCCGAGAAGCTGACATCCAGATTAATTATCGTTGCCAACAGAAAGCCAATATTAATGGCCCCGCAGTTAATGCGAATGCTATCGCCTTTAAGATTGAGAGTAATAATTACCAGATAGCGAGACAGTTGGGGTTTGCGACTCAGGATGCTGTGACATATCTAGTCAGTAACGGCTATGGTACTAATACGGTTGCTAATGGTGTGGGGGTAAAGCTACAACGCAATGATGGTGTGATTCAACCCTTTTTAAATTTTGATAATAGAACCAGCTTAGACTCACAATATAATGCATGGAAAGACGGTTGGCGGCCATTACAGGGGAATCGGACTGGTATTGTCGGTACGAGTTATCAATATATGGATAATTACAGAGTTGTTTTTGGTAAGTTGCCAGGAATGAGTCCAACGGCAGGAAAATTTTATGCAAAAGCGGAAGTGCTTATTCGGGTTCAGTAGTTTAGTTTTATGGCTCCTAATGTTGCAAACCGCTCTGGCTGGCGTAGTCGCCGATCGTAGTCGAATTATTTTTGCGGCTTCCGATCGGGATCAAGGGTTGTCACTGGTGAATATTAATGACTACCCTGTGATGGTGCAACTGTGGGTGGATGACGGCGATCCAGACTCTGGCCCTGAAACTGCAAATGCGCCAATTTTGCCCTATCCTGGCTTGTTGCAAATAGCCCCAAAGGAGCGCAAGCACATAAATCTGCTTAATATTGCGGAGCAGGAACCTGAAAAACAAGAACAGTTATACTGGCTGAATGTATACGAAGTTCCACCCACCCCCGCCAAAAATATTGATGAAACCGAGGGGCAACTGTTGATTGTCGCTTTACGTACTCAAATGAAGGTTTTTGTGCGGCCCAATAAGCTCGCTATTGATGTTTTAGACTTAGCAAAGTGGCAGTCATTTATATTGAAAGACAATATGTTATCAATAGAGAATAAGTCACCTTACTATGTGACCTATCAGAACCTCAGTTTGAGTTTTAAAGGGAGGGATTATGCTATTTTTCAAGGAATGCTAGCCCCTTACTCCGTAGAAACTGTGACTATCACTGAGAGCGAGTTAATCGATCAGCTTGGACTTATCCTAAAGGCCGAGTACATAGACGATGAGGGGAATGCTCAGCCGCTTGCTTTGACAGTGAATTGAACATAAGGCTCTGTTTACAACAGGGCCTTATGTGTATGTATTTATATAGCGTGACTTGAAGCTATGGGCTTGGGCATTATTTTGAGGCTGTTTGGGTATAAGAGATCACTTCTGCCTCGAGTGAAGCAATAGCCTGAGATACGGCTTCAACATAAGCATTCAACTGCTGATGGCTCGCATTTTCCAGCATTTCACAGGCAGACATAAGCTTCTGTGCATCGATAATTCTCGCAGCACCTTTGATCTTATGGGCGAGATCTTTGATGGTACTCAAATCATTATTTTCGAGGGCTACATACAGGGACTGCAAGTCGCTTTGATTGCTTTTAAGGAGTTCTTTAAGCAATTTATCAACTAACTCTGCATTATTTCCTGTGAGTTTTTCTACTGCGTCAGCGGCAAAATGTGTGGCGGTTATGGTGATTTTCTCTGGGGTAAACCGTTTAATCATACTTTCTAGCTCCATTAGGCTGATGGGTTTGAATAAACAGTCATCCATCCCTGCAGTTAAACAGGCATCCTTGGCTTCTTTTTGGGCATTAGCGGTATAGCCGATGACGATAGCATGCGTGTGACGTTTGTGTTCGAGTTGGCGAATTTTCTGACAGAGTTCATAACCGTTCATTTCTGGCATATTACAATCGGTGATCACCACAGGATACTGTTTACTTTCGAACATGTTTAAGGCAATTAAGCCATTTTCTGCTTCATCAACACTATGGCCTAAATATTTAAGCTGCTGGGCTAATAGCAAGCGATTCGCAGGGTGATCGTCAACAATTAAGATATCGAGGGGATTACTCACATGCGATTCTGGAATGGGTTGTGAAGGGTTATGGATTGCTTCGGCTTCAAGCTGGGTGAGGGTTAATTGCATGCTGATCTGAGTTCCTTGATGCAATTTACTTTCAAGGGTTAAACTCCCACCCATCATTTCGCACAGAGAGCGGCTAATCATGAGCCCAAGCCCTGTACCACCATGGGTTGTGTGGGTTCCTTGCGCTTGGCTGAAAGGGGTAAATAGTTTCTGTTGGTCGTCCCCCGAAATGCCAATTCCTGTATCCGTGACAGTAAATAGAATCGTGTGAGTTGTATTGGTGAAACTTTCTGATTGAATTTTCACTTTTACTCCACCGCTATCAGTAAATTTAATGGCGTTACCAATTAAATTTGACAGTATTTGCTTAATCCTCATAGGGTCAACGAGTACATCATTCGCAATAACAGGATCGAAATCCAACTGTAAAGTGATTCCTTTTTGCCTTGCTAGTCCATCAAACACTCTCACGACAGAGGTTGCAATTGTCTTAAGATTGGTTCTCATGGGCGAAAGTGACAGCTGACCCGCTTCAATACGAGCAATATCTAAAATATCACCAATAAGTTCAAGTAAGTCATTAGCGGAATCATAGGCAACTTTAATTGAATTTAAATCAAACTGTTGTGAATTTGTACGTTTTAGTACCAGTTCTAACATTCCTATGATGGCATTCATTGGCGTACGGATTTCATGACTCATAGTTGCTAAGAAAGTACTCTTTGCTTGGCTTGCACTGTCCGCAGCTTCCTTAGCATATTCTAATTCTTCAATAAGCTTGACTCTATCGCTGACATCTATCCAACCACCAATAATCCCTTCTATATTGCCAGCTTCATCGCCATAGGATTTAAACCAATGATAAATATTATATTTATGTCCATTTATATGAAGTTCTCTATCCTTAAATATGGCAAGACCATCCTCTAAGGCTTGCACATATTCTTTATCTACAATAGGAGCCTCTTTAGAGCGACTGGCTCCTTCCATTGTGGTCTTATATAGCAAATCTTCGCGTGAGGCGTTGAAAGCATTAAGGTAACTCTCGTTACACATAGTCAGTTCACGCCGCTTATTTCTTACATAAATAGGATGAGGTATGGCATCAACAATGGACTGCATAAATTGCAGTTGTTGATTAAGTTCTTTTTTGGCTAATAGCCGCTTGCGATAATGAGTTCGAGTGTAAAGAGCCCAAATAATTGAGACTAAAATCATGATCGTTGAGGCAATCACAATAGTGTAAATAGTGTACTTATAATCCTTCCAGCTTTGGCGTGCAGGCAGGGCATTACGGCGCCAGCGATTTTCTGCCATTTGTAATTCATCAGGAGGAATAACAGTTAATGTTTTATTAAGTATACTCTTAAGTAGTTTATTTGAACTCGCCATTCCGAATGCCACAGATGCTCTTGGCATTTCATCTATGATCTTACTTACTTCTAAAGTATCGCTGAAATAACTATTTACATAGAAGTCGGCTAAAGCCAGTGGCACAATAGTGGTATTTGTTGCACCAGTCGCTATATCATTCAATGCCTCAAGATAATTGTCAGCGATTATAATGTCTGCATTAGGATTTATTTTTCTGAGCATGTTATCATTAAAAGTACCATCGGGAACAACTATAGCGTTAATATCTAGGTCTTGTGCATTTTTCTGTGTTACAAAAACATAAGGTGAATTTGAGAATTCTTTAGTAAAAATAATATTTTTATTAAGTTCTTCACTCGGTGAGAATATTGTCATCATAGCTTTATGATTGAGGACGGAACTAATCTGTTCTGAAAACCTATTGTTAACAATATAGTCAAACTTTAGCCCTGAATACATTTGTATTAGTTCCAAAACCTCAATGCCAAACCCTTCAGCGTTATGTGTATCGTCAAGGTATGTTAGCGGTGCCGCATACTTATTAATTGCCACTGTTATTTTAGGGTTTTTTTGTAGCCAAGCCGTCTCATCTGCTGTAAAACTGGGGAGTTCTGAGGTAAAAGGAATGGTGCTTCCACCGCCACTCCAGCGTTTTCTAATCAACTTTCTCTGTTCGAGTGAAATATTACTAATAGATTTATTAATTATATCTATTAAGGCCTTATTTTGTTCTGTTGCAGCAAAGGCGCTGCCATAGGAGTTTAGAGACAAGTGAGTGTCTAATTTAAGTTTTCCAGAGAAGTTGTTGTTTATTAAATAGTTGGCGGAGACTTGGTCGACAATCACAGCATCAACTTGCCGAAATGCAGCTGCAGCAACGGCCGCCTGTCTAGAGGAAAATTTGAGTAATTTTCTATTTGGATAAATATCTGTTATCGCTTCATCTGGTAAGTACTCATAGGCCATAGACATTGACTTGATTTGTTCATTATCACCTAAGTTAGCATTTCTGAATATAGAAGGCTTATCAACAGTATAAGGTGTACTTAGTAGCAGACCGTGCATTTGTTCAAATTTATTTGCTGTAGTAATTAGATCTACTTCTCCATTGAGCGCTGCGGTAATTGTTTTTTCCCGAGATGTATAACGTTTTATATTGACTTCAATGTTGAGCATATTAGCAATAATATGTATATAGTCAGCACTAATTCCTTTATAAAATTCTTGTTCACCATTTACTGTCATGTCAAATGGTGGATAGTCAGGCGACGATATGCCAATATTCAGAAATTTATATTTTTTAAGTGTATCAATCTCTTCTAATGATAGCTGGATAGGCAATGCAGCCTTCTCTTGATAGCCGATCAAATGATAATGGGTAAATTTACTTTCATGTGCTAGTGAATAAATTGAATTTAGACTCAATATAAGAATGAAAATAACATTTCTCATATTAAGTTTTGCCTCTTTGCTATTTCAATTATATCTACCAAATTTTTTGCATTTAGTTTATCAAGTAGTCTAGTTTTATATGTGCTAATGGTTTTGTTACTTAGCAGCATACGCTCGGCTATTTCTTTATTAGATAAGCCGACTGCTAGCTGCTGCAACACCACCATTTCACGAGTTGAAAGCTTTTTTACGAGTTCAGCCTCGTCCTGACTCGATTTAGCAATCATGTTGTTATTGCTTATAATCGGAAAATAGGAGTGGCCTGTGAGAATTGCTCTAAGCGCGCCAGTGACTTCATTCATGTCCTTTTGTTTAGAGACAAAACCTGAAGCTCCGGCTTGAATACAACGGGAAACAAAGTGATCAGATGGTTGTGCCGTCAAGACTAAAATTGGCGGGCTCTTTACGAGTTTTCTTGACCTTTCTATCACTTCTAATCCATCTAATTGGGGGATGCCAATATCGAGAATAACAGCATCGGGTGAGAGTTCTTTAATAAGTTTTAATGCATCAACACCATTATTGGTTTCTGCTATCACTTCAAAGCCACTTTGTTCTAAAATGATTTTTAGTGCTAAAACAACAACTGGATGATCATCTACTATTAATATTTTTCTTTTCATTCATGTAACTCCATAACTATTGAGTACAGATTTTATCCTTTGTAAGTCGCTACAGTGAAATAAAACTATGTGATTAAGATTTTTCCTACATATTTTTCAGCAATTTCTTTTAAATAATAGTCGTAAAATATTTGAAGGCAGATGAATTTAATCATAGGCATTCTCATTGTTTTTAATTCATAAACATCTGTATATATTTGTATCTCGAGTTTTGATCCTCTAGTGATTTAAATTATAGCTGACTATCTATATCTCGGTGTTGCAGCTTTTTTGCGGCAAGGGCGTAACAGGCATTTGTCTATTAGTATTTTAATTTTAAAGGGTATTCAATGGGTAAGGTTAGAGTGATTGTCTTAGAAGACCACCCCTTTCAACGTGCAGTACTTGAGCATAATCTTGCATCTCTTAGCAACGTTGAGGTGTTTGCTTTTGGGGCAGCACAAGATGCGCTTGTTTGGCTCGATGAGCATCATAGTGCGGACATAGTGATATGCGATCTTATGATGGCAGGTATTGATGGTCTATCGTTTTTGCGCAAAGCAAAAGCAAAATACGATATAGCTTCAGTTGCATTATTTAGTTGTATTGATAAGGAACTCAGGCGGTCTGTATCGCAGATGATTAAAATGCTTAATTTTGAATATCTTGGTGATTTAAGTAAGTGCCCTTCAGTGGATAATTTGCAGCGTATGTTAGATAGATTTACCAACAGTCGCATTCAAAGGAGTCAAATTTCTTCGGGTTTTATAGCTGCTAGGTGCCCCGAAAATTTTGTATTTGAGGATTTTGAACAAGCATTGAAGCAAAGGCAGTTCGTGGGTTTTTATCAGCCCAAATTTGATGTTGCAGGCTTTAACTTGAAAGGGGCAGAAATGCTCGCACGCTGGCATCATCCTGATTTTGGATTGTTAAATCCCAGTACTTTTATTGACCGGTTAATTTCACATGGCTTACTTGACGATTTATTCTTACAGTTATTCGAGCAAGGCTGCGCTTTACAGCAGCGTTTACAACAACATGAAAGCCTAATTTCTCTCGCCTATAATCTCGATATCTCTCAACTTAATTCGACTAAATTAGTGTATCAGATTGTCGATATGGTAAAGAAATTTAACATTCATCCTCAAAGTATTACCCTCGAAATTACTGAGACTGGCCTGTTGGCTGCGCCAGCAGTGAATATGGAGAATTTAATCCGCTTGCGAATGCTAGGATTTGAATTGGCGATTGATGATTTTGGTGCTGCACATTCTTCATTGGCACGTTTATGCGAATTGCCTTTCTCACAAATTAAATTAGATGGTTGTTTTGTGCGTGAACTTAGTGTTGAACCTAGGTGCCAAGCCGCAATTTCCAGTGTGATAGCGTTATCACAAGCACTTAATATGGAGTTAGTGATAGAAGGTATTGAAACAAATTCCCAATTAGTATTGTTGCAACAGCTTGGCTGTACGATTGGACAGGGCTTTTGTTTTTCTCGTCCTATTGATGAGCAAACATTTATCCAACGTTTTTTCCCTGCGAGTTTACAGCTTAAAGAATTACAGGAGCTTAGCCTTGAGTTTTAGTGGATTAACTTGTTTTTGTTAGCTCACTGATCAAGGATTTTCGGTTCACTTTCAGTCCTATTTGTTCATTATTTTCTGGCCATGAATAATATTGTCTTGGACGTTTGAAGCGGGCGATTTTGTTGGCAAGGAATAGTTCGAGCGTATTTGCAATCGACCCTGGGTGGTGGGTTAAACTGCCGCGAATGATGGCGGCAGGGAGATTGCCAAATTGTATATCTGGTATGGCGAAAACGATTGCATCGTCTATTTGTGGGTGCTGTTTAAGCGCGGCTTCGATTTCTTCTGGCTGGATGTTTTCGCCGCCGCAGATAAACATATTATCGACGCGGCCAAGAATGCGAAGATTACCATTTTCGTCCCATTCGCCCATGTCTTTGGTGTAAAACCAGCCGTCTTGTTCAACGCACTTTTGTATTCCATCCGCGGTGAGATAGCCCATAAACAGGCATTCACCGCGCACCAAAATTACACCGTCTTCGATTTTGAGCTCACGTTTGGGGAGTAGTTTGCCACTGCTGCCGTCGCTTAAAGCGTGACCTGTGGTGATCTGCGAGCCCATTTCCGTCATGCCGTAACTGGTGTAACTGGCGATATTGCGTTGCTTAAGTTGTTGGAGTAAGTCGATTGAGACTGCGCCGCCACCAAGTAATAAGGCTTTGATACTTTTAAGCTTGCTGCTCGTATCGGCGAGTAACTTGCTCAGTTGTGTGGGAACGAGAGATATGTGAGTCAACTGTTCTTGGTCAATCTGCTGACCAAGGCTAAGCGCTTGATCTGGTATGACAACACTGGCACCGACTAAGGCACAGCGGTTTAATATCGCAAGACCGCCAATATGGAATAAGGGCAAGGAGAGTAGCCAGGCATCACCTTGTTCGAGTGGGATTAAGCTGCGTGCACCTTCGGCATTGGCAATATGATTCGCTAAGCAATGCACCGCCGCTTTGGGAAAGCCACTAGAGCCTGAAGTTAAAATCACATTAGCTGGACGAGTAAAGTCGACAGGTTGGACCAAGTCACTGCTAATGCTATTAAAATTTAAGCGCAAGTGATGACAATTCTGTAGTTCACAAACCTCAGCACTCCAAACATAGCGGATCTGATGTTCATCAATTAAGTCTTGGATCTGCGCGAGGGGAAAACGTGGCGAGATAGGAAAAAAGATTACTCCTATATCGATGCAGGCCCAATAGAGACAAATGATCTCGAGATTATTGCTAGCAATACAGGCGAGCGGTTCACCCTTTGAGATCCCCGCAGCGCTTAGCTGCTTAGCCAGTGCGATAACGCGCTGGCTAAGCTCTGAGTAGCTAATGTCTTGCCCCGCCAACTTGATGGCTGTCTGCTGTGGAAACGCAAGCGCAGCTTGGTGCACGGGTGACAGTGCAAGCGGTTTTGATAGGCTGGCATTAGACAAACTCGTTTCCCTCACTTTTAGCTGTATCATTATTTTGTTGCATTGAATCAATGGCGGGCAGTGCAATTGGCTCAAGTTGCGCGAGTGTGAGGCAGTATTGTTTGCCCGATGACACGACTAAATCTTGGCTAAAGGCGCAGAGGGTATCGAGCCCAGGGATTTCATCCGGAGTGAGAATCGCGGCTAAATGAGCCAGATCATTAATGCCTAAACTGCTCTCTAGACTCGAACTGATAATGCAACGTACGCCATAGCTTTGCGCCGTATCGATTAAATTAGCTAGTTTTTCGATACTGCCGAGCAGCATAGGTTTGATGACAAGCGCAGTCAGGCCATTTTGCATTACAAACTGGTATTCTGGATCGTTGAGCGATTCATCGAGGGCGTAGGGTATACCAATTGCTTGATAAAATTCATGATTATCATGATGATTCAGGCAAGGTTCTTCAATGTACTCTATGGTCTCTAGGGGCAAGCAAGCGGCAAATTCGATTGCTTGCTCAAGTGTAAACCCTCGGTTCGCGTCCAAACGCAATTTGAGATCGGGGCGGGTACGCAAAATGCCATAAATCAGGCTTAGTTCATCTTCGATTGAAGTTTGCGCGACTTTGACTTTAACCGAGCGAACATTCCAGCCAAGGGCGGCAATTTTGCTATCGAGCAAGTCTTTGCTGGCATCCGTTGGATGATAAATCAAAGGGACTGTGGCCGTTTGTGGACGGATGGCATCGAGTTTGCCCATTAACTTGGCATGTAACAGACTTAAACCAAAGGCCAAAGAAGGGTAAGGACTTTGCTCGGCGCATTCCAGCAATGTATCAATATGCTGACCGTAGAGTTGGGGTAATAATCCAGTCAAAGCCGTTTGCACTTGAGTGAGTGTTTCACGGCTGAACCCCATCAAGGCTTGTTCATCGACATCTATGCCAGAGAGTGGGGAAATTTCAACTTCGACTTGTCTATGCTCGCCACCAAGATTAGCGCTGGCACAGGCTTGTAATACTAATCCCGCTCTGTGATCGATACGTTGCTTGCCGACGGGCAATAATACGTCGAGCGGTAGTCGATATTGATACAGGTTAAGCGAAGTTAATATCATATATTTCCTACATTTTAATTCTGTCATTACCCTAGCAACTTCACTATTTTTGAGGTTAATGCCTCGGGAGCAGCTTGGTGTATGTTGTGGCCGGCGCCGTGAATACTATGGATGAGGATGGGCGCGTGTAATTGCCACTCTTGGGCGAGGGCATGGAACTTAGCATCTTGGTTGCCCGCAAAGAAATGGCACTCACAGGTAAGCTGCAAAGGTACATCCCACATCGATGCTTGGTGTGCGAGTGAGGTGGCTATGAATACCTCTTTAAGCCGCTGTTTAGGATGCAGATCTAATGCTGCAGAACGATGCTCGATTAAGGTTTTTCGTTTGGTAGCCGTCATATCGGCAAATACGGGCTGCTGATACCACAAGCTTAAAAAGTCTTTGCTATTCAGATGCAGTAAACGCTCGGCCCACTGAGTATCATTTTTGATTCTGGCAAGTTTTTCTTGCGGGTCTGTAAGTCCAGGATGGCAGGATTCGAGGTTTAGGCTCAGTAGTCTTTCTGGATAGGCTTTGGCAAGGTGCAGAGCAATACGGCCACCGAGAGAATAACCGTAGAGATGGAATTGACCAATGTGAAGGTCATTCAGGTGTGCCAACACATCTTCAACACATTGGTTAAATCCATTTAATTCGGTTGGCTTCAACTCCCTTTGGTTATCCCCATGGCCCGGCAGATCTAAGCAAATACAGTGAAAGTGCTGGCTTAGCGCAGGCATTAACGGCAACCAGTCGGCCTTAGTGCCTAAAAATCCATGCAGTAGCACTAAGGTCGGTAGTGAAGAATTGCCGTAACGGGCCATGGTTGGCATTAGCTTTGTTTCACCCACAAGTTGAGCTCGGCGATTTGGTCGCTGGCTTGTGTTTGACTTACATTGACTTCAATGATCGAAGCCCCCTGAAAATCCAGCGCTTCATTATAGCTATCTTGAAAATCGGCTAAATTATCCACTTGATTATAGGGCAAATTAAACATGGCTGCGGCATAGCCAAATTCTAAACCGTGGCTGAGTCGATAATAATCGCTACGGACTTGTTCATTGGGAACAGGCAATAAGTTGAAGATGTTACCGCCATCGTTATTGAGGATCACTATCACCAGCGGGCTGGTTAAGCCTTTAGCGATGGCTAGCGAGTTAAGATCGTGCAGTTGTGATAAATCACCGATTATTAAACTCGTGGGTTTGCCTTCATGGGCCGCAATACCGCAGGCGGTGGCGAGTAGTCCGTCAATACCTGATGCGCCACGATTAGTATAAGTGGTTGCCGTACAACAACTGACAGGGGCATACATGTCGTACAAGCGTACAGGCAGGCTATTGCCGATAAAAAGCTGCTGTTCTAGCGGTCGAGTATTGGCGATGGCACGCACAACTTGTGCTTCACCAAATTCCCCTTGGTCGATATTGCGCACAAATAAGTTATGCAATTCATCGTTATAGGTGATTAGAGTATTCGCCCAGTTTGCAGAGGATGAGCGATACCAATTTAAGGCCGCAAACTGCTGTGCATTCGCGTGCCAAATGTGTTTAGCATTGTGACTAGGGTCAAGCCGGTCTTGTTCTGGTAAAACCTGCCAATAGCTGTGCCAATTTTGCTCGGCGAGATAACCTATCAAGCGTTTTGATAATAAACGGCCGCCGAATACGAGTACACGATCCGCTTCCTGCAATAGATTACGCGCCCTTGGATGTTGCAGCAGTTGATCAATATTACCTATTGCCGCGGGATGCTGACGCAGTTGCGACTGGGCATCGGTAAGTAATGGCCAGCCGATTTTTTGCGATAGGGCAATGAGCTGTTGTGGATCTTGTTCAGGCGTGAGAGTACCGACAACTATTACCCCTTTACCGTGGACGAACCGCATAATGGCATCATCACTTGGGCTGCTCACCTGTTTGCTCTTACCGTAATGGGTATACGGGCGTGCGAGCTGCAGCCAAGTTTGCAATGGTTTGAGGTAGGGTGATTCGGCATCGAGAATCGCGCCACTGAGTTCACTCGGATACAAGGGCTCACGGTACATGCAGTTGATGTGCACTGGACGAGTTTGGTTCGCCACTGCTTCATCCACTGTGGTAAGCAACGCCTGCGGTGCGATATGTGTATCCGGTGTTGGCAAATTCACTTGAGTGGCGTAATTCGCAAAAATTCCCGGTTGGACTATGGCTTGATTAGCACCGCAGCCGAGTAATTCTGGTGGACGATCGCCACTTAAGACGATTAAAGGTACATGGGTCAGCCACGCCTCCACAATGGCAGGGTACAAGTTGGCGACTGCTGTGCCTGAGGTCGTAATGATGGCGACCGGTGCACGGCTAGCTTTTGCTAGACCTAAGGCCATAAAGCCGAGCCCACGCTCGTCGAAATGTAAGTGACGCTGGAGTTTAGTTTGCTGGGCGGCGGCGAGGGTTAACGGTGTTGAGCGCGAGCCCGGCGCCATACACACATGTTGCACGCCAAGACGTGCTAACTCCTCAAGAATAAGGGCGCCCCAAATAAGATTAAGAGTGGCTGTATTTTCGGTCCGCATAGCTGAATCTATTAGGATAAAGATGGGCTTAGTGTAACGTGTTTATGCTCCAAGATGTATGCTTGGTTTAACAATTCTCGAGTGGATCGCATGGGGGCTGAGGTGGAGCCTAAGCTAAGGCAGAGGATGCCTATCACCTCGTGTATCGGTGGTTTGTTGTTTGGATATGTTGAGCTATTGCTTGGCTAGATAATACGATCGACGATTTTTTTAATCTCTCCGCTTAACCATTTCAAGTCCTCATTGATTGCATTAGGCTGATTTTTTTGCACTAAGAAAATCGTTGGGGTTTCTGTATCTGCATATAAACGTTCTGCTTCATACTGCGATAGTTGACACGTATGCAGTTCAGGAATATCGCTCACCATTTCGTAAACAATCCGATAAGGCAATAGGGAGACTGCATTACTTTCGCCTAGATATTCAAACAAACTTGAAATACTGGTAATGGTAATTTCAGTATTGAGTTTAATGCCATTCGTTATGCAAAACTCTTGGTATGGACTCAATTTGGTGCTGGGATTACCAAGATCCGTATTGACATAGGGGTATTCCGCAATCGTTTCTAGGGTGATTTCCCTTTTAAAAATAGGATGATGCCTGCTAGCAATCAGGTAGAGTTTGTCCATACGTTGCAATTCAGTCGTTAGCAGTTTATCGCCGAAGGCGGCAACATCGGCAGCACTTTTATTGCAACAAATACCTAGGGTTGTATCACCATTAATAATGTCTTGAGTCGTATGCATAGACCAAGGGTTTATATTAATGTGCATGGTTTTTTGCTCTTCTTTAATAGCCTGCATCAAGGCCTTAGGGAAGGTGTAGGCAATTAATCCTGGCGCTGCAATTTCGACATGTGTCTTAACTTGGCGAGTGTTTGCTATTCTGGCTTTTTGAAACTTATCAGTACACTCAATTGCTTCTTTTGCAATTGGATATAAATGAGTAGCAAACTCATTTGGGAATAAGCCATATTTACGACGAATAAATAACTCATCACCAAAAATTTCCCGTAGATTTTTAAGGCTACGGCTGATTTTAGGAGCTGGAATGTCTAGCGCTTTCGATACATAGGTTGCTGACTTGTTCTCATATAATGAAACAAGTATTTTTAAACTCAGAATATCGAGGCCATCCATGTTACTAATGTGCATTTTTTATATTCCTTAATATTGAGCAAATACTTAAATCAACGCCTAATTATGGTGCTAATTAATAATTTTAATGTGAAACTAATCCCAAGTTTTGGATCTAGATTTTATCTATGTGTATCAAAGGTTTTTTGTTTTATTTTTAATATTTAAAATGGTTTTTCATAAAATTTAAAATTTCAAAAACTAATATTTGCATATTTAAAATGCAAATACTGAATTATCAAGTATCAATATTTGTATTTAAGATTTACATAATTTTGCAATGTGACGCGCAATGTAAATCATTGTTTATATTTAAGTTGTTATTTGCAAGTGTGACGTGTGTCAAGAAAAGATAAGTGTTTTCAAATAATACTAAAGTTGCTTTAAAGGAGATAACAAAAAATAAATTAGTTTTTGGAGGCGTGTATGAATACTTCAGTCATTCTCAGCTATGCGTTTATGTACTTCGTACTATTCGTAGCAGTACCATTCGTGTTTGTGATGTTTGTCATGACTTGCATTAAGTTTTTTAAAGCAGGTCCTGATGAAGCCGCACATCATGAGATGAAACTTAAACCAGTATTGTTTGATAAACAAAGCTTCAATTTTTTTAAATCATTAAAAACAGTTGTTGAAGGTAAATACGATGTTTGTTGTAACGTGCCATTAGACACTGTATTTGAGATGGACAAACATGATACGGAATTAAATCATGAATGCCGACTCGATTATGTATTGATCGACCATGATTCATCTGAAGTGAAAATGGTTATCAGTGATTTTGGCAAAGAAACTAACTCACCACTGAAAAAACTGTTTAGCAAGTTCAATATCAGTTTCATTGAAATGAACCAGCATAAACAGTGGGATACTCAGAGTCTTAAGCAAGCCTTGGCTGTGTGATCTTGACCGTCGGGTTCGGAATTATCCGAACTCGACCCCTTCTTTACCTTCCTACGGATAAATGTGAGGACTTCCTATGTCCAAAAGACAATGGCTGTGGTCGTTACGCTTAGGTGCTGCTGCGTTGCTTTTAAGCTTTTCTGCAATGAGTGCTGAGCCAGCCAATCAAATTAACAGTGATGCTTGTATGAAGTGTCACAAGCGTAATGGTCAAATGTTAGGGCATCATGGTCAAGATGCGATGAAAATGAGCTGTTCTTCCTGTCATGGAGAAAAGGGCGACCACCCTAAGAAACCGAATGATATGGTGGTCTTTGGTATGGAAGAATCGTCGGATCTGACGGTTCAGCTGAGAGTGTGTCAGAAGTGTCATACCAAGAAAAAACTCAGTGGAGCAGATTGGACGCATAACGTACATGCTCAAAAAGTGCCTTGTGCCGCCTGCCATAAATTACATAGCCCAACGGATCCAATGGCGGATATGACGCCGAAGGTTCGCAGTGAGCTATGTAGCAGTTGCCACACTGGCAAGCAGGAGTAAGGTTATGGAAAATTCAAAAAGAAGATTTCTAAAAGGCACCTGTGCCTTATTTGCCGGCGCTACAGGTGCATCATTACTCGCCACAGTGAATGCATCGGATAGTGTTAAAGCAGAACCTGATGTCAAATATGCACTTATTCATGATGAAACTAAGTGTATAGGTTGCCAAGCGTGTGAGGTTGCTTGTCGTGAAGTGAATAATGTACCCGAAGGTGTTTCTAGGCTTCAAATTAAGCAAGCGGGTCCCTTTGGCGAATACCCTAATCAGTTTTATCACTTTAGTCGCAAGTCTTGTCAGCATTGTGAAGACGCGCCCTGTGTAAATGTATGTCCAACTGGAGCTGCATTTATTGATAAAGAAACGGGTATCGTTTCTGTCGATGCATGGAAATGCGTAGGTTGCCAATACTGTATTGCAGCTTGTCCTTATCAAGTCCGTTTTATTAATCCTGTCACCCATGCGGCGGATAAGTGTGATTTCTGCCGAGAAACTAACCTAGCTCAAGGTAAACAACCTGCCTGTGTTGCTGCTTGCCCAACAAAGGCACTCGTGTTCGGTAATTTAAAGGATCCGATTTCTGAGGTTGTTCAAGTTCTGCGGTCTAATCCAACCCAGCGCACTAAGGTTGATCTTGGAACGAGACCTAAATTGTTCCGTATCGTTGCAAAATCAGGGGAGGTGATACTATGAGTGCCCTACATTTTGATACCTTAGTGTGGCATTGGCCGATTGCAATTTACCTGTTTTTAGCGGGTGTATCTGCGGGAGCTATGTTCTTCGCCGTACTGTTGAAACATTTTGTTTTGAAGCAAAACGCCTATCAGTCTGGTTTTGTGCGAGCCGCTTGTATTGTCGCGCCTGTAGCTGTGATGGCCGGGTTAGGGATATTGGTCGCAGACTTAACTAAACCTCTCGATTTTTGGAAGATTTTGGTGTTCTACAACCCTAAATCTGTCATGTCGATGGGCGTGCTTATTCTGCTGATTTACCAAGTATTTATGTTTATGTGGATTGGTTTGACCTTCCGTAAACCTGTTGATGCTTGGTGTGAAACACGCTTTCCTATTGTGCTTAAGTTGACCGCATTATTGGCTCGATTTGAAGCGACAATTACAGGATTGCTCGTGATTCTATCCTTGGCATTGGGCGCGTATACAGGCTTCCTGCTCTCGGCCTTGCCAGGCTATCCCATGCTTAAAAACCCTGTGTTACCTCTGCTGTTTTTGGCATCTGGTTTGTCTTCCGGTGCGGCATCATCTTTACTCGGTGGCGTGTTGATGAATGGCAAACCTAATGACAAAGAGGTGCACTTTATCCACAAGGTTGAAATCCCACTGATTTTAGTCGAAATCGTGCTGATTTTTACCTTCTTTATGGGCTTAGTGCTAACAGGTGGACAGAGTAAAATAGCCGCCTTTAATGCCTTAGGGTATGGCTTCTGGGGATGGATTTTCTGGCTTGGTATTATTGGACTCGGTTTGTCTGGACCATTGGCGATGAATCTGTTTATGACGGCGACATCTAAACGGAAATGGGCCTATGTGGCGGGGACGGCTTGCTTGAGCTTGATCGGGGTATTACTGCTACGTAACTTCATACTCTATACAGGACAAATGACGATCGCTTAAGGCGTACCGTTAATTAATGACGAAAAAATCATAATAATCAATGGAATCGACGGATCGCGGAAACAATGTCAAAGGAAAACATTGTAGATGAGGCCCTTGCGGCGCTGGCTGAGCTCTCAAGGGTTAAGTCTAGCCGCGGTTGGTTGTGTAACAGGGAGGTCGCTGGGCAAGGATGCCATATTTTACACTTCAATATTTTGCCCTGCCTCCAAACGGGCCTCGCCACCTTATTCCTAAGGGTGGCGTTTCTTGTTTTAGGGAGGCACGATTTACTCGCCGAGGTTATTAATCCATTCACTCATTACCACATGGGTTTTGATCTTGATGATGTCAGTGTGAGTGTCGATATACTCACGGATCTCATGCAGGCGGCGCATCGAGGGCGCATGCACGTACACGAGTAAATCCATATCACCAGAAATACCACGGCAGGTAATCACTTCGGGAATCGCTTGGAATACGTGTACCACGTCGGCGCAACGTGGACATTGATGCTGGATTTCGAAATAAGCCGATACTCCTTCTTTTTGCGACTCACTCAAGAGCACTTGATAGCCACGGATCACTCCAGTTTGTTCGAGCTTTTTTATGCGCTCGGCAACCGCACTACGGGATAGATTGACCTGTTCGGCGATATTCGACACGCTCTGGCGCGCATCCTGACGCAAACTATGAATGATGGCAGTATCGAATTTATCCAAGGGTGACTCCAGTGAAAATGGCTATATTGAATCTGTGTGTTATTTTGCCATTGGTTTGAATAACCGCAGAATTTGCTGAGTATTTTTGCTTAAAATTTTACCAAAATTTAAGCTGGCCGTCATTTTGATGGAAATAACGCTATTTGCCGCGATTTTACCGGTATTGGACGTGGAGAACACTGAAATTAACGGCAGATTGTAGGGCGAAATCTCATTATACTGACAGCTCAAAAACCACAGAATATTAACAGATGAATTCAAATAGCGGAACTATAGGTCGTTGGCAAGGTGCGGGTTTAATGGCGACCACTTTGCTCGGTACAGGGGTATTTATTTTGCCTCAGATGACTATTGAAAAAGCGCATTCTGGCGCCTTAGTCGCATGGATCTTGTTAACCTTGGCCATTATTCCAGTGGCACTTGTCTTTGGTCGTTTAGCGAGTGTATTTCCCCATGCCGCAGGCCCCGCTTACTTTGTCGAAAAAGCCTTTGGTCGCACTGCTGGTCGAACAATTGGACTGATCTTTTTACTGGTTGTGCCCATGGGGGCACCGGCCGCGATTTTGATGACCTTTCAGTTTGTGAATGCCTTAATCCCGATATCGGGTTGGTCCAAGGTTGGTGTTGAAATACTCGTGATTTTTGGCTTGTTTCTGATTAATTTAAGAGGCATCCAAGTGTCGGCTAAGCTGCAATTTGGCCTGACACTTTGCATCGTCGCCGTTGTTGTGGTCTTGTTTGGTGCGAGTAGTTTTCAGCAAGGTCATCTCACGACACTTGCTAGCCATGGTATGCCTGAAATGCCGACCGTGATGATTGCCGCTGGCATCGCTTTTTGGAGTTTCTTGGGTATAGAAGCTATGACCCATCTTGCCGATGATTTTCGTCGTCCGCAGCAGGATATGATCCCCGCTATGATGATGGGCACAGTGCTGGTGGGTGTGATTTATGTGGCTTGTACACTTTTACTGCTATTAGTGCCGACAGATAAAAGTGTCGCCATGATCGGCGTGTTTGACCAACTGCTCGGTGGTTACGGCGCACAAGTGATTGGTGTGTTAGGTATCGCAAGTGGATTGGCTACCGTTAACGTGTATGCGGCCAGTGCGGCACGTCTGGTCTGGAGTTTTAGTTGTGAAGGCATTTTACCGCGCTTCTTTGCCGTTAAGAATGCCCACGGAGTGCCCATTCGAGCACTTGCTGCGCTGTTATCTGTGATGGCAAGCGTGATTGTACTGACTTACCTTACCGGGCAAGAGCTAGAGCACCTTATCGCATGGAGCAACGGCGTATTTGTAGTGATCTATTTGATGGCTATGCTCGCTGCCGCTAAGTTATTACCACGGCACAATTGGCCGCTGGTGGCGCTGGGTTGTGCGTTTTGCTTAGTATTAGGTTTTGCCCTAGGTGCAAGTATGTCCTACGTGCTTGTGTTGATCTTAGTGGTCGCACCATTTTTGTGGTGGCAAAAGACCCATATTAGTCGCAAACAAAGCTTGGCGTTACCTGAGTAATATTCGCCCCCTCTGGGGCTAAATCAACATGATGGGTTAATTAAAAAAGCCCCGAACTTTTTATTGTCATAAGAGTTTGGGGCTTTTTTGTGTGGTTTAGTGGATTTCGAAACTGGATATGATTGAGTGCGATTAAATCGAATGAAATAAAGAAGTAAACCTTAAGTCTGATGGCCGCCAAGCTTTGTTGCCTAAGGACTGCACATTACTGATATTTAATGTATCTCGGTGAGCGAGGCGATAACTTGTGTTCTATATTTTGATCATTCATTCGGAAGGAGAATAAATATGGATTCAGCTGCGTTGCTCAATCGTGTCGATGAGTTACCTAGGTTACCTAAGGCGATCAGTGAATTGTTAGATGCGGTCAATGATGACAATGCGACAGTAAAAAGCATTGCCACTAAAGTTTCACACGATCCCTTAATCAGCGCTAGGGTGTTACGCCTTGCTAATTGTGCCCACTATGGACGCAGTCGAGAGGTTGGCACTATCGATGAAGCTGTTGTGCGTCTTGGAATGCAAACCCTACGAACCTTAGTGCTCGCATCGGCGGTGATTGGTGCAGTCCCTAAGTGTGAAGGAATAGATTTAGCTCAGTTTTGGGGACAAACCTTTGAGATTGCGCTTTATAGTCAAGAAATGGCAAAGCGTTGTGGTGCTGTACCAGAAGAAGCTTTTACGTGCGGTATCTTACATCGAATTGGCGATCTATTGATTGCGGCAGTATCGCCTGAAGATGCGGCGAAAATTGCCGAAGCTGTGGCGCAGGGTAAAGATAAGCATCAGTTTGAGCGCGAGTTACTCGGATATGATTCCCCGGATATTGGCGCATTACTAGCGAAAAATTGGAAGTTTACACCAGCGTTAGTGCAAGGCATTTTGTATCAAGACCACCCTAAGGATTCAAACCCATTTTCAAAACTTGCTGCGTTATTATGCTTATCTTACAAAGTTCTAGATGAGTGGGATACGATTGAGGATGAGGAGAAAACCAGTTGGTTATCTCAATTAGCGACTAAGAAAGGATTGAAGATGGAGATGGGCGGGCTAAGGACTAAGTTGACTGAATTACACGGTTCGGGATATGAAATCGGTAAAGCGTTAGCTTAGGATCTTGTTTAGCTTAGTTTTTTGGTGAGTAGGGCGGCAGTAAAAATATTTTTAGCCAAAGAGCGATATCAATTTAGTCTTAAGAAAGCAATCGCGTGAATGGGGAACGGACGTTTCGCATTCACGCTTTTTTATGGGCTTTTGTTGATTTGCACTTTGACTGAATAGCGGATGTGGCTAGCCAGTTTGTTGGGTTGCAGCTATGGCAAGATTACGCATTTGGATCAACTCGCTGTGTTTGAGGTGCAACAAATCGGCGGTACGTCGAATGATCTGGTCTTCATATTGGGATAGCTGGCCATCGGCGTAGGCCAGTTGCCACATTGCGAGCAACAATTGCTGCTTTTGCGCTAGGCTAAATTCAGCGTTAATGGCTGAGGTGAATTCAAAGAGTGAGGTCGCGCTGCCTTGTACGCTTTTAGCCTCATCAATCAGCATCTTAGCGTCTACTTCTGACATTGATAAGGTATCGGTTAGCAGCTTAGGTAATAAGGCTTCTTCCTCTGCCGTTAAGGTCTCATCGGCAAACACGACTTCAAGTAACATACTCGCTGCGGCCAGTTTAAGTTGATGTGCCTTGTCTTCAGGGGAGACTGCTTGAGTATGAGCTTCAAAAAATCGTCTTAATTTCGCAATCATATTTGGCGGTTCTCATGCTGGAGGGAATATAAAGTAGAGTCGATTGGGAAGTGAAAGTTCACCCTAAACCTTGTATTGCTTAGGGTGAGGTAAGACTGAATTACAGTAGCGAGTTCAGACCTTTCACCAGTAAGTCTGAGGTGCCTTCAGTGCCATTGGTATCTAAGTAAGACTTAGCTATGTTGATCATTGGCATTGCTAGATCTTTAGAAATACCCAATTTTTCAAAGGCGTCTAATACCATAGCACTGCCTTGCAGTGATGAACCTAAATCACCCGCTTTGGATAATAAGCCAGAAACACCCGATTTTGAGTCCAATTTAGGCGCGGCGGCGAGCAAACTATCGGCATTAGGAATGCTGGCAGCCAGTTTTGAGTAGTCGGTTGTTCCTAGGCTTGATTGCGCTAAGCCTAATAAACTGCCTAAGCCACCTTCGGCTTGAGTTTGGTTTAAACCCAATTGTGACATGACGCTGCCAACTAAATCATTCGACTGAGTTGCCGCTGTTGTAGTGGTCGCTTTTTCAGTTTTGGCTTGAGTTCCTGCCAAGTTATCTAACCAGCCTGCACTGGCGGGCGCCGCTAAAATACAAGTGCTGAGGAGGATAGAGAAGGTCAGAGTGTGTTTCATATGGAAGCGTCCTTTGATGGTTTGCGCACGAGTTCGCTGGACAGTTTAGCGGGTTTGTCACTTTTGTTGCAGTAGTTTTCTGTGATTTACGGTTCACACTGGTGATTTCTACTGTGCATTGCCAAGGGATTTTCGGTATCCTTAGCGGCAATTCTAAGTGTTAATTCATTTCAATTATTTGGAAAGTCGCATGTCACTATCCGCAATTTTGTCAGAAGCCTATAACTTCTTCCGTAATCATCTGGCGCAACTCGCTATGCTGACGATCCCATTACTCTTGATCCAAGTGGGGATCCAGTTATGGCTTGGTATAGAGATGAGTAAAGTTGATCTAGAAAACCCACAGTTTGGCGCTCCGCATATGATCGCCATGATGCTGTTACTACTTACTTTTTCGGTATTAATTGCCGCTTTGACTCTGTTTTTAGAACTGCGCTCACAAGGGCATAGTCCTTCAGCGGGAGTGGTGTTGAAGGCGAGTTTACCGTTTGTTCCACCATTATTATTGGCTGGGGTGTTTTCTGGTCTAGCGATTTTAGCACCAGTGATGCTGTTTGCCGCCTTCGGTCCTGTGTGGCTGGTAGGATTGGTAATTAGCTTCTATCTCTTTGCGCGTTTAGCCTATGTTAACTTTATGGTTGTGGTTGAGCGCTTAACACCGCTAGAAGCGATTAAGGGTAGTTTTAGTTTTAGTGGCCCTATCGTACTGAAAACCATTGCATTATTGATGTTATATTTACCACTCTCCGTCATAGGTAGCCAGCTTTCTGGGTTAGCATCCATGGGCGGATTACCTGTGCAAATGTTAGCGGATACTTTTATGTCTTTTATTGGATTATTCGTTAACGTCGCTTTGTTCCGCTTATATATGGTGTCGAAAAAACCAAGCGTCGAATAGTGCAACATCAATTCAGCCTGTAGGGAATCACTCATGGGGACGAAAACAGTCATTAAGGATAGTGAGTTTATCCACGATTTTTCGGTCTCCTTGAGTGATGATTACCTCAAGGCGAAAAGCTATGTGCAGGATGTACCGACACAGTCGCTACTGCACATTCGCAGTTTTACCCATAAACTTACAGAGTTACTGGGGCAAGATAAGCAAATCGCGTTTTCGAGTCCGAATTTATACGATAGGATCGAACAGCTAAATCAGCGGCGCGTGATTGATGTGAAGACCACTCGTGCCCTGCATCGATTGCGTGCCGACGGTAACCGCGGTGCTCATCCTGAGAAATACCATCTCACCCAAGAACAATTACTCGCGCTAGCGCAAAAATCCATTAAAGATGTTCTGACTTTAGTCGAGCACTTGTATCCTAAGGTTAAAGGTCGAGTTGCCCCTGCCTACTGTTATGAAGCGACTGACGCAATGACGGTGAGGGACTTGTGCTACCGCGCTGTGATGGAAGATGACCCGCAAGCGCAGTATTTGGTGGGGATATCGTTTAAGACCAAGGCTTTGATACTGAAAGAACAAGAACTGCTCAAAGAGCAAGAACTTGTGGCTGAAGCCGAAGCTATATCAAGCCAAGATTTATCCACAGTTTCACCTCTAAATGTCATTTCTCACATTAGCGCTGCTGACAGTTTTGCCCGGGCGGCCTATTGGTTTTCCCTTGCGGCACCTAAGCACATGGAAGCCTTACATGAGCATGGCGTAGCACTGATCCACGGTTATCAAGGCGCGCCAGAAGTGGCTAAAGGTGAACAGATCATTGCCACTGCAGCGGCAGCAGGTGTGGTCAATGCGATGGCGTTATTGGGATATTTTTATCTTGTAGGCAGTGAGTCGTTTCAACCCGACAGCAAGTTAGCACAGCAATATTTACAAGGTGCGGCAGATGGCGAGCAAACCGAAGCGATGGCGAATCTAGGTGTATTGCATTACCAGCAAAAGAACTTAACTCAAGCCTATCATTTTATAAGCAAAGCCGCGCAAGCAGGTTATCCCCATGCTCAGTATCATTTAGCATTAATGCTTGCCAATGGAGATGGTTGTACTCGAGATATGATTGCCAGTGAGCATTGGATGGCCGAAGCTGCCGAGCAAGGACAACTCGATGCTATGCTCACGCGGGCGCAGCATATGCTCAATGATGACAATGCCTTTGGCAGTGATTTGACTCAAGCTGAGGATTATTTGCGCCAAGTGATCAAATATAGCCACAGTGTGCCTGCGATGATTGAGCTGAGTATGGCACTGGCCGACGGTATCTTAGGACGAATTGATGTCGTTGGATCTGCTGCTTTGCTTAAGCTGGCACGGCAAAATGCCAATAAAAAAGAGGCGGATATTATCGAGCCTCTGTGGCGTTCACTGGTATTACAGATTGAAAATGTGCTTGAGGTAACCCAAGATCCCGCCGAAATTCATAGCCTTAAACGCGCGCAGACCTTACTCGCTTGAGCGCAGTTTTGCTTCGATTGAACTAGTGTTCATCCTCTTTATGCTCAAAAGTGCGCCCTTGATGGCGTGCCGCATTAGATTCCCTAACAATAGTGTCAGATCCATAAACCTGACTCTGCGGCTCCTCTGTCGCGTGGGCATGCTGCGTTGCGTTTGCCTGAGCCTGATTAAACTTAGCCAACTGACGTGCCATATAAAAACGGCTAAATAGGACTAAACAACCGAGCGCAATGGCGCCAAATAAGAGCACGAAGGGCAATAAAAATAGTGATAAACAAATTAGGCTAATGCTAATTGCCATCGCTAACCAAGCCCGTGGGCCAGAAATTCGGGTCTGCAGTGGGCTCTGTTGGAACTGTTGAAAAATCATAAGAACTCCTCGATAGGCAGTGGACATTTAGTGTGCAATAGCGAGTGCGTATAGGTCACGTTAATCTTGATTAATTTACTTTATTTTACTCGGGAGGCCATTTTGGTGTTGCGCATTACTTTGATATGTGATCGCATGTCTATCTATATGTTGTTGCTCGAATAACGGTTGGTTAATTATATGTGTTTGCTAAAATCTTTTTGATGTAAATCTGAGCAATTTCTTTGCTAACTGTACATAATATGAGAAAATTCAGCTCAAATTTAACTGCAGTTTTAACTCAGTTAGCCGCCTTATTATATTGGTTGTAAATATTCGTTCGACCCGCTCAAACACCCTCTTGTTTCACTGCTTTGTTAATTAATTAGACGCCAACATGAACTCATATTCGCTCAAGCAAAAAATTCTGTTCTCTGTCGTGGCAGCCCTTTCACTCGTGATTGGTTTGTTGTCATGGCAAAGTTATTCCAGCCAAAAATCCCAACTGTTACAAAACAGCCTAGAACAAGTGCAGCGCTTAGGTGAACAGCAGGCTGAGCGGATACAAGAATGGTTGGCTGGCCGCCAAGATATTATGGGAGCCCTGGCGAATAAAGTTGAAGGTGACAGCCTCAATACACTTCAACAAGCACAGGCATCGGGCCGTTTTCAGCTGACCTATTTTGGCTCTCAAGCTGGGCAAATGTTGGATTCTGATCCGAGTATTGATCGTACGGGCTATGATCCTCGCAGCCGCCCTTGGTATCAACAAGCCATCAGTGAGCGCGGTCTTATTTTGACAAAACCTTACGTGGATGTTGCCTATAACATTCTGGTTGTGACTATGGCGCAGCCTACCGCACAAGGTGTTGTGGGTGGTGACTTATCTATCGCAAGCCTAGTTGACGGTGTTAATCGGATGAAGTTACCGGCAAACGGTTATGCCATCATGATGCACAAAGACGGCACTGTGATCGCTTATAAAGATCAAGCTAAGACGATGAAACCTATAGGTGAAATCGACAATGAGCTTAATCGCAACTTACCAGAACAGAGCCGTGCAGCGGGTACTCTGTTGCCTATGTATTTTGAAAATGAAGGACGTGACAAATTAGTCTGGAGCGTTGATATCCCTAATACAGATTGGGAATTAGTGTTAGTGCTTGATAAGGAAACGCTAGAAGCGCCACTCTCGAGCCTGTTACTCACCCAACTGGGGCTATCGGCACTTGTATTGCTCTTGAGTGTGTTAGCTATTTCTTGGTTAGTTGGCATGTTACTGGGCCCATTGAGCCGAGTATCGCAGGCACTGGCGCGTATCGCCGATGGTAACGGTGATTTAACTCAGCGTATTTCTGTCGACACTCAAGATGAAGTGGGCGTGCTTGCCGACAGCTTTAACCGCTTTGTGGGCAGTCAACATCAGCTGATCAGCCATATTCGCCAATTAGCGAATGAGTTAGATGCCGATGCTGAACGTAGTCTTGCCACCACGCAAACTTCAGTTGCCGAGTTACAACGTCAGCAGCAAGAAGTCGCTATGGTCGCGACTGCGGTAACTGAAATGGCGAGTGCGACTAATGAGATCGCAGCCAATGCTGAGAACACGGCAACGGCAGCTCAACAGTCTGCAGCGAGCAGTTTACAGGGCAAAGAGTTAGTGAATAAAACTCGTAACTCGATTAATTCACTCGCCGATGAAGTGACTCAAGCAACGGATGTTATTGGCGATTTAAGTCGTCACGCTAAGTCTATCTCGAGTATTCTGGCGACAATTCAAGGGATTGCAGAGCAAACTAACCTGTTGGCGCTTAACGCAGCCATTGAAGCGGCTCGTGCTGGCGAGCAAGGCCGTGGTTTTGCGGTCGTTGCCGATGAAGTTCGAGTACTGTCACGTCGTACACAGGATTCGACTCAGGAAGTACATACCACGATTGAAACGCTACAACGGACTACTGCCAGAGCAGTCAGCTTGATGGAAAGCAGCCAAGCATTAGCGGGTCATAGCGTAGAAGATGCCAATGCGGCGGCGAAAGCCCTTGAAGAGATTACGCAAGCGGTCAACGTGATTTCAGATATGGCAGGCCAAATTGCTACCGCAGCGGAAGAACAGACTCAAGTGACGGGTGAAATAACCCAGAATACGGTTGCGATTAAAGATGTGACTGATGAGATTACCGCATCGGCCATGGCAGATTTGGCACAGGCGAGGGGCTTAAAAGCTCGCGCTAATGACCTGAATGCACAAGTCGCGACATTTATTCTGTAGCCTAAGTTTAAAATAGCGAATGATTTGATCTTGATATAAAAGTGCCATGAAATAAAAATGGCACTTTTATTACTTTTTCATCTAAATGCTTTTATAACTCATTTCTATTTAAGTTGAATTTAATTCGTAACTATTAGCATTAAGATAAGAGTAATTTTAAATTACATGAGATTTATAGTGCATATTTAAATATGCATAAATTAGGCGTCCTATTAAATAAGAGATCGGTGCTCAGATACATACGTTGATCTATCTTGGATTTGTTGTGAGTTTGTTTATTCTTGCGGTCAAAATAAGTGTATTCTCCGTTATTTTTACGTATCTAAGTAAACTAAGCGCTACTAGGAATAGTTATTATTTTTGGTCAGCATAATTATCCAGTTTTTATTCGTGAAATATATTATGAAATCATATTCATTAAGACAAAAAATCCTTTTTTCCGTAATTCTCGCTCTCTCATCGGTAATTTTACTGTTATCTTGGCAAAGTTATACAAGTCAGAAGAAAGTACTATTAGACGTGAATTTAGAACAGGCTCAACGTCTTGGAGACCAGCAAGCGTTACTAATTAGTGAGTGGCTTGCAAGTCGTCAGAAAATTGTTAAAGGTCTTGCTGGGCAGCGCAATAATGACATTGTGCAAGCAATGAAACAGGCTAAGCAATCGGGAGGGTTTGAATCGACATATTTTGGTGAGTCTAACGGCAATATGAGAGATTCAGAGCCTGCAACTGACTATACAAATTATGATCCTCGTACACGACCTTGGTACCAAGAGACTATGCGAACTGGTGGAAGTGTATTTACTCGACCTTATCTTGATACTGCTTTTAATATTCTAGTGGTGACTTTGGCCGAGCCTGTTGCAGGCGGAGTTATTGCTGGAGATCTATCGATTAGTAATCTTATCGAAGAGGTCAACCGCATGAAATTACCGGCAAACGGCTATGCCATCATGATGCACAAAGACGGCACAGTGATCGCTTATAAAGATCAAGCTAAGACGATGAAACCTATAGGTGAAATCGACAACGAGCTTAATCGCAACTTACCAGAACAGAGCCGTGCAGCGGGCACTCTGTTGCCTATGTATTTTGAAAATGAAGGACGTGACAAATTAGTCTGGAGCGTTGATATCCCTAATACAGATTGGGAATTAGTGTTAGTGCTTGATAAGGAAACGCTAGAGTCACCACTGTCGAGTTTGTTACTCACTCAGTTTGGGCTTTCTGCACTCGTGTTGATCTTAAGTGTATTAGCCATTTCTTGGCTAGTAAGTGTCCTGCTGGGTCCTCTGAGTCGAGTATCGCAGGCGCTGGCGCGTATTGCCGATGGTAATGGTGATTTAACTCAACGTATTTCTGTCGACACTCAAGATGAAGTGGGCGTGCTTGCCGATAGCTTTAACCGCTTTGTGGGCAGTCAACATCAGCTTATCAGCCATATTCGCCAATTAGCGAATGAGTTAGATGCCGATGCTGAACGTAGTCTTGCCACCACGCAAACTTCAGTTGCAGAGTTACAACGTCAGCAGCAAGAAGTCGCTATGGTCGCGACTGCGGTAACTGAAATGGCGAGTGCGACTAATGAGATCGCAGCCAATGCTGAAAACACAGCAACAGCGGCTCAACAGTCTGCAGCGAGCAGTTTACAGGGCAAAGAGTTAGTGAATAAAACTCGTAACTCGATTAATTCCCTTGCCGATGAAGTGACTCAAGCAACGGATGTCATTGGCGATTTAAGTCGTCATGCTAAGTCTATCTCGAGTATTCTGGCGACAATTCAAGGGATTGCCGAGCAAACTAACCTGTTGGCGCTTAACGCAGCCATTGAAGCGGCGCGTGCCGGTGAGCAGGGTCGTGGCTTTGCGGTCGTTGCCGATGAAGTTCGAGTACTGTCACGTCGTACACAGGATTCGACTCAGGAAGTACATACCACGATTGAAACGCTACAACGCACTACCGCTCGAGCAGTCAGCTTGATGGAAAGCAGCCAAGCATTAGCGGGTCATAGCGTAGAAGATGCCAATGCGGCGGCGAAAGCCCTTGAAGAAATTACGCAAGCGGTCAACGTGATTTCAGATATGGCAGGCCAAATTGCTACCGCAGCGGAAGAACAGACTCAAGTGACGGGTGAAATAACCCAGAATACGGTTGCGATTAAAGATGTGACTGATGAGATTACCGCATCGGCCATGGCAGATTTGGCACAGGCGAGAGGGTTAAAAGCTCGCGCTAATGACTTGAATGCACAAGTCGCGACATTTATTTTGTAATCGCTATTCTTAATAGCGTGCCTCGATATTAGCCCGATAAAGCCTTTGCTTTGTCGGGCTTTTTACGTTTTGTTGTGTTAAAGCATTTCTGTGGGATTGAATAACTTAGCCACACTTTGACAAATGGTTTCTCTAATCCATTTATGCCCTTGATCTTCATCATTTCTTTGATGCCATAACAGCACATAGGCCATTGGCATAAATTCGAAAGGCAGTGGCAGTTGTTTGAGCGGATAAAGTTGGCAGGCGTGACGGGCAAAGCTCGAAGGCAGAGTGAAGATTAAATTGCTGTGGGCGCAAACGCTGGCGGCACCATAAAAGTCGGGTACAGTCGTGCTGATCCGGCGTCTATGCCCAAGATCGGCAAGAAAGTAATCCAGTGCCCACCAATCACTACCTTCACAACGAACCTGCACATGGGCCATATCGAGGTAAAGGGGTAAATTCCATTGTTCTGAGGTGAGCGCCGCCATCAGCGGGTGATCCTCTCGCACTAAGCAGACTTGTTGATCGGTAAATAATGTTTGATAGGCAATCCCTTCGGGCAGGCGATCTACTTGAAAATCTGACAGTGGATGCAAATCCCGCCCTGAAATGCCAAAGTCGATTTGCCCTTGCTGCAAATCCTGCATCGATTTTTCGGTCCAGACATAGGAGTCAAGTTTGACGTTGGGTGCCGTGGTCAGCATAGGGCCGATAAAATATGGGATTAAGGTTTCATAGGCGCTTTCCACCATGGCAAAAGAAAATTGTCGATTGCTACTGGCAGGATTAAAGGTCGGAGGCTGAGTGAGTTGATACAAGTCTTGCAATATATTCGGCAGTTTTTGCCCAAGAATGAGGGCGTGCGCGGTGGGTTTTAAGCCATGCGCCGTGCGCTGAAATAGGGGATCATCTAAGGTTTCTCTGAGTCGATTTAAGCTCTTACTGAGGGCTGACTGGCTTATATGTAATCGGCTGGCGGCGCGAGTGACACTCTGCTCCTCTAGCAGCACTTTGAGTATGACCAGCAAGTTCAAATCGATTCTGGCTAAGTTGTCGATATTCACAGATATTCCTCAGAGGAAATTTACTTTGGAAATTATACCATTTCTGTTCATACCTTGAGTTAATTAAAATAGCGCCCACTGAAATACCTTTCCCTGATCAACTGAGATTATTTATGCGGCGCAATCTGTTACCTATCCTGATGTCTATGGTGCTGCTCAGCCCATTAGCCATCGATATTTATTTACCTTCAATGCCAACTATGGCGACAGAATTCGCCGTATCTGCCAGTGATGTGCAATCCACGCTCGTATTGTTTTTATTCGCCATGGGCTTAGGCCAAGTGTTGATTGGGCCATTAGCCGACCGTTATGGCCGCCGTCCTGTGGCCATTTTCGGGGTCTTACTCTACGGCGCAAGTAGTCTTCTCGCTGCCGCGGCCATCGAGTTTCATTGGTTACAGATTGCTCGTGTGCTGCAAGGTTTAGCCGCCTGTTCAACTTCTATCGTGGTGTTTAGTGCGGTGCGCGACTGCTACTCACAAAAAGAAGGCGCTAAAATTTACAGTTACTTAAATGGAGCGATTTGCGTGATCCCAGCTTTAGCACCAACCTTAGGTGGCTTGCTAGCGATGCAATTCGGCTGGCGTTCAACCTTCGTTTTCATGACGTTATATGCCATGTTGATGATGCTCGTTGTTGGTTATCGCTTACCTGAGACTCGTCCAGCCAACACTGTTACTACTGGCCCACTTTACCGTTGGGGCAGATTCAAACCTGTACTCGGTAACACCCACTTTTTGTTTTATGCCTTTGCTTGTATGTCGGCTATGGCGGCTATTTTGAGTTATGTGTCTTATGCGCCTGTGTGGTTGATTGGGCATTTAGGGGTTTCAGAGTTGGCGTTTAGTGGCTTATTCGGACTCAATGCTGTGTTCAATATCGTGGCCTGTTTTGCGGCACCGATCGTCATTCGCAAACTGGGTAATCGTCCAACGGTTATTTTGGCTCTATTCTTACTCGTTCTGTCTTCAGTGGCGACAGTGGCGGGCCAACAGTTTGGTCCAAATACAGGGATGGCAGCAGCTTTTAACTTCATGTTACCTATGATGTTGTTATGTGTGGGATTTGCCTTCTTACTTGGTCCTGCGACTAGTATGGCGCTGTCAGCTTTTGGTGAGCGAGCGGGGACTGCCGCGGCTATGCTAGGTTTTATTCAGATGAGTGGTGCATCCGTTTTAGCTGGACTTATACAGCAAACGAATTTAACTGCACCTTACGCAGTGGCACTCGTCATGGGCGTGTTTTCTATTGGTTTGTTGTTGATGATGGCGCTGAGTCGATTCGACCACTGGCACCAAGAGCAGTTAGTTGGCGAGCATTAGTAGTATTGAGTTCAGGAGCGATAAAGCGGGATTAGACCCATCATATGATCGATTGTGATGACGATGCTTCAAGAGTAAACAGGGCTGTTTGTGAAATCAGTGCTGCTGAGTATATTCTGTAAACCCTTTGCCCGCAGTCTTGCTAACCACAAGCTGCGGGCATTTTTTATTTAAAAGCGGCCGTTGAGACTAAGTGAAATATCAACGCCATCCCAATCGGGTTCAAATGACTTGGCAATACCAGCTCGAGCGGATATTAAGTCTGTAATACGCCAGTGATAAGCAGTATTAATACTGTAAGGGTCCTTATCGTCTTGAATACTGTAGTTTGCGCCGATAGACCAAGCGCGAGTCATGTACCAATCAGCAGTTAAGTTTACAATTGTACTGTTATTGCTATTGTTATATTGACCGTTAGGGCCGTTAGTTAGCGTATTATCAGACTGGCTGTAGTAGATGTTTGCTTGCAAATCAATACCTGCTATCGATTGCAAAGGAATAAAACTGCGTATTCCTATGCCGAACGCATCATTGTCAGAATTTCCTTTTGATCCAAATCCAGCATCATAATCACCGTCACTACTGGAGTAGCTAGCATAAACAGCCGAGGTAGCGTTAAAGTAATAACCTAAGTTGATTCCATAAGTATTAGCATTATAGAAATCATTATCTAGATTGAAGTAATTTGCACCAACAAACCATTTAGATGCGAAAACATATTCTCCATTGACAGCATAAGAGTCTAAATCATCATTAAAACTATAATTACCACCAATATTAGATGTTTGTGCTAAAAAGCCACTTATTGCGTAGGGCGCAGAATCTTGACTAACTGGGGTAGAATAGTAGCGATAGTCAGCACTCCAGCCGCCATCACTAAATGCTTCACTTGAGGCGCCATAGTTAATATTGACATCATGTTGGTAGGCTTTGTCTGTGGCTGCAAATGTATTTGTACTCAATAATCCGAATACAACCGCAATACTGATCAGTCTTTTGTCCATTTTATCGTCCTTGTTGTGGGTACTGAAAGCAAGAAAAGTATAATAAATGCTAAGTGTTAGCAGTTTTAACTTATTGACCTTAGCGTTCTTGCTGGTGTCACTATACGATGTTGTCACAAAAGTTCAACAAAAAAACAGCTTGAAAAATAGAGCCTTAAACCGTCTTGAATATTGAATTTGAGTGAGCTGTGTTAGTTTTTAGGCTAAAGTTAAGAGGACTGCGCCTTTGTCGCGTTTTTATTGTTCTATCTGTCGTTATCCGCAAAATGCTTGCTTATGTGCGAGTGTTCAGCCTATCTCTCCAATGACTCAGTTGGTGGTTTTACAGCACCCGAGTGAAGTCGAACATAAGAAGAATAGTGTGCGGGTATTGAGTCTTGCTGTACCTAAAACGCAAGTTTATGTGGGTGAAAGCGAGTCTGACTTCAAAGGTTTACGGGAATATTTAGCGGCGTGTAATAAGCCTATTTATCTCGTCTATCCCTCTGCGTTAAGTGTAAGTGTTGAACAGCAACATATTAATCCTGATTGTATATTGCTGTTGCTCGATGGCACTTGGCGTAAGGCATTCAAAATGCTGCAGCTGAATCCTTGGTTAACCCAGTATCCTGCGGTGCATTTGGCTGAAGGTTATGAATCGCGCTATCGGATCCGTAAATCGAGTCGTAGCGATAGTTTATCGACCTTAGAAGCTTGCGCTTATATGTTAAGCGCCCTTGATCCTACCCTTGATGTTCAGCCGTTAATGATGGCATTTGATGCTATGGTGGAACTGCGGATTAAGGCGATGCCGAGTACAGTGCAGGCCCGTTATCAGAACTCAAATGAATCCAGTGGTAAGGTATAGTTGATGGGGTTAAGGCTATTGAGTCTTAGATGTTTTAGGTATGAATTAGTGCTTTTAAGTTATTAAGTTATTGAGTTTTTGAGACTCCGTACGAATTAAAATAGTCAAAATCTTATTCAGATCACGCTAACTTAATGTGAAATACGGTTTAATAACTGGGATTCATTTGCGCAGCAAATGATGAGATAGCTTTGCCAGCCAATTGCTTTGCAGGGGAGTGATTCCATTCATTACTATTAGTAAATGGCGTGCTGGCAGGGCTATCGAGCTTTAAATATGGTTTTTTTATTGATAATGATGAGAGCGCTTTGCCAGGCCATCACTGGCTTTGCAGGGGAGTGATTCCATTCATTACTATTAGTAAATGGCGTGCTGGCAGGGCTATCGAGCTTAAATATAGTGTTTTTATTGATAATGATGAGAGCGCTTTGCCAGGCCATCACTGGCTTTGCAGGGGAGTGATTCCATTCATTACTATTAGTAAATGGCGTGCTGGCAGGGCTATCGAGCTTTAAATATGGTGTTTTTATTGATAATGATGAGAGCGCTTTGCCAGGCCATCATTGGCTTTGCAGGGGAGTGATTCCATTCATTACTATTAGTAAATGGCGTGCTGGCATGGCTATCGAGCTTTAAATATAGTGTTTTTTTGATAATGATGAGAGTGCTTTGCCAGGCCATCATTGGCTTTGCAGGGGAGTAGATTCCATTCATTACTATTAGTAAATGGCGTGCTGGCAGGGCTATCGAGCTTTAAATATGGTGTTTTCTGCAAGAAAATCTTTCCCCTTAGTTCGCGACCCATCAAAATATTTCGATAAAACCTTAGCGGAATCTTTCGTTTTCCGTTGTAAACGTTGAGAGCATTAATTTGGTACGTAGGTCGGATTATCGAGCCGATGCGAACATCGGCAGTCCTAAATCTGTTCTAGGCTAAGCGTTTTTCCGCAAGAAAGGCTTGGGTGAAGTTTTCGACTGAACTCGGGTAACCAAATAGAAATCCTTGGGCGAAACCTTGGCCCATGTCAGTCATTATGTCTTTTTGTTGTTGAGTTTCAATACCTTCTGCGACGAAGTGAATGTCGAGTGCTTGTGCGAGTTGCACTATAGCATTGCAGAGCTTTTGTCCTGAGACTTCGTTTAAGCGCAAGGCAAACTCGGCATCAATTTTGACGCTGTCTATTGGCAAAGTCCCTAAGCGACTGAGTGACGATAACCCAGTCCCAAAATCATCGATGGCAATACTGACACCTAACGCTTTGATACGATTGAGTGTGAGTCGTGCTTGCTCCGGTTGTCGTAACAATGCCGATTCGGTAATTTCTAAAATCAGTGCTTCGGCGGGTAATTTCGCCATTTCTAAGGCATTTATCACTTGGTCGATAAAATCTAAGTGTTCTAATTGCAGTGGTGACACATTGACTGAAATTCTAAAGTCGGGTTGATAATGTGCTCGCCAGAGGGCCGCTTGTACACAGGCCTGTTCTAATACCCATTGGCCAATGCTGACAATTAATCCTGTTTCCTCAAGCAATGGCACAAAGTCGGCAGCTTCATAATATTCTGTCGGTGATTTCTGCCAGCGGAGCAGGGCTTCGGCAGCAATAGTTTGATTTGTGTGTAAATCGACTATGGCTTGATAAGCGAGAGTGAATTGTTTTAGGCTATGCGCATGCCTTAGGTTATTGATTAACTGTAATTTTAACTCGGCTGCTAGGCTCATTTCCTTATCGTAAAACACGAGATGCGGTAAGCTCTTTTTAGCGCAATACATGGCAGTATCGGCAAGACTAATCAGTTGTCCCGCTTGGTTACTGTGGGTAGGAAATAGCGCAATGCCTATGCTGGTGCCGAGGAAGAACTTTTGGCCTTCAATTTCAAAGGGGCTCTCAAATAAGCTGAGAATCTGTTCTGCAAACAGTTGGATTTCATCTTTGCAGCTACAGTCTTGCAGCACTAAGGTAAACTCATCTCCTCCCATACGGGCTATATCGGCTTTTTCGATACAACCCGCCTCGAGACGGGCGGCGACGAGTTGTAATACTCTATCGCCCATGGAGTGACCGAAGCTGTCATTGATATTCTTGAAACCATTGAGATCTAAAAACATCAACGCGCCCAGTGCGAGGGGATCAGTTTTAAGTTTTTCGAGGGCACTATTGAGGATCTGTTTGAGATGGAACCTGTTAGGTAATCCAGTCAAGGTATCGTACATAGCCCGAGTTGTTAGCTGGGTTTCTAATAGTTTTTTAGTACTAATATCACTGAAAATATTCACATTATAATGAGCATCATCTTCAGTGACGATTTTACGACTGCTCTGCCAAGCAGGGAAGTTACTGCCATCTGAACGTCTTTTCCATGTTTCGCCCTGCCAAAATCCCCTTTGTTTCAAGGCGATTTGGCATTCGGTTTCTTCCCCCATATTATGGGTTCTTACTTCTAAAAATTCAGGGGTTTTACTGATGAGCTGCTCAGCGCTATAGCCGCAAATACGACACATGGCTTTATTGACAGCCAAAATTTGATTATCAGTGTCAGTGATATACACAGCTTCGGCACTTTCTTCGAGCGTGGTCGACAAAATTTCTTTGGGAATATGAGCAAAACCATCAGAAATCGTTTCGCGCATTTGATTGCGGCGATTAAGAGCTTGTAATTCAACGAGTACCACGGGCTGTTGTTGCAGATAACAGCGATAGAGATTAATTCGAGTCGGCAGTTCATTGCCTTGTTGGCTCATGTGCAGCCAGTTGAATTCAACATTATTGCCTGCAATGGCTTCGAGGATCATTTCCCGTGCAAATTCAACACTATTGCGGCCTGAAGATTGGATCCTCGGAGAAAAATCATAGGGAGTCGCATTCACAAAAGCATCGTATTCAGTCTCAAAATAACTGAGGGTGGCTTGGTTGGCACTAATAAAGCTAAAGCCTTGAATTAAGGCTAAGGGGGTTTTATGGGGATGTGCTTGCCAGAGAGACAGCTTTTCTTGCAGTACAGGATCATCTGTACTGAGTTTCTTAAGTAAGTGTTGCCATCTGATCATTCAGGATACTCCCTTGTGACGCAAAATAGTCACATCCCATTTTTAGGTCTTCGTTGAACACGAAGTTGCCCAATAGTACATCATTCCAATGGGGTTAAAAATAAACCTAATTGTTGTTTCACTCAAATAGAAACTTAAAAAGTGTAGTTTAAGACTTGTATTCAAGCATATTTTTTAAGAACACCTGCTGCATATTTCAAGCTTAGGCAGATTTTATGCTATGTTTTGCACATCTTGCGTGAATTGGCTTTTATCATTGATTCATTCAATTATCGAATACAAGGAGACATGGAATGGCGTATTTATTTAAAGTGTTAATCTCTAAAATATTAATATCGCTAGTCCTCATCTTTAGTTTTCATCTCGGGTTAACAAATGCCGCCGAGGCGCCAAAGCCTAGATTGACCCTAGAGCAAAAAGCCGATAAGGCACGCATCGACTCACAGCGATTAGAACAGGCTCAATTAGAAAAGGCCCGTCAAGCCACTAAAGAGACGACAGAGCGGGAAGATAAAATTAAGCAACAATCCCAAACCAACGATTGGGAAGCGCAGCAAAAACTTAAGGCACAAAAACAGTTCGACGAAAGAGAAAGTCGCGAGCAAAAATATTTACGGGAAGCAAAAGAAGCCGCCGCAAAAGAGCGTAAAATCCCTAAACCTTAATCAGGCCATCGATATAGTCGATTTCAGCTGGTCAGTGCTAGCATTATTTGTGGGCATTACGACTATTCTCATTACTATGCACCTTAATATCCCTAGGAATTGTTGTTGAATATCTGCCCCTTATGTCATGGCGTTGAATTACTCGCTTATCATCAAGATAGGAAGCGTAGCTACCAGCAATGCCAAACCTGCCAACTGGTGAGCGTGCCTTCTGAGTTTTATCTTTCGGCCGAGGCAGAAAAAGCCGAGTACGATAAGCACGAGAATCATGCCGATGATCTCGGCTATCAAACATTTTTAAATCGCACACTCGAGCCACTACTTAGCCGTGTTAGCATTTCGGCCCAAGGGCTCGATTTTGGCTGTGGAGAAGGTAAGGCATTGAGTCTAATGGCAAAGGCGCGCGGTTATCAGATAGATAATTACGACCTTTATTACGCTAATAATCCCGAAACGTTAGCCCGCCAATACGACTTTATTACCTTAACCGAAGTCATTGAACACGTGAGTGGTGCCGCAGGGTTACTTGCCCAGCTTGATAGGTTATTAAAACCTAATGGCATTTTGGCTGTTATGACCAAGCGTGTGCAGGATAAAATCGCATTTGCCCGCTGGCACTATAAAAACGATCCCACCCACATCAATTTTTACGCCGAAGCGACCTTTGAGTGGCTCGCGCATCACTATGGCTGGCGACTCGAAATCATCGATAAAGACGTCGTATTCTTTTATAAAGAGATGTATAAAGTTGAGAAAAGTAATGCAAAACCCTAATTTATATGGCTAATTAGATTAAATAAGTTCCCATAAGTGCATATGCGAGCGGTATAAAACCAAAGGATTAATACTGCGGCCAAGTGTCAAGATGAAGGAATAAATACAATGGATGTTAAGACGTATCTACAAGCATTGAGTGCTATCTACGCCAACATGAATCAAACATTAGAACTGGATCGTGGCTTATCAAACTTAGTCTTATATGAAGCCGAAAAACAATTAGGTTTTAAACTAGTTTCCCCGCTAAGGGAGCTTTGGGGATATGCCAATGGCGGCAATGAGTGGAGCACAGTCTTTGCCCGAAAAGATTACTTTTGCCGGTATGATTTTTTGTCATTAGCCTCATCTCTTACATATCGTGACCGAATGAAAAAACGGGCCCAGCACTACGCTAATTACCAAGAGCCAGAAGTGCGGGATCCCAAAATCCAATCGGGATGGTATCAAGAAGGTTGGTTGCCCTTCGCTCAATTTGGGGGCGGCACATTACTCTTGATTGCAGATCATTCGCCCTCAGCATTAGGTAAAATGGGACAAGTCATCGCATACACCCATGACCCCGATATGATGGACTTTATCAGCCCAAACCTAAGCCAATTTTTTGCACAATCCTTGGCGCAAATCGCACTATATCCAGGTGAATTAATTGAGGATTAAGGATAACGAAAATGAACGATCCATTATTCAACAAACCTAGTGAACTGATTATTGAAGGTGAGCTTCAGGGCAACGATAAGTTACGCATAAAAATGCTCGAAGACGTTTCTCTGATGACACAAGAGACGAAGTATCAAATTCTAAATGCTATGCTCAAAATGCATAAATATTTTGAAAATTATTGCGGTGATTTGGAGGTTTCTTTAAATACAATCAATGAAATAGCAGAAAATACCCAGCCGTTGTACATTATATTGGATGACACCAGCACAATGGAGACTCGGGCAATTCGTTATCATTACGCCTGCAACTGGGAAACCGATCATGGGGTAGAAGTGATGGTACTCAATGGTAATCAAGTGATTTTTGTGGGCAACTGCGGTTACACCTATGGTGTGTTATTAGCCTCCATTGATAGTGCTTTATCCCTTCAAGATGAAGAGCTTAATTTTCTGTGAGTTGCTGACTAAATTTTACTACTATTATTCCCGCGCAATACTGTGTTACTCAGAAAGGCAATTTTAGCTAAGCATTTTAGCCAGACATCCACATATGATGGCTCTTGTTCAAGTAATTTTAGCCAGTACAGGTGGTAGAGAAACCGAAAGTGCATTATGTTGTTGATTTAAAATGGGTGGCTAGACTTTGGCTGGTAAACCAAGCTAAGCAGCCAAAACGTAATAAAGCGTTTGAAATCCTTCGCTTTACTCACTGGGAGTTCAAACTGCTGCTTCAGTTTGAAACTCCTTTAACACGGCGTTAACCTCCTATGACTCCTGAATATCTAGCCAAACAAGTTGAATTTATTGACTGGCTCTCGGCTGCAAGTCCGATTGAAGGCGTATTGGGTTCTACATATGGATGGGAGTGGCTGCCTACAAGCAGAGATCAAGAGGATCCTTTGAATGGTCCGAAAAAATGTGAGGAAACAAAAGACGCGGAGATGCTTGTGTATAAATCGGCGCTCAGATCTCTGAGAAAAATTGGCCGGTCACATCCTTTGCTTGTGTATGGTCCTCATGATTTTACTGAGAGCTTTAGAGGCGGCGCACTCTTTGCCTTCAAAATGGCAGCGAGAGAAGCAGCTCTCAGACAAAAGGGCGTATGGAGTGAGGTGGCTGAGTTGTATAGCCAAGGCCGATGGCCATGTGGTTTTAAAGAAAATCGTGAATTTGTTGTTTTGTGACTAAAGCTAACTATGCCAAGCATTAGGACAGCTTTTCCGTTGCCTTGAGTTTCTTTAACTGAGATCCGCCATCCCTATCTTTTTTCAGGTTGATTTATCTAAAAGCTGGATTCCCGCCCACAAACATTGAGGGAATGACGGTTAAAGACAGCCTCTAATGAAGCACAGTCTCTTTTACCTTTATCACTAAATCTATTAACAATTCCTCCTTGTCCGTGTAGTTTAGGTAGCTTATAAAAACAACAATAGGCTATCGCTATGACTTTACCCTCTGTATCACTTGCTGCATCAACATCATTTGAATTTAAGCCCCTAGTAAATAAATCTCATTTTTCCAAGACCTTACTCGCTTCAGCCTTAGCCTTGAGTTTTATGGGCACGGGTTTTAATTCGGTGCAAGCGGCGACCAGTGCTATGCCTGATGCGGCTAAGTTGGCGGCGGGTGTGGAGCAAAAGGTGATCGACTGGCGCCGTGATTTGCATCAACACCCTGAGTTGTCTAACCGTGAGTTTCGCACCAGCAAGATTATTGAAAAACATCTGAAATCCTTAGGATTAGAAGTACAAACGGGTGTGGCGCATACGGGCGTGGTGGCCATTTTGAAAGGCGGGAAGCTGAAGGGCGGCAAGCCTGGTCCGTTGATTGCGATTCGAGCGGATATGGATGCACTGCCTGTGACTGAAGTGGTCGATGTGCCTTTTGCCTCTAAGGTGACAGACACTTATCGCGATCAAAAAGTGGGTGTGATGCATGCCTGTGGTCACGATACTCATGTGGCTATGTTAATGGGCGTGGCCGAAAACTTGGTTAAAGTGAAAGACAGCCTAGCGGGGGATGTGATGTTTATCTTCCAACCCGCTGAAGAAGGTGCGCCAGAGGGTGAAGAGGGTGGCGCGGAATTGATGCTCAAAGAAGGGCTGTTTGCTCAGCGCAAACCCGATCAAGTATTTGGTATGCATGTCACCTCGAGTATGCCGAGCGGCATGATTGGCCTGCGCAGTGGTCCAGCAATGGCGAGTGAAGACTCTTTTACTATCAAAGTGAAAGGCAGCCAAACCCATGGTTCGCGTCCTTGGAATGGGGTCGATCCTATTGTCGCTGCGGCACAAATTATCACTAACGTGCAAACGATCGTCAGCCGTCAGGTGGATATCACTAAAGCGCCGGCGGTGGTGAGTTTTGGTGCGGTCAATGGTGGCATTCGTTCTAACATTATTCCCGATGAAGTCGAGCTGATTGGCACGATTCGTACTTTCGACCAACCCATGCGCGCCGATATTAAACTGCGTTTAGCGCAAATGGCCGAGCTGTCGGCGAAAACCTTAGGGGCGACTGCGACTACTGAGATCCACCAAGGCTATCCTGTGGTGGTTAATAATCCCGAATTAGTCGCCAGTATGCGGCCTGTGCTTGCGAGTGTGGTGGGCGATAAGATGCTGATTGAACCCGGGTTAATCACAGGTGCCGAAGACTTTGCTTACTATGCCTTAGAAACGCCGGGGATGTTTTTCTTCCTCGGGGTGACGCCAAAGGGAACGGACCCTGAAACGGCGGCCAGCAATCATTCGCCGGCATTTTATGTGGATGAAAGCGCGCTAAAAGTGGGCGTTGAGGCCATGACCAAAGTGGCGTTAACGGCGCTCAAAGCCCAATAAGTGGCTAATGCATTATTCCGTAAGCGCAGCGGTATAACTTGAGCTTACAAAAAATCGGCGCGGGATACGCTTCCTGCGCTTGATTTGTTAAACAATTTACCTCTATATGTGGATATTTACAGCAAGGAGCGAACAAGATGAAGCGCACGCTATCGGCTCTGGTTTTGGCCATGGGACTTTTGACCCCCCTAAGCCAAGCACAGGCCACCACGGCAGAAGACATTAAGAGTTTCACGCTAGATAACGGCATGAAAATCATGGTGCTAGAAGATGCCTCAATTCCCAATGCCAACATGTATTTATTTTGGAAGGTCGGTTCACGTAACGAAGTGCCCGGCATTACTGGTATTTCGCACTTTTTCGAACACATGATGTTCAACGGTTCGAAAAAGTACGGCCCAAAAATGTTCGACCGTACTATGGAAGCCGCCGGTGGCGCGAACAATGCGTATACCACTGAAGACATGACGGTTTATACCGATTGGTTCCCCGCCAATGCGCTCGAAACTATGTTCGATCTCGAGGCTGACCGCATCGCTAACTTAGATATCAACCAAGCCATGGTCGATAGCGAACGTGGCGTAGTGCAGTCGGAGCGTTCCACTGGCTTAGAAAACTCTAACTGGAATGCCCTCGAAGGCGAAATCAAAGGCGTGGCGTTTTTAGCCCACCCTTATTCGTGGTCGGTGATCGGTCACGAGTCGGATATCGCCGCTTGGTCGCTGGAAGATTTAGTCCAGTACCATAAAACCTATTATGCGCCGAACAATGCCGTGGTCGTGATTGCTGGCGATGTAAAGCTTGCCCAAGTAAAAGCCTTGGCAGACAAGTACTTTGCGCCTATTCCGGCACAGACTCCGCCTAAAGCGATTCGCACTGTCGAACCTGAGCAAAAGGGTGAGCGTCGCACCTTTGTGCAGAAGGCATCGGTCAGCACACCTAACGTAATGTTGGCGTACCATATTCCGGCGGCAACCCATGCGGATTTTTATGCGCTGGACTTATTAAGCTCGATTCTAAGCCAAGGTAATAGCTCGCGTTTATATCAATCATTGGTTGATAAACAAGTGGCCTTAGAAGCGCAAACCTACATGCCGATGTCGGTCGATCCTAACCTTTTCTATGTGATGGGCGTTGCTACACCTGAGGTGAAAGCCTCGACGCTGGAGCATGCGTTGATTGAACAAATCGATGCGATTGCGACAACTGGCGTGACCCAGCAAGAACTGGATAAAGTTAAAAATATTAAGTTGATGGATTTTTATCGTTCGATGGAAACCATTAATGGTAAGGCTAATACCATAGGCACCTATGAGATGTATTTTGGCAGTTACGACAAGTTATTTAATGCACCTGAAGCCTATAACAAGGTGACGCCTGCGGATATTCAACGAGTTGCCCAAACCTACTTACGTAAATCGAATCGCACTGTGGCTGTGCTGGCGGCAACCGAGGAGTCTTCCCTATGAAATCGACAGCAGTGAAATCACTTAAGATGGCATCACTTGGGAAATCGTCTAAGTTAATGGCAGCATTGGCTTTAGGCACAAGCTTAGTCTTAGCGGGCTGCGCGGCGACATCGGCACCAAAGCGGGTCGATACTGGCAGCTTTGCGATGCCAAGTTACGATAAGTTTGTGTTAGATAACGGCTTAACTGTGTACTTAATGCCGCAGCGCGAAGTGCCGTTAATTACCTTAAATGCCGTGGTACGCGCCGGTGCTGTGAATGACACCACCGCAGGCGTGGCACAAATGACGGCAGAAGGCTTGCTGTTAGGTGCGGCGGGGAAATCTAAGGCGGATATCGAGCAGCAAGTGGATTTTCTCGGTGCAAGCTTAGTGGCCGAAGCGGATAAGGAAGGTAGTTATCTGAGTGCTGACTTTATGGCGAAGGACATTGACTTGATGCTGGGCTTATTTAGCGCGGCGATGTTAACGCCTGATTTTGATGCCGCCGAGTTCGATAAACTCAAACAGCGCGCGATTGCTGGGCTGCAGCAGGATAAAGAAAGCCCGCGGGCTGTGATTGGTCGCTACTTCGATAAGCTCGTATTTGGTGCACATCCTTATGGCAATGCGGCTTCGGGTAACAGTGACTCACTGGAGCAAGTGACAGTGTCACAGCTACGCGCCTTCCATAAGAGTTACTATCAACCTTCCAATACCGCGATAACTGTCGTGGGTGACTTTGATGTGGCGTCGATGAAAGCCAAGCTGACGCATGCCTTTGGTCAGTGGCAGGGCAGCGAAAAGCTGGTGCAGCCTGATTTAAACCAAGGTTTGCCTCAGTTGACCGAGGCCAAAGTCTTGTTGGTGGATAAACCCGATGCAATCGAAACTACTTTTGTGATTGGGGGTTTAGGCATTAGTCGTGACAATCCAGACTATGTAGGTTTAACGGTAGTGAACACTATTTTAGGTGGTCGTTTCACCTCTTGGCTTAACGACGAGCTGCGGGTGAACGCAGGCTTAACCTATGGCGCACGCTCAGGTTTTAGCCCTTATACCGATTCGGGCGTATTCACAATCAGCACTTTCACTAAGACGGAAACCACTCAAGAAGCGATGGATTTAGCCTTAAAAACCTATGCACGTTTATGGGAAAAAGGTGTAGATCAAGCGACCTTAGATTCGGCTAAAGCCTACGTTAAGGGTCAGTTCCCGCCTCAGTTTGAAACCTCAGGGCAGCTGGCGGGGCTCTTATCTGGCATGTATCTATACGGTTTCGATGATAAGTTTATCAATGAGTTCCAAGCTAAGGTGGATGGTTTGACCTTAGAAGAAACCCAAAGGTTAGTGAAAACTTACTTCCCGCAAAAAGATCTGCAATTTGTGCTGATTGGCAATGCGGCTAAGATTGCACCTATTGCCGCTAAGTACGGCAAAGTGCAAACCGTCGATATTAAAGCCACGGGATTTGGCCAATAAGCCATCATTGCGAGGCTTGATTCAATAAAGAAAAGGTCTGCATAGTGCAGACCTTTTGCTTTTCTGTTCTAGGTGCTATTGCGCGCCCGGCTTAGCGTAGTGAGCCATCCAATCTTTCACTTGGTTATACCAATAGATAGAGTTATTGGGTTTCATAACCCAATGATTTTCATCTGGGAAGTAAATCATCCGTGATTCCACATTGCGAGTTTGCAGGGTGCGGAACAGTTCAAAACCTTGTCCCACAGGTACTCGGTAATCGAGTTGGCCATGGCTGACTAAGGTCGGAGTGTTAAAGTTAGCCGCAAAGTAATGCGGAGAAATGGCTTTATACAGCTCAGGATTATCCCAGTAGTTGCCAAATCGGGTGCTGTGCACGGCAAAATCCGACGCCATTTGTGAATACATGTCGTAAACCGCAGCGTGGATCAACAAGGCTTTAAAGGGATGTGGTTGACCTAAAATAATTGAGGTCAGATAACCGCCATAACTTGCGCCACCCGCCACCATGCGGTCGCTGTCTATCCAGCTTTGCTGTTTAAACCAGTCTGCCGCCTTGAGCACATCTTCGAGGGATTTATTCTTCCAATCTGGGTTAATCGCATCGGCAAACGCTTGTCCGAAGCCACTAGATCCATGGAAGTTTGGCCATGCAGTGACATATCCCCAAGAAGCGAAGGTTTGTGCGTTCCAACGGTAATGGAAACCGTCAGTAATGGCGTTGTGTGGCCCGCCGTGAACTAGCATAAAGAGTGGATATTTTTTACTGCGATCGAATCCGGGGGGATAGTGAACCCACATTTGAATATCTTGATTTTGATATCCCTTGTAGGTCACTGATTCGTAAGTGCCTAAATCAACATCTTTGAGAATATCGTCATTAAAATTCTCTAGGCGTACCGTCTTACCATTGCGGGGATTAATGCTGACCAAGCGCGCTGGGTGCAAAAAGCTCTCGTTGGTGGCAATCAGTTCACCGTCTTTGCCTATGGCGGGTTGGCCAAAGTCAGTTGCCTCTGTAATGGCTTTGACTTTACCGTTTTTGGCATCGATATGATAAATGCGGTTAGTGGCGGCATCTTCAATGGTGGCATAAAAGCCTTTACTGTCGGGGGTCCAATTAAATTGGCTGACCGAACGATCCCACTCTGGTGTTAGCGTATTAAGTTTACGGCTATCGATATCCAGTAACATCAGCCTTGAAGTATCGGCATAGAAACCGGGGATTTTCTGACGGGTAAAAGCCAGCGTTTTGCCATTGGGGCTAAAGCTGGGATCAGCATCTGCGGCTTGATTTTCTGGGGTGATATTCTCTGCTTTACCACTGCCAATCGTCGCAAGGAAAATATCCAGTTTAGGGTCGATACGGTTGTCTGAGCCATAAGTACTGAAGGCAATTAAGCCTTCATTAGGTGAAATATCGTAACTTGAACTGCTTTGGCTCGAGCGTGGTAATTCATGGCCGAGCGCTTGCGTCACGGCTTCGACTTCGCCGCCCGAAGCGGGGATCATAAATACATGGGCTTGGCGACGTTCATCTAACCAGTGATCAAACTGAGCGTAGGGCAAAGCGTTCCACTGGCGAGCGGAGACCTTATTATCCTCGTCGGCTTTTAGTTGGGTTTTCATCTCGTCCCATGTTTGATTTGGGAATACATTGCTGATGAAATACAAATGCTTGCCAACCCATTTAATACCATTTACGCCAGTAGGTATGTCGGTTAAGCGTTGCGCTTCACCCGGACCGTCCATAGGCAATAGGTAGATTTGGCCTGCGTCGTCTTCATTTCGCTCACTCACAAAGGCCAAGGTTTTGCCGTCGGGCGAAAACACGGGCTCGCTCACCTTTAACCCTTTGACTGTAATAGCGCGATTATTCTTACCTTCGCCATCAAAACGCCATAACTGGGTCGAACCTTTATCTTCCTTTAGATCATATTCTGTGACTGGCGCAATAATATGCTCACCAGAGGGCGATACGACTGGGCTACCAATACGCTTAAGTTGCCAGAGCAATTCCACCGAGAGCGGTTTACCCTGCTCCGCAAATGCTGAGCCGAATGGCATCAACAGACAGAGCAATAAGATTCCTGTCTTCTTCACTGTGAGTCTCCTTATCATACATATAGTTATAATGATTTTATTTGTGGTGCAGATTCGAGAGTATAGAAACCGAGCATGAAAGCAAACTGAGTGATAACTCATAGCGGGACGCTTTGTGTAAGCATCTGTGAATAGTTGTCGGCTAATTGTGATTTGTTGATGGCAGAATTACAGGCTAATCTAGGGTGAGATTTCGGCTGAGGACTAGGTAGATGCAGAATAAAATCAACCGATTAAGACTATTATGGGGAGTGGCAATTGCACTGAGTGCTGCTATTCCTCTGGCTGCACACGCGGCTAGGGTAAGTTTTAGTGAGTTTTGCCCTCAGTTTACCGGTCAATGGGTGGGCGATGCCGCCAAAGTGGGGGAAGTGCCACGAAAAGTCACAGTCACCGGATTTTGCTCCCATGATAAGCGGCAGCTGTTATTGTCTGTGAGTGTTGGCACGCGTGCGCCCTATAGTGAAACCTGGTGGTTTAGGGAGCAGGGCGAGCAAGTGTTGTTGACCTATTACGATGGCGTGTCCCAAGAGAAGCAGCAAGTCTTTAGCTTATATCGTCAAAATGGCGATTATTCTTTGCTGGGTGAGGGCGTGGTGACTGCTCGGTCTGCGTTAATTCAATTACTGTTCGAGGCAAAGGGGGCGGGTGCTCAAGCTAACGCATGGCAATGGACGCAGAATATTCAATATTTAGACGATGATGTTGATCGCTATCAGCTTTTTCGCGGGATAGAGATGACGCCAGTCGCGCCATCTCCATAGTCGCCAATCCGATTTACCTTCGATAGCGCTTAAAGTGCGCCAGCAAAATCCAGTTGGCGCCATGCTTCATAGCTGATAATTGCCACCGCATTAGACAGATTCAAGCTACGGCTGGTGGCCGCCATGGGGATGCGTAGTCTCTGCTCAGTGGGGATGGATTCGATAATCGCCATCGGTAAACCTCGGGTTTCTGGGCCGAATAGCAGCACATCGTCTTTGGCAAAACTCAGCTCAGTATGCGGGCGACTACCCTTAGTGGTGCAGGCCATAATGCGCTTGCCAGCCATGGCTTCGAGGAAAGCATCGAAGTCTTTATGGCGAGTCACATTGGTTAAGTCGGCATAGTCCAAACCCGCGCGGCGTAGCTTTTTCTCTTCTAGATCAAAACCTAATGGCTCAATCAAATGCAGCTGGCAGCCATTGTTTGCGCAAAGGCGAATGATATTACCTGTGTTAGGTGCGATTTCTGGCTCATAGAGTGCGATATGGAACATACTGGCCCGCCTGTAGAAAATGACGGCCGATTATACGGCAAACGGCGCCCAAGCGCAGTGTCTGTTGTGGGTGGATTTGGCTAAGTTCATGCAATAGAGGTTGTAATCGGTGGAATTGTTAGCTCAAGGCTTGTCTGTTTTATTATCTCAAAGTAATATATCTCAATATCAAGATACTTTTTAAGAAGTCATTATGCCTTTTATTATTGCATTACTTGCTCCTGTATTTTGGGGGACGACCTATGCGTTAGTGAGTCTCTACTTACATGACATGTCGCCCTACTGGGTAGCCGTGTGGCGTGCCTTGCCTGCGGGGATATTAATGCTGATGCTGCGTCCTCGTTTGCCAACTTTGGTTTGGTCAAAGCTTGGTTTGCTGGCTTTTTGTAATATCGGTGCCTTCTTCACTTTGCTATTTATCGGCGCGTATCGTTTGCCGGGCGCGGTGGCGGGAACCTTAGGGGCTACTCTGCCGCTCATCTTCTTAATACTGGCTTGGCTCATTGATAAAAAACGCCCAGGAATGAAGTGGTTATTATTAGGTTTGATGGGATTAGGTGGGGTCATTTTACTGCTTAACCCTTCGGCTGATCTCGATCCTATCGGCGTACTTTGCATGCTGAGTGCCACGACGTTAATTGCCTTTTCTTCTCGCTGGATGCAAAAGTGGGATGTGGGTGACTTTTTAGTGCTGACCGCGTGGCAGCTATTATTAGGCGGTTTGATGTTGATCCCACTGGCTTGGTTTATGGCAGGGCCACCGCAGCTACCGAGTATGACGCTTGTACCTTCACTGATATGGTTAGTGATTGCCAACACCGCTGTTGCCTATTGGGCTTGGCTGTGGTCGATGCGAAACTTAGGGTCAGAAATCATGGGTATGGTCGCTTTAGTCAACCCTGTGATTGCCGTATCATTAGGGGTCATGATTGTGGGGGAAACTTTAGATATGCGCCAATGGATGGGAATCGCGGTGATTTTATTGTCACTGTTATTGATGAAGTTGCCGCAGAATTTAAGGTTAAATCCATTTAAAAAAGTGCAACCCTAGTCATTATTTGGGGGTGAATGAGGCATAGATGCTAAAACGTTTGGATCTGAATTTACTGCCCGTACTCGAAATTCTACTTGAGGAGCAAAGCGTGACCGCCGCTGCTGCGCGGTTGCATTTGAGCCAGTCGGCGGTGAGTAAACAGCTCACACGTCTGAGGGAAGTGTTTGATGATCCTTTATTTGAACGTACCGCCTACGGCCTAAAACCGACCCCCAAGGCTTTGTCACTCGCGCCTGAGTTGCGCCAATGCTTACAGCAATTGGCGCAATTTACTCGGCCGGACACCTTCGAACCCGCCTTGAGCCAACGACAGTTTAGAATGCATTTGGTCGAAACCACCTATTCACTGACCTTTCCCCATTTTATGCCCATGTTGCTCACTCAAGCGCCCGGTGTGAGTCTCAATTGCCAAACGTGGCGACTCGATACCATGGACAGATTACTGCGTTGCGACATCGACTTAGCCATAGGTTGTCGCGAGTGGGACGAGCGCTCGCCCATGCATGTGAATAATATTCCCGATGACTTATGCCATGTTGAGTTAGTGCAAGATTATCCCGTGTGTTTGATGCGTCGTGATCATCCGGCGTTAACACAAGAGTGGAATTTAGATATCTTCTTGAGTTATCGCCATCTGCAAGTGGCCTTTGGCGGTTTAGAGCATTGGTTGCTGGATGATGTGTTACAACTCGAGGGCCGTAAACGGGATATTGCCGTGAATATGACCGACTTTCAGAGTGCTCTCACCCTGTGTGAACAGAGCGATTTAATCCTCTGCGCACCTTCACGCTATGCCTTGGCTGTGATGAAGTCTTTTGAGCTTCAGTCTTTACCATCACCCATCAAGCTGATCCCCGGTGCGTATTTATTGATGTGGCACAAACACTTCGAACACGACTTGAGCCATAAATGGCTGCGAGAGTTGATTATTAGCCAAGTGCTGCGTTCGATTACACCTCAGTTTTAGGCAGTTTTGGTGCGGCTAACCAAGTGATTAATGCGGGCAAGATATTTTGCCCATCTGCTAAGCCTTGCTGATAGACGGCGGTTACTTTCCCGATGTTGCGATCGAGCCGCGATAGGTTAAGTGGTTGCGCTGGGCGGATCACAAAGGCGTTATTATTCGCAACGGCTTGGTTTAACTCGACTAATGCTTGATTATAAACATGATGGCGTTCACTTAGCGCATGGGCAACGGCGGGGTAGTGTTTATAGGTTTTGCGGGCTAACCAATTCATTTTCATCGAGGATTTTTGATAATGCTCATCTTGAGTCAAGATCACGACTTGGCGTGCGTAACCGTCCTTTCGTGATTGCGCTACTGGTATCGGTTCGCCGATGCCGCCATCGAGGTAAGGATTTTGGTTGATCACGCTGGGTTTAGACATAAAAGGCAGGCTAGAGGAGGCAATGAGCACGTCGAGCAATTTATCGTGTTCATTAAAATCGGCCATCCCAAAGTAATCGGTTTTTCCTGTGTTGCAGTTAAAGGCGCCGGCCTTGAATTCGGTATTACTATTTAAAAATGTATCAAAATCAAATGGCAGCAACTCATAAGCCATGTGACGGTAGGTAAAGTCTGTATTGACATAATTACCCGTTGCCAGCCAATGGCGGATGCCCATATAGCGTTTGTCATTGAGATATTGCTGCTGAATGTGGAGATTGCGACCAAATTGGCGGGATACATAGGACGCGGGATAAATGGCACCTGCAGATACCCCAATTACATAGTTGAAGTGAAGTGACTGCTGTAAAAACGCGTCTAATACACCTGCGGTATAAATGGCCCTGAGGCCACCACCTTCCAACACTAAGGCCACATCTTTCATCGAGTTACATCTTTTTATCGGTTTATCACCGCAGAATACCCCAGCTTAGCGCAGAAATGAATGCGTGTAAGGTATCCTCAAGATGCGTGACCAACATCAAGATGATGTGACTTTTTCTTAGTTTTAATTGGTAAGATATTGGTTACGTTATCGATTACGCCATCTTTTTGATGGCTCAGGTTAACATGATAAGCTTGGTGAAAATCTGTCTGATTAAAGTATTGACTAAGTGCATTGAGCGCTTCTTTCACTTTTGCGGGCTGCTTATCCCGTGCCGACGTTACGCTATAAACACTGTAGGTATTGAGTGACCATTCGGGTAATAGGGTGACCAGTTGGCCGCTTTCGAGGTATTTGTGCACTTCAGGTTCGGGCAGGGCGGCAAATCCTAGACCATCGAGTGTGAGTTGAATTAACGCCTGCATATTGTTGACGCTAATTCGCTGGCTTGTCAGTTCAAAACACTCTTGGCTGAAGGCGTGGGTTAAGATATCGCCTTTAGCATAAGTGTGATAGATCCGATTTAATTCAGTTAACTCCGTTGGGTGGCTAAGGTTTTTATGCATTGCCAGATAATTAGGTGAGGCGCACAGTAACATACGCCAATCGGCTAAATGGCGGGCAATTAGGTTGGAATCCGATAAGGGGCCGATGCAAATCGCCAGATCGATACCGTCGTTGACTATATCTATCGGGCCATCTTGCAGCAGTAAATTCAAACTTATCTGTGGATGTGCTGCCAACAGGTAATTAAAAGGTTCGCTTAACAAGCCGCCGCCAAATCCTATAGGCGCGGCAATCTTTAATTCCCCTGATGGAATACCTTTCAAGTTATTAAGTTTCTGCTCTGTGCTTTCGACTATCGCTATGACCTTGCGGCAATTCTCGTAGAACAAACTGCCCGCTTCGGTGAGTGTGAGGTTGCGGGTATTGCGGTGGAACAGGCTGATCCCCATGTCCATTTCGAGCTTGGTCACTTGCTGACTTACCGCCGACGAGCTGAGATTTAATTGCTGTGCTGCGGCACTCATTGAGCCCTTTTCTGCGATTGTCGCAAAAACGATCATCCCTTTGATCATGTTTTTATTCATTTTTAAGTAACTCTTACAAGTGAATACCTAAAGTCTAACTTGAGCTGATTGTAACATAGAGATACATTGCCGTATTGAAAATTGTTCTCATTTACAATCTTTGCTCTAATGGAGACTTGTCGGTTATGTTGTTAAGTCGTAAGAAGTACCTCGCTCAAGTGATCACCGCTTTATGTTTGTTGCCCACAGTACCAGTAACAAATGCCCTTGCGGATACCGCGTCAGATAAAGAAAAGATGATGGAAAGAATCGTGGTGACTGCATCGGGATTTGAACAGCAAATTCGCGATGCGCCAGCTTCTATCAGCGTGATCACCCGTGAGGATCTGGATAACCGCTTCTACCGCGACTTAACCGATGCCATGTTAGAAGTGCCCGGCGTAGTGATTACGGGCGGTGCAGACCGTCAGGATATCAGTCTGCGGGGCATGGGTAGTCAATACACGTTAATTTTAGTGGATGGTAAACGCCAATCCTCGCGCGAGACACGGACCAACAGTGACGGCCCAGGCGTTGAAGGCGCTTGGACACCACCATTGGCTGCTATCGATAGAATTGAGATCGTTCGTGGGCCTATGTCGTCACTTTATGGTTCGGATGCCATTGGTGGGGTAATTAACATTATCACTCGCAAAGTGCCAAACGAATGGCAGGGTGAGGTGCGACTCGACAGCACTTTGCAGGAAAAATCTGACTCGGGAAATGTGTATCAAGGCAACTTTTTCGTCAACGGTGGTTTGATCAAAGATCTGCTAGGGATGCAACTTTATGGTCAATATACCCAGCGTGAAGAAGATCAAATCTATGGTGGTTACCGAGGTCGCGATGCGACTAACTTGACCGCGAGATTTGCGCTCACACCCAATGAAAATCACGATATCATGTTTGAAGTTGGTACTTCTAACCAAGAACTCGACAGCAGTTTAGGTAAAACCGTCACACCGTTAGCACCGGGCGAAGCCTGTGGCCGTCGCGGTTGCCCTGAATCTTCAACGACAGAATATGAAAACAGTACCTTCTCCCTTTCACATACAGGTCGTTGGGACTTTGGTACTTCGGATAGTTATATCAAGCATGAAGTGTTTGATAATAAATCCCGTAAGATGAAAATCACAAACACGGATGCGCAATCTAGCCTTATCACTACGTTAGGCCAAAGTCATACCGCGACCTTTGGCGCAGCATTCAACCATCAAGATCTCATTGACGAAACAGGTAACCAAGTGAGTGACTTAACTGATATTAGTCGCAAACAATGGTCGGTGTTTTCAGAGGATGAATGGCGCATTGTCGATAGCTTTGCTCTGACCATGGGGCTGCGTTTGGATGATGATGAAAACTTTGGTAATCATGTCAGTCCGCGCGTTTATGGCGTGTGGGGATTAACCGACAGCACCACCTTAAAGGGCGGTGTATCAACAGGGTTTAGGGCGCCGAGTTTACGCCAGACAGTGCCCGACTGGGGACAAGTCAGCCGCGGTGGCAATATGTACGGTAATCCAGATTTACAACCTGAAACTTCAGTTAACTATGAGTTAGGTTTGTATTCTGATCTGACCGAGAGCATTACCGCCAGCGCGGGTGTGTTCTATAACGAGTTTAATGACAAGATCACCCGTGTAGCTTGTCCTGCGACTCAATGTACCGATGGTCCAAATCAATTTGGTTCTAATCCGACGACTTATGTGAATGTCGACGAAGCTGTGACCCAAGGGATTGAACTGAGTATCGACTATCGCATCCGCTCAAACTTGAGTTTGACGGGTAACTATACCTATACGGATTCGGAGCAAAAGACAGGTGTTTATAAAGGTAGCCCATTGAATCAATTGCCTAAGCATTTGATCCAAGCGTCTTTCAACTACGAGCCTATTGATAATTTAAGCACTTGGTTGAGGGTGAACTACCGTGGCGAAGAGAGCCAACCGACGACAGGACCTTCATCGAGCAGTTTAATCGCCCCTTCTTATACTCTGCTGGATTTGGGGGCTAACTACCAGTTGAACGATAGCCTGAAATTTAGCGCGGGCATTTATAACGCCTTCGATAAGGAAATTACCCAAGAGGAATACGGTTATATCGAAGATGGCCGCCGTTACTGGTTAGGTATGACCTATAGTTTTTAAATTAAAAATAGCAAGTTATAAAGAGGCCAGCACTTAGCTGGCTTCTTTTTTGATTATTCAAAATTCGGTTTACGAATAAACAGGATGCTGAGATCTTGCTTTGGCGTGAACTGTTTTTGCTGGAATTCAAAGGTGAGTGGATCGGTTTTTTTAAGCTCGCCATCAAAACACAGGCTAATGAGATCTGTGGGCTGGGATTTTTTAATAGTGAGTTTGAAGTCCTTAATCGCCCCTTGCCAGTTATTGGCCGTGACCAAAATATAGCTAAGGTGGCTCCATTCCACGCCATATTCAACATCTTCGCCGTCTTGTTTGACAACGAGATTACGCTTCCGAATACCTTGCTTGGCGCTTTCATCTAAACAGGCCAGTTCAGTGTAAGTATCGATAATACTATTGGCAGTATCGGGGATGCCCGTTGAGAGGCTTGGCGTGTAACTGTGGCTGATGGAGACAGATTGGCCCGCGGGAAAGGTTTGTTCCCACACAAAGTAATCGCTTAGGGTAAAGGCGATTTGTTGGTCCTCATCTAACCATTGCTTGGGGAGCGCGGGTTTGCCCTCGGGGACTTCGGCATATTCGGCAAAGTAAGCGACTTCATCTACACCCCAGCCAAGCTGTTTCAGCTCGGTTGAAATATCGGTTTTATCGGCAAGTTGGGCAACCAGCCTGTGCTGAGTTGGCAGGGTATTACCATTCACTTTAAGGGTGAAATTATCAATGCTGCTGTGATCAGCGGAGCCAAAAAACATCGGCGGCATGGGGAAAGCGATGGGGACGATAAGATCCTGCGAACTGGTGTTGGTAAACACATAATCGACCCTGACTTCGGTCTCGCTGATGAAGAGGGACTCTTTATCCATACTGATATTAGGCTGATATTTCAAGGTAATAGAGCCATTAGCATCGCCAAAACTACTGTCGTTGGCAGAGACCGTTTCTCCGTAGACGAGTAAAACTATAGTAAAAAGGGGTATGGCTAAGTGTGCTGACATGAACTTCTTAACTCTAGTTGGATGTTTTAGTATCAATGGGGAACGATTATTGCGCGCGGGCGAGGTCGATGGCCGCACTTATCGCATTTCGCGCTTGTGGGCTATTTTTCCAGCAAGTGGTGCGCAGCATGCTGGCGACTAAGTTAGCAATATCATCCACTTCGTGTTGGGCGAGTTGTTGTAGCGAGCTGATGCCAATTTCTTCGAAGCGTTTAATTACTGTCGGGCCAACGCCTTTGAGTGCTAATAAGGCTTGTTTTTCTTGTTCATTAAAACCCATAACGAATACTCCTTTATTGTTGGGATTGTGCTCAATTAATAGTACTGGGCAAGATTACCTTTAAACCGAGTTAACAAAAAGGCCCTCGAAGGGCCTGTTTAGTCTTTATGAATCAACAATCATCAATAAGTGTTACATATCACAGGGTTTGAGTGGTTTACGCAACTGGGCGCGCACGTTATCCATGCCTGAGTAAAACTCTTTCATCATCAATAGACCCATCATCTTGCCGTTGTCGGTGACGATCAGATTGTCGGGATCTGTTGGGTCGTTTTTGATGGCGCCAATCAGTTTCATCGACGTCATTTCTTTAAATAAGGCGGTATCTAAATTGACGCCAAAGGTTTCGCGGAAATATTTACGCGATAAACGGCCGGAGAACATGCCCAGCAAAAAGCGATATTGCATCACGTCTTTTTTGCTGTAGTTCTTTTGTTGCTCGACACCCATTTGACCCGCTGCGATGCGTTCTTGGTACTTACGTAGCGAGAAAGTGTTCACATAAAGCGTGTCATTTAAGAAACTAAATGAGCCCGAACCTACCCCTAAGTATTCGTCGTAATCAATAACGTATTCGTCAAATCCTTCGTCATCGGTTTTACCAAATGCCCATGCAGACAATTGATTATATTGACCATTAAGACTGTTTAATATTTGGCGATATTGGTTTGCCATATCCGCTTGCGGCGCCGCTAATTTGCCTTTAACGCTCTTACGGGTTTGATGAGTGATCATCAGCGGATAGGTGGTAATTTGTCTTGGATCTAAGCGTGATGCCATGTCGAGATCGTGTTGGATCACTTCATCGGTTTGGCCGCGGAAACCAAAAATCAGGTCGACGTTGATAATAGGGAACAACTCTTTGGCACCCATGATCTTGTCGAAGGTTTGCTGACCCGTGCCGAATTTATCGAGTCGGTCGGTCATTTTTAAAATATCGTCATTAAAGCTTTGTACGCCGATAGACATGCGATCCACTAAGCCTTTGAGCTGTTTAAAGCCTGGGCTGTCTAAATGCTGCGGATCGGACTCGCAGGAGACTTCTTTAATGCTAGGAAATAGGGTTTTAGCGTGTTCTATGGTACGGGCTAATTCGTCTTCTAATACCGTGGTGGTACCACCACCAATGTACATAGATTCAAAGTCATAGCCGAGGGCCTTGACCATTTCCATCTCTTTACGTAATGAGATGAAGTAGGCACGCGCCTTGTCTTCCTTAAACATAAAACGGTGGAAAGTACAGTAAGAGCACAGGGTATGGCAGAAGGGAATATGTGCGTATAGCATATATTTTTTGCCTTCCACCGGTGCTGGCATCATTTCTGCGGAAAGCGTATCGAGGCGAAGATTCTTATCGACATAGTACTGCATGACCCGTTCCATCGAGCCGAGCATCCAGTTAGGGACGGTAATATTCGCTTGATAAGGCGTTGCGATAGCGCCGCTGAGCGTTTGAATAACTGATGACATAACGATTCCTATCTGAGAGTGCTAACCGTAAACACCGAAATTGCTTTAGGTAATTCACGACCACCTAGCGCAATAAGACTACCTCGTATGTAATTGTTAAAACGTGAACTGGTTATAAGTTACGGTTTCCTAACAAGGAAATCACGGGCTTTTTGTTAAGCAGATCATGTTTTAGCGATTGAGAATGCATTTTTATCATGCATTTTTTAGCGGAATTTATTGTAGATTTGCGGGGTTAGCTTGCCGGGTCAGTCTAAATGCTGAGATTGAAAATCACCATTCTAGGCATTTTGTTGCTGGCGGATTAGCGCTTGTCTATCCAAGGGACGGCTGTCATCATCCGAGCAATAAAAATAACCTCTTGATGTAAAGGGCCCACTATGTTGGCAAACGTAAACCGCTTCTTCCCGCTGTTGGCACTGATAGGCGCAATGACAGCTTATCTGATGCCGAGTTGGTTTACTGAGCTTAAATCCGCCATAGTGCCGCTGTTGGTGATCATCATGCTATCTATGGGGCTCACTTTAGATCTTCAGGATTTTGCTAATGCATTCAAACAGAAACGTGCGGTACTCGCAGGACTCGTGCTGCAATTTTCGGTCATGCCGCTCAGCGCATTATTGATCAGCCTGTTATTAGGATTAGATAGGGAACTCACCATAGGCATGGTGCTAGTAGGCAGTGTTGCAGGCGGCACCGCCTCAAACGTGGTCTGTTATTTAGCGAAAGGCGACGTGGCTTTATCGATAACCATGACGGCACTATCAACCTTAGCGGGCGTGGTGTTAACACCACTGATTATTAAGCTGTTGATTGGGGAAATGATCGATATACCCTTCGCCGATATGCTGCTGAGTTTAGTGAAAATTGTGCTGATCCCTGTCAGCGTTGGCGTGATTATCAATCATTTTTTTAAATCGCTGGTGGCTAAAGTCGCTCCTGCATTGCCACTGATTTCTATCTTGGCAATTGTGATGGCGATTACGATTATCGTGGCGTTAAATGCCAATCAGTTTGATAAAGTTGGCCCGATTATTCTGCTTGCCGTGTTCTTACATAATGGCCTTGGTCTCGCCTTAGGCTATTTCTGTTGCCGTTTATTAGGCTTTAACCACACAGTTTGTAAAACTATCTCTATCGAAGTTGGCCTACAAAACTCCGGTCTCGCCACTGCTTTATGTATTAAATTCTTTAGTCCTATTTCTGCCATTCCCAGCGCGATATTTTCGATATGGCATAATTTGTCTGGCGCCATGTTGGCGGGATATTGGGCGAGGGAATCGCAAGATTAATAAGATGTTGCTGTCGAAAATAGACAATGCCTGTAACCTGAGCAAGCGCGGCCACAGGCTTAAATTGCTGTGACTAATTAACCGGTAATGGGGTCTCGACGGGCATGAGTGTTAGCTGCAAGATATTTTCTTGCCGGCTTAATGCCAGTGGCAGTGTGTAGTTGGGAAAGCGTAATCCGAATACGGCACCTTGTTGTAACAAGTGATACAGCTGATCTGTCATGGTAATCGTTAAACTGGCGCAGCCATGTTCATCGACTCTGCCTTCTAGTGGTAAGGCGATTTTGTCAGCTAAGGTTAGATACGCCGCCATACGCCAGTGAGAGTTTTCTCCAATATTGTATGTGCTGCCATGCAGTTGGTTGTAGCCTAAACCACAGGCCTGCAAGCTTAATTGGGTTTTGGCCGCTGTTGGCAGCGAAATAATCTGTTGTCGCTGCTGTGCCAGAAACTTACCCCACGCCAGGCGATGAATAACTGAGTCCAGTGAGATGGGAACATACTGATCTTGCTGTTTTAGTGCATTAAAGCGGGCAATGCCCTGTTCCAATTTCGTGAGATCATTTTCGTATTCCAGTTGTGCATTAAGCAGATTATATGCGGGCGTTTTAGCTTGTTCCATGCCGGCTAACGCCGCTTTCTCGTAGTATGCCAGTGCTTTCACTTTATCGGCTTCTGCGCCCAAACCGCGCTCTTCCATACTGCCTAAATGATAGTTAGCGATGGCAACTTGACGCTTAGCACCTTGTAAAAATGCGGCTTTCGCGCCGCTGTAGTCATTTTCATTCAACAGTAGGGCGCCGTAGTTTGTCCACGCCGTACCGTCATCTGCTGCCATACCCAATTCTAGCCACTTTATGGCTTGCTGGCGTAACTGCGAGATGTTGAGGCTTTCTCTTTCGCTGCCGACACTTTGCATCGCCATTAAGTAAGCGCGCAGATACTCGCGTGAGGCATTATCCAGATAGAGGTTATCGGGCTGGAGTTCAAAGGCTTGCCCAAAGTAACTCCCCGCTTGCTGCGCCGCAGTGATTGCTTTCGCTAGATAGAACCTTGAGCTGGGATCTGCCGGACTGTGTGCTCGTCCTAGGTTATATAAGGTCGGTAGTTTAAGACCCCGCGCCAGCGCTTCTTCTAACAAGGGGATGGCCTGTGTTTTTCGATCATTATCCAGCGCCATGCTGCCTAGATTATGGCTGGCACGGGCCGAACCTAAGGCTCTGGCTTGTTCATAGTATTGGCTGGCGGTGGCATTGTCTTGCGTGACGCCACGGCCGAGATGGTAGGCTTTACCCAGTAAGAATAACGCCTCAGCATTGTTCTCTGCTGCTTGCTGCTGTGCTTGTTGCAAGAAAGCGTCGTATTGTTGTTGCTCAAATAGCTGTTCCAGCGCGGACTTTTCTGCAGTTGCTGCAAAGCTTACTGTCAACAGTAATAGGAGAGTCGCAATAGTGAATATCTTCATAACATCCTTGTCGTTAAGCGGGTACTTGTAAGTGGTAGTGCTAGTGAAGTTGTTTAACGTAGAGGCTTGTTATGCTACAAGCAAGCCTTGCGGTTTACCACTGTGTTATGGATCGGTGGATGAATTGCAGCGGTAGCACTGCCGTGTGTTGGCGTTACATGGAAGCCGACGATAGCTAATCGTTGATTAGCTGAGTCCGAAGTTTTTTAGTGGCATTTAATATTGTGGGAGTGGGAGATGGGCAATACGCATCTTCATTCCTGAACTATAGGCTTCACGCTCTTATTATTGCTTTAGTACTGTTGGCACTGAATCAATTTAATCATTTTTTGATAAATAATTTTTCTAAAAATACAGCATTAATAATAGGTTAGTTTTCTTGGCTGCGATTTATATTGCAGGTGTGTGACTCGCTTTATATCTCATCTAAAAATCTGACAGCCCAATAATTTTTGTTATTAGGCCGCAGATTTAAAAGCTTTTTTCAGGGAGCCTAAACCTAAAGCTTAAAATGCGAGACCACAACGACGAGTTGTTCCTTCGTCGCGGCCAAAGAGGTTGCGCTATTGAGGGTGGCTTTACCGCTTTGATTCAGTTCATCGACCATTTCACGAATGGTGGTCAGATTACGGTTTATCTCTTCGGTCACAGCACTTTGCTCTTCTGCTGCGGTGGCGATTTGATTACTGAGCCCATTAATATCGAACACATAAGTGGTCAGGGTATCAAGGTTTTCCGTCACCAGATTGGTGGTATCGGCGGCTTGCTGGCAACTGTGTTTAGTTTGCACCATTGCGGTTACGGCGGCATTGGCACCAAGATAAAGTTGTTCCAGCATCTGGTTGATTTCTGCGGTACTTGCTTGAGTGCGTGCGGCCAGTGAGCGAACTTCATCGGCGACAACAGCAAAGCCTCTACCTTGTTCACCTGCACGGGCGGCTTCGATGGCTGCATTAAGCGCTAGCAGATTGGTTTGATCGGCAATTTCACCTATTACATTCAAAATCGCGGCGATATGACGGGTATTTTCGTTCATATCATTAATCGCATCAGCAGCGACATCGACTTTAGCGACTAAGGCTATCACAGTGTTGGCAGCTTGTTCGACGGCTTGCTTTGATTTATCCGCTTGCGCATTTGCTTGTTGAGTAAACTGGGCTGCGGATGCAGCATCACCCGCGACATTATGGGCCGTGGCGCTCATTTCAGTCATGGCTGTCACGACTTAGTCGGTTTCAACGGCGTGGATTTGCAGTGCATGATTATTGGCATTCGACTGTACATTCAATTGCCCTATTTGGTCGGACATATGATCCGAGGCTTGGGCTATTTCAGACATAATTTCACGTAGATTACCTATCACGCTGTCGAGATCTTCTGCGAGTGAGCAGAGCTCATTTTGTCCTTTAATATTTGTTTTATGAGTTAGGTCGCCATGGGCAAGACGTTCCATTACCCGTTTTATCTCATTGATTATGTGGACGAGTTGTTTACTCATAATGAGGGCGCTGAAGAGTGACGCTACAATCGCGAACAAGATCAATCCCAGTAGGATGCTTTCTGTTGAGGTGACTTTATCTTCAGCTTGTTTGCCTAACTCATGATTTCGCTGAGTGATCAGCGTGACTAATTGGTTGATTTGATTACTGACCTTAGGCCCGAGCGCAGCACGCTCAGCGGTTAGCTCAGGTACTGCTCCAGTTTGTTTAGCGAGTGCCAGTTCTTCTTGGTAGAGACGAACATAATGTTCTGTTTGTGGCAAAAGTGTGTGAATAGCTTGAGCATCAGCGCCCATGAAGTCGGTATTAAATTTGGTCAGTTGAGAGACGAGTTGTGCGACATTATGTTGTTGATCTGCGATAGCTTTACCGTTGTGGACTAAGGTGGCTAAGCGCAGCTCAAAAAAGGATTCTCGTACTGTAGTGAAAGTTTCTGCGAGCTGAGTGTTGTCGACTAGGCTTTTACTGGTCTCACCGAGTTCGTTAAAACTGCGATAGCACGAAATACCTATGATGATCAGTAAGATACTTGTAAACACTGATGGTAATGCCGTCAATGTACTGGTTTTGGCATTTTTAAACATGGTGACCTTCTAGGATAAAAAGCAGCAATGCGTAATTTAATTACGCTATAGGTAATTTTAGCGTGTGCGTGAGCTAGCCAGCAAGAGAGTATTTTATGGAAATGTCTACTAAGATACTGTTTTTAATTGAATTGTTTTATTGGAGTTGCATCTGGTTGGTTGCTAAGTTACGAAATGTTGTGTTGTTTAAATTCAATTTTTATCTAGATGATTGTTTTTATTATTAAATAACTATGATACATGCAATTTTTTTACAGTGATTTAGCATTTAAATTGGTCTTTGTGATCTCGTACTCAAATGCTACAAATGATTCAAAATGTAATTCAGACATATACTTAAAGCCGATGACTAATGCTGAAATAAAAGCCCCCGCCAGTAGTGATTGACGGGGGCCCTACGTTTGCTAGTGGCTAAGTATTTTTTGAATACCTACAACTAGATTCCAGTCTTATTCTTTATATTTAAGCGTGCCGTTGGCTTTGATTTCATCAAACCATAGGTTGTGATGTTGGCTGGCCCAGTTTTCATCACAGTAGCCTGACACCATACATTCCATACCACCTTCTGACATCACAGTTGCCATGAAGATGTGTACGATAGAGAAAGCACAGATCACGATAGCGCTCACTGAATGCAGTACCAGGGCGATTAAGCTTAATGTACGGCTTGGCTCGAACAGGTTAGGGAAGAGTAATAACATGCCCGAGGCTGAAATGACTAATCCAAACAGGGCAAATGCCCAGAACCACATTTTCTCGCCCGCGTTAGCAAAACCCGCATCTGGGTGCTTACCTTTGAACGGACCAAAGTTAATGTAACCGCCTACTACCATAAACCACTTTACGTCGTACATTTTTGGCAGTTGGTTTTTCGCCCATAGGGTGGTCATCAATACCCAACCTATCATGAAGGGAATCGCCATCACGTCATGGATTTGCTTCGCGCCATAGACGATTGCTTCCCAGATGCCTTCGCCCAACCAAGGTTGGAAGAAGAAGCGACCAGCCAGCAAGGTTAAGCCTGTTAAAATCAACAGTAAGCATGGAATCGCGCCTAACCAGTGGATTGAAACATCAAACTTAGACCAGCGATGCACTAACTTGCCTGAAAAACCATGGTGCAGCTTGGAGATGCCATTCACCTTGATAAATAGGACAAAGATAATGATCATACCGAATAGTGCTGCCATTAAGGCGGGCGCTAACCAGTCGCTACGCAGCGCTAATACCCGTAAATCATAGGTATTGATCGGCTGAGCATGAAACTCACTTTGGGAGGTAGTGTATCCCGTGGCACCATCCTTCAGTTGCGCCCAAATTTGGGCATCAGACTGTTGAACTTGATTCGCCAGTTCATCACCACCATTGGCTATACACACAGCACTAAATAACAGTGCTATGGCTAAACCTATGTGTTTGAACCATTTGTTCATCATACATCCTCTCTCACTTAGTCGCGCCTACCTAGATAGGCGCTAAGCTAAGTCTGTGGACAGATCCTGTTGACCTGAATTAATTCCAAGCCGCGTTTTTAGCACCACGATAAGCCACACGCTCACGGAAGATGCTTGAAACCACTTCGGCATCACCCGCTAACAGGGCTTTAGTCGCGCACAGTTCTGCACACATAGGCAGTTTGCCTTCGGCAATACGGTTTGAACCGTATTTTTGGCGTTCTGCATCTGAGTGGTTTTCTTCTGGGCCACCGGCACAGAAGGTACATTTATCCATCTTACCGCGGCTACCAAAGGCACCTTTTTTCGGGAACTGAGGTGCGCCAAATGGACAGGCGTACAGGCAGTAACCGCAACCAATACAGGCATCTTTGTCGTGTAGCACTATGCCGTCGTCGGTTCTGTAGAAGCAGTTTGCTGGGCAAACCGCCATACAAGGTGCATCTGAGCAATGCATACAGGCGACAGAGATTGAGGCTTCACCACGTTGACCATCGTTGATCGTCACTACGCGGCGGCGTTGGATACCCCACTCGAGAGCGGAGTCGTTTTCGTTTTTACAGGCAGTGACACAACCGTTACATTCGATGCAGCGCTTGGTATCACACAAAAATTTCATTGTAGCCATAATGGCAATTCTCCTAGCTTAAGCTGCACTTACGCTTTAACAATCTGACAGAGTGATGCCTTGGTTTCCTGCATTTGTGTCACAGGGTCATAACCATAGGTCAGCGCAGTGTTACAAGATTCACCAATAACGTAAGGCACTGTTCCCTCTGGATAATTAGGCGCTAAACTTTCTCCGTGCATCACACCCGCAAAGTGGTATGGCATAAAGGTAACGCCGGGTTTTACCCTTGGGGTAACCATGGCTTGTACCTTAATACGGCCACCTTCGGCGCCTTCTAACCAGACGTCTTCACCGTTACGAATACCGCGATCGGCAGCGTCGGCAGGGCTTATCTCAACGAACATTTCCTGTTGAAGTTCAGCCAGCCAAGGGTTGGAGCGAGATTCTTCACCACCACCTTCGTATTCAACCAGACGACCCGATGTCAGTACCAGCGGGTACTTGCCGCTCATGTCTTTGTCTTGGATAGACTTATACAGCGTAGGGAGACGGTGTACTTGCATGTCGTCATAGGTTGGGTATTTCGCCACTAAGTCACGACGTGCTGTGTATAACGGTTCACGGTGCACAGGGACTTGGTCAGGGAAAGTCCAAACAATACAACGAGCTTTAGCATTACCAAAGGGGATACAACCGTGCTTGATCGCCACGCGCACTATGCCGCCTGACAAATCTGTTTTCCAGTTTTTACCTTCGGCTTCCGCTTTTTCTTCCGCCGTCAGATCATCCCACCAACCCAATTGTTTGAGCATATCGGCAGTAAATTCAGGGTAACCGTCTTGAATTTCAGCGCCTTTAGAATAAGTGCCATCGGCTAAAATGCTTTGACCTTTATATTCAACACCGTAACGGGCGCGGAAGTTACCACCGCCGTCTTTAACGTGTTTGGCTTGGTTATAGAGGATTTGAGTGCCAGGGTGTTTAGCCTCTGGCGTTCCCCAACATGGCCAAGGTAAACCGTAGGTTTCGCCTTTAGCTGGGCCGCCTGCGGCTTCCAACGTCTTGTTGCTGAAAGTGCCCCAGTTTTGGGTGTGTAACTTGATACGCTCAGGGCTTTGACCTGTCATACCGATAGTCCACATACCGCGGTTGATTTCACGGGTGATTTCTTCAATCACAGGTAAACCATTTTCAATCGCGATGCGTTTAGTGTACTGCTCGGCAATACCCAGTTTTTGGGCTAAACGGTACATGATTTCGATGTCGGTTTTAGACTCGAACAGTGGCTCGATGACTTGCTCACGCCACTGGATAGAACGGCCAGAGTTAGATACTGAACCGTGAGTCTCAAACTGAGTTGCCGCAGGTAGCAGATATACGCCATTCTTACGACGGTGCATAACACCCGCCATCGTTGGGAATGGGTCGACAACGACGACTGTGTCCATCTTGTCTAAGGCATCACGCACTTCACGCTGACGGGTTTCAGTGTTGACCGATTGTCCCCAGAAAAACGCCATACGGATATTATCTTTCTGCGCTAATTTGCTCTTATCTTCTAACACACCATCGTGCCAACGAGAACAAGGGATACCCGGTGTCGTCATTGGATCTTTGCCAAGGTAGGCTGTTTGATCGAAACGACCTTTCACCCATGCCATGTCCAGATCCCAAACATGGGTCCAGTGACTCCATGCTGCTGAGGTCAAACCGTAGTAACCGGGTAAGTTATCAAATAATAAACCTAAGTCAGTTGCGCCTTGTACGTTATCGTGGCCACGGAAAATGTTAGTGCCGCCACCTGAAACGCCCATGTTGCCCAGTGCTAATTGCAGAATACAATAAGCGCGAGTGTTGGCATTACCAACGTGGTGTTGAGTTCCACCCATACACCAAATCACAGTGCCAGGACGGTTATCAGCCATTAATTTAGCCGCTTGATAAACCTCGGCTTCGCTCACGCCAGTGATGTTTTCGACTTCTTTAGGTGGGAACTTCTTCACTTCAGCACGGATACTTTCCATCTCGAAAACGCGGTGCTTGATAAAGGTTTTATCTTCCCAACCATTTTCAAAAATGTGCCATAACATACCGTAAATAAAAGGAATGTCAGTGCCTGGGCGAATTGCACAATGCAAGTCTGAATGCGCTGCAGTGCGAGAGAAACGTGGGTCAACGACGATGATTTTGGCGTTGTTTCTTTCTTTAGCGATCAGAATATGTTGCATCGAAACGGGATGCGCTTCTGCTGGGTTTGCCCCGATCAGGAAGATGGCATGAGCATTCTGGATATCGTTGAAAGAGTTCGTTTGCGCACCGTAGCCCCAAGTGTTAGCAACACCGGCTACCGTGGTAGAGTGACAAATACGAGCTGAATGGTCGACGTTGTTTGTGCCCCACATCGCCGCCAACTTGCGGTACATGTAACAACCTTCGTTAGAAAACTTAGCGCTACCCATGAAGTACACTGAGTCTGGGCCAGATTCTTTACGAATGTTGAGCATTTGGTCGCCCACTTCGTTAATAGCATCTTCCCAAGAGATTTTTTTCCACTTGCCATCAACCAACTTCATTGGATATTTCAGGCGTTTTTCACCATGACCATGCTCACGCAGTGCAGCACCTTTCGCGCAGTGACCGCCAGCGTTGAATGGGTGGTCAAATGCGGGTTCTTGGCCCGTCCACACACCATTTTGTACTTCGGCATACAGGCCACAACCGACGGCGCAGGCACTACAAATAGTACGTTTGATTTCGATTGGCGCATCATGCGGCACTTCTTTGGCTTCGACACGACGCATCATGCCTGTGCCCATCAGAGATGCTGCAGCAATACCACCTGTGGCGATACCTGCGTGCTTCATAAATTGACGACGGCTGATGCCTAACGCCGGTTTGTCTGCCACTGTGGCAACATTGGACTTGCGAGTTAACTTCATCGCTGACTTCTCCTAGATTAGCTGCGCAAGCTATCGTAATAGCTGCTGATATGCGCAGTTTCGTGGTAACCCTTTGAATCTTTAGTGGTTACCTTGCTGCTCTCGCTGGCCTGTGCCACGCTCATGCCGGTTGCGGCAATGGCGGCACCCGCTACGCTGCCGACGGTGAGCGCTTTGAGCAAAGATCGGCGAGATAAATCGCTGGGTTGCTGCTTCATGCTGACTCCTGAAATTAGGGTTTAGTTTTTGAGCTCGCACGGCTTTTTGTGGGGTTTATCTTGTTATCAAAAAGTGAAGATTAGCGGCGGAAAAGATAATGAAATCATCTTGTTTACCATCAATCATCGCGCGTGACGGCAATATAGTAGGAAAGGGTTGAGTAGGAATTGATCTAGGACAGTTTGCAGCCCTGAAATCGGCGGCCGTTCTCTTAAAGCGTTAACTCGCTCATAGTTTAGTGAACTACTAGGGAAGAGGGCGTTGGCGGATTTTTGTATCTCGCTGTTTCAGTTGTTAATTTTTTGTATTGTTGAATTAATGCGAGGGGTATCAGTGCGAATAAAAAACACCCCGCGATGCGGGGTGTTTTGAGGATGTAAAAGCTGCAGTTTAACTTAGTCTTTATACTTTAAGCTGCCGTTGGCTTTGATTTCGTCATACCAGAGATTATGGTGCTGGATTGCCCAGTTTTCATCACAATAGCCTGACTTCATACACTCCATACCGCCTTCGCTCAATACGGTCGCCATCCAAATATGCACTATAGTAAAGGCAATCAAGATAATGGCGCTGATAGAGTGGATCAGCAGCGCGCCCATAGAGGCTTCGCGGGGTAAATCCAAGCCTGGCAATACCAACATGATGCCAGATACGCTGATGAATAAACCAAACAACATCAGGGTCCAGAACCACATTTTTTCACCGGCGTTAGCGAAACCACTGTCAGGGTGCTTACCTTTGAACGGGCCAAAGTTGATATAACCACCTACCACTAAAAACCATTTCAAATCATACATCTTGAAGGTTTGTAACGGCATCCATTTCACCACACATACAGCCCAAGCCGCGATAAAAATGGGACCTGCCCAATCGTGGATTGTTTTGCTGCCATAGATCAATGGCGCCCAAAGGTCGGGGCCTAACATTGGCTGTATGACATGCTTACCTAACATTATGGTTAGACCGGTAAACATCAGTGCCAGACAGCTGCTCGCCATGATCCAATGGATCCACAGATCCGCCTTGGACCAGCGCGAAACCATCTTGCCTGAAAAGCCATGACTCAGTTTTGATGGACCATTCACCAGATAAAACAATAAGAAAGCACCAAACACACCTACCACGGCTAGCGCCATGACGGGGGTTAAGTATTCATTTCTCAGTTCTTTACCTTGGTTACCGGCAACGTTAATCAACACCCCAGTATCTATCCCTTTGGCAGTGGTATAGCCGGCATCGCCTGCTTTTACCGCTCGCCAAAGATCGGCATCGCTGGTTTGCGCTTTCGCCTGTTGTTGACTCGATTGCTGATCACTTGCGTGTACTGGGTTTGAGCTCATGACTGAACCTAATCCCAATCCCATGACGAGCACCAACAGAGCAAACAGACTGCGCAGTGATTTGTTTAACTGTTTGTTTAACATTTTCACTCCTTGCCAGAGGTTAGGGATTTCTCCCTAACCCTCGCTCTGCTTAGTTAATCTCACCTGTCTTGGGGTTGTAACCCCAAATCACGTTAGGATTGCCTCGAGAGGCCATACGTTGACGGTAAATGTTTGATACCACTTCCGCATCACCTGCGAGCAGCGCTTTAGTAGAACAAAGCTCAGCACACATAGGTAACTTGCCCTCAGCAATACGGTTGGCGCCGTATTTTTTACGCTCGGCTTCGGAGAAGGTTTCTTCTGGGCCACCGGCACAGAAAGTACACTTGTCCATCTTGCCACGACTACCAAAGGCAGTCTTTTTCGGGAATTGCGGTGCACCAAATGGACAAGCATAGAAGCAATAACCACAACCGATACAAGTATCTTTGTTGTGTAGCACTATGCCGTCTTCGGTACGGTAGAAACAATCTGCCGGACATACGGCCATGCAGGGAGCGTCAGTACAGTGCATACAAGCTACTGAAATTGAGGCTTCGCCAGGTAGACCATCGTTGATCGTCACCACGCGGCGACGTTGAATTCCCCACTCGAGAGCGGAGTCGTTTTCGTTCTTACATGCAGTGACGCAACCGTTACACTCGATGCAGCGCTTGGTGTCACACAGAAATTTCATGACTGCCATAATGGCTTATCTCCTCATCAAGTAGGTTAGGCTTTGCTGATTTGGCATAGGCTGGACTTAGTTTCTTGCATCTGAGTCACAACGTCGTAGCCATAAGTTAAAATGGTGTTTGCAGATTCGCCTATCACGTAAGGCACAGTACCTTCAGGATAGTTTTTCGCTAGGCTTTCGCCTTCAAACACCCCAGCAAAGTGGTATGGCATAAAACATTCACCGGCAATAACGCGCGGTGTCACCATAGCCTTAACCGTGATTTTGGCGCCTTCTGGACCATGAACAAAAACATTGTCACCGTCGCGAATACCGCGATCCGCTGCATCAGCAGGGTTCATTTCGATGAACATTTCTTGTTGTAGTTCAGCTAACCAAGGGTTAGAGCGGGATTCTTCACCACCACCTTCATATTCCACTAGGCGGCCTGATGTGAGTGCCAATGGGAAGTCTTTAGCAAAATCCTTGTCTTGAATTGACTTATACAGTGTCGGTAAACGTGCAACCATACGATCTTCGTAGGTGGGGTATTTAGCGACTAAGTCACGACGAGGCGTGTAAAGTGGTTCGCGGTGGCGTGGAATATCGTCTGGGAATGTCCATACAATACAACGAGCTTTAGCGTTACCGTAAGGGATACAGCCGTGCTTGATAGCAACACGTTGGATACCGCCGGAAATGTCAGTTTTCCAGTTTTTGCCTTCGGCGTGTTTTTTCTCGTTTTCGGTAAGGTCATCCCACCAACCTAATTGCTTAAGCATATCGGCGGTAAATTCAGGATAGCCATCTTGGATCTCACTGCCTTTAGAGTAAGTACCTTCGGCAAGAATATTATTGCCTTCATGTTCCACACCATAGCGAGCACGGAAGTTACCGCCACCGTCTTTCACATGTTTGGCTTCGTTATACAGAATCTGGGTACCAGGATGTTTCATCTCTGGTGTGCCCCAACATGGCCAAGGTAAGCCGTAGGTTTCGCCTTTGGCAGGACCGCCGGGGGCTTCTAGGCTGTCAGCATCAAAAGTACCCCAGTTTTCTTGGTGCATTTTTAAACGCTCTGGGCTTTGTCCGGTATAACCGATAGTCCACATACCTGTGTTAAATTCGCGGGTGATATCTTCAATCAAAGGCTCTTCACCATTGACTTTAATATGCTTGAATAGCTCTTTATCTATACCCACTTTTTTGGCGAGTTTGTACATGATCACATGATCAGGCAGGGATTCGAACAGGGGCTCTATGACCTTAGAACGCCATTGTACTGAGCGGTTAGTCGCAGAGATTGAACCGTAGGTTTCAAACTGGGTTGCCGCAGGAAGTAAATAAACCCCATCTTGACGTTGGTGCATAACACCCGCCATGGTTGGGAATGGATCGACAACGACGACGGTGTCCATTTTGTTTAAGGCTTCACGCACTTCACGGCCACGGGTTTCAGTGTTGACCGATTGTCCCCAGAAGAACGCCAGACGAATATTGTCTTTTTGCGCTATCTTGGTTTTATCTTCTAACACGCCATCGTGCCAGCGCGAACAAGGAATACCCGCAGAGGTTTGCGGTTTTTGTCCTAGATATTCGCCTTGATCGAAACGGCTCGCTACCCAATTAGGGTCGAGATCCCACACATTATTCCAATGGGCCCAAGCGCCAGTCGTTAAACCGTAGTAACCCGGTAAGTTATCAAATAACAAACCAAAGTCGGTTGCGCCTTGCACGTTATCATGGCCGCGGAAAATGTTAGTGCCGCCGCCAGGTACACCCATGTTGCCCAGTGCTAACTGTAAAAGACAGTAGGAGCGAGTGTTAGAGTTACCCACGTGGTGCTGAGTACCACCCATACACCAAATAATGGTTCCGGGTTTGGTTTCAGCCATCATTTTGGCGACGCGGTACATCTGCGCCTTTGGTACACCCGCAACTAACTCAACTTCTTCAGGGGTATACTTCTTCACTTCCTCGCGGATACGATCCATGCCATAGACACGGTGTTTGATAAACTCTTTATCTTCCCAGCCGTTTTCAAATATGTGCCATAACAGGCCATAAATGAAGGGGATGTCTGTGCCCGGACGGATATGTACGTACTCGTCAGATTTCGCTGCAGTACGGGTGAAACGTGGATCAACAACGATGATTTTGGCACCGCGTTCTTTACCAATCAAAATATGCTGCATGGCAACAGGATGCGCTTCACTGGGGTTTGCCCCAATAAACATGATGCACTTAGAGTTGCGAATATCGTTGATTGAGTTGGTTTGCGCACCGTAGCCCCAAGTGTTAGCAACACCGGCTACCGTGGTAGAGTGACAAATACGTGCAGAATGGTCGACGTTGTTCGTGCCCCACAGTGCCGCGAATTTGCGATATAAATAAGCTTGTTCGTTAGAGAACTTAGCGCTACCCATAAAGTAGACCGAATCTGGGCCTGACTCTTGACGAATTGAAGCCATTTTATCGCCGACTTCATTAATCGCTTGATCCCAAGAGATCTTTTTCCATTTTCCGCCTTCTAACTTCATGGGGTATTTCAGGCGTTTTTCGCCATGACCATGTTCACGCAGTGCAGCACCTTTCGCGCAGTGACCGCCAGCGTTGAACGGGTGATCGAATGCGGGTTCTTGACCCGTCCATACACCATTTTGTACTTCTGCATACACACCACAACCTACGGCACAGTGAGAACAGATGGTACGTTTGACTTCGGTGGGAACATTATGGCCAATATCTTCTTGGGCCTGTGCTTTACGCATCATGCCTGTGCCCAGCATGGACGCCGCAGCGATCCCTCCTGTGGCAAGACTTGCCGATTTTAAGAACTGACGACGATTGAGACCCAGTGCTGGCGCTTTAGCTTCGACAACCTGGTCTGTTTTGCGGGTTAATCGCATCACACACTCTCCTCTATTTTAGTTTTAAAGCGACGCATAATAGCTACGAATATGGTCGGTTTCGCGGTAGTTCTCACTTTTAGGCTCTGTGGTTGCTGCCGTTTTTGTCGAAGCTAACGCTTGACTACTCACAGTGACCACTGCGCCTGCCGCACTGCCGAGTGCCAATGCTTTAAGCAATTGACGACGGCCCATGTCGGAAGCTGGCTTCTTCATAGTGTCTCCTTGTGTTACGGGATAAGGTGGTACAAACGGCTACCACCTCGGTTATTGTGGAAGCCTAAGCTTCCGTTATTGTTGCGAAGGCGAACATTAATCCCACCTTCGCAGTTTGAACTCATCTCTAACATTTACATTTAGCACGCACATGCCGTGCTATCACTCAGTTTAGTCTTAGTTCATTAACTCTACTGGTTTTGCTAAATCGCTGGTGGCTGGCTGTAAGTCTGCGCTGCCTGGGCAATTGACTGGAATATCTAAGCTTAATTGCTCAAAAGCACTGGCTTCCATTGCAAAAAAAGCTTTTGCTAGCTGTGCAACCGTGGCGTAAAACGCCGCACTTGGCGCTTTGGCTAAATTGTCGCAAAAACGGCCAATCCAGCTGCCGATATGGCGTTGGTAAAAAGCCAATTGGCGATAACTTGGCGCTTCTAAAATCAGGGTACCCATCACTTCACACAGTGCTGCAACGTGATCTTCGGGTTCCTTGACGTTGTCTTCGCGTTCAAACCCCAGTTGCATTAAGTCTTGGCGTAGCAATGCCAGTGGTTTATCCATCAATGAGCCCGTCATAAACCAGCTGCCGTAGGGCAGGATCTCACCGCAACCTACACCGAGGAACAGGGCAAAATACTCGTCTTCTAGTTGTGCGCTGTTGAACTGCTGTGCGGCGAGTTGGAGTGATAACCAAGCTTTAGTCATCTCGTTGTCTTCATTGGCATCAATTTCAAGATTGGCCAAAAAGTGTAGCAGTTCAGGGCTTGGCTGACGGCGCAATAGGGCGGCTAACAGTTGATAGATATCGGCTCTCAACTGATCGTTTTCTGAAACTTGTCTTACTGATTCGGTCATAGCGGATCTCTTATCGCAGTTGCTTTTCAGGATCTTGAAGAATGTCTTCAAACATGTCTTTTACCCGGCAGTCGCCACACATTTTCAAGCGTTCAATATTGGCAGAAAATGCGCTGTGCGCGCCGACCATATCCAGCATCCGATGCACCATAGATTGGGTCGCAAAAGGAGAGCCGCAGCGAATACATTCGAAGGGGGCTTCTTCTTTCAGGGTGTGTTGTTGCTGACGGGCAGCTTTATCAAAGTTAATTTGTGGCGTAAGGCTTATCACTTTTTCAGGACACGCTGCCTCACATAAACCGCATTGCACGCAGTTTTGCTCGATGAAGTGTAGTGCAGGTTTGTCGCCACCATCTTGTAATGCCATCGTGGGACAAATTGCCACGCAGGACATACACATAGTGCACTTTTCTACATTCACACTGACTTTGCCAAAGGGAATATTGTTGAGGCTGAGGCAAGTATCGATTTCACCCGCTTGGCTATTGAGGTGGTCGATCGCTTCAAATAGCGTATTGCGTTTAGTGGTCGAGGCAAATGCGGCGGGCACAATCACGGGCCAATCTAAGCTGATATCGAGCATCGAATCTAAATCGGCAAGCATGCTCGGGTCGATGAGGCTAATGCGTTGTGGCTGGCCCATTTCATCTAAAATGCTATTGGCTAACGACAGTTCGCCTTTAAGCATTTGCGTTAGGGTTGGCGCTGTTGCATCGGTGTTGAGGATCAGCACTTGGCGCGCGCCCCAAGCGAGAACTGACAACCAATGATCTACGCTAGCAACGGTAATTTCTTCGAGGGCAACGGGGATGATGTCGCCTGCTAAATCGTCGCTAATAAAGTTGGCGCCGACGGCATTATCGTGGAACAAGATCACTGGTGCGGTTTGTGCTTGCTCGCGGAACCGACTAACGATTTTGTTAAGGTATGAATGCAAAGCTTGCGGCGTAGGTAAATCGTAACTGATAGCACCCGTTGGGCAAGCGCTGGTACAACTGCCTGCGCCGTGGCAAAGATATGGATCGATTTCAATTTTCTTTGCGACACTGCTGATCGCATCTGCTGGACAGAAGTTGAGGCAACGATTACAACCATTGATGCCATTGCGGTCGTGGGCACAGATATCTGGGTTAATTTTGACGTAGCGCGGCTTATCAAATTGGCCTATGAGATCGGGAATTTGCGCAAGGGCATCTTCGAGTTTTTCAGCGTCTTGGCCCACGTAAAAATAGCCGGGTGGCAGCATTTCTAAGTTCAAACAAGCTGCGCTGCTCAAATCGAGCACGATATCGAAATGGGGTTTACGGATTGACACTAAACTGAGTTCGGCTGCACCATCTTGATGTTCAACACTGACTTGAAATTGGCCTAAAAAGCCTTTTACGCCAATGAGTTTGTTGTAATAGCTTTCGACATCAGTTGCCGCTGCCATGACACGTTCTAGGTGCGCTTCATCTTGGCTGGTAATGGCTTCGTTGGCTAAAATTACCCGATGGGCCATAGTGGACAATTTGTCCGCGGCGAGGCGAGCCAGATCTTCTGGGCCAATAATAAGAACATTGCCTTCGGTGGTATAGCTGACGGTTGGCGGGATCAGATTCTGCAACATCTGAGTTTGCGTTAATACCTGTTGTCGCGCTTGTTTTAACGCTTCTTGGGTTTGATTGGTCATCAAATAAGTGCTCACATTGCGTTCCTGAACAGTACTTTGGCTGTTTCTTGTTTTACTGTATCTGGGCAGATTTAGGCGGCTGGTAATAAGTAAGTCATTGCCTTTTCTGCTTTTATCTAAGCTTTTTATATCTTAGTACAGCAATTCACATACCAAAGTTACGGACATTAAAATTAGCTAAACTGACGTTAAACAACTCGGGTATGTACCTGAGCTAAGGGCTCTGGTGCATTTTGGGGTAGGTCATCAGTCTCCCCATCCAAATTGTCCGTTATCGGCTCAACTGCCCATTCGATTTCGACTTCATTAGTCTCATGAGTTGTTGTTTCGCTTACATCAAGACTCGCGGATGGATTGCTTTCTTCAGTTTGTTTGGCTAAAACAGCTGATTCTTCATCCGAGGTCTCGCTGTCTTCGGCTATATAACGGAAGACTTTTTGCATCAATTCAGCAGAGACTTCTGCACTGAGTTTCGGTTGATTACTGTAATCGAGTGCATATTCCAAAAGCCCATCTATCTCGTTGAAATGCGGTTGTTTCCACAGTGCACGTAGCGCTGCAGATTTAGCCGCAGGGTCAACATTGGCGCCCATAAAACTTGCAAAGCTGCCGCCTATTTCAATTTCGTCGGGATTGGGTAAATCCGCTGCAGTGAGGATGCGATTAGGATCGTCATGCTCTGCAGTATTAGGTTCAAAGGCTGACTCTGTGGGTTGAAGCTGCTCAACTGCCATAGTGGGCTCGGCTACGATGGTCTCCAGAGGTGTGGTTTCCCCGTCAGCTCGCGCTTCCTCTGCTGCAACTTGTTCGCGCCGTTGGTTCCAGCGACTCAGTAGCCCGCCTGTTTTTTGTATGGATTCAGCCATTAGTCCCTCCGTAATGGATCGTGACTCGGGCCTTGATTATTACGGCCATCGACATGTTTACGGCGATGAGCGGCAATTTCGACTTCACCATATTGGGTGATAAAGGCTTCAATCCAACAAGCGATAGCTTTTGGCATCAATAAGTTGAGGACAGGGGTATTGCCCTCAAGACAACCCGCCGCGACATTCTGATCCGCCGATAATGCCGCCGGTATCCAAGTGCCATCGGCCGTTTCATCACATACTAAATACAGCATGGCGTTATCTAAATCGAGATTGAGGCGATAGCTGGCGCGTTCGTCTTTGTGCAGTTCGAGTAGCACTAAGGTTGCATCGTCTGGGGCTTGATGGGTGGCGGGAAGTAGGTGATCAATTTCCCATTGTACTGAGGTCCAGCGGCCAACTTGCTTCTCTACTTTCTTGAGTGAAACGTACATAGGCCAAACACTAGTTGTATGTTGCATTGTCTCTCCGTCTCAGCCGTGTTGATGGACAAACCGTAGAGTGAACGGTTCGGTTTTACCAACAAATTGCGATAAAAGGTCACTGCAATATTGGTGCCAGTAAACATAGTGGATTAGTTTGAGCTAGATCATCAAAAACACCCTATAAATTGGACATTTTGTCCAGTACAGGATTTTGTTTGGGACATAAAAGGGCTAATGAAAAATCAGCATTGCGGCAGATCACGCATTTAACCCCAATTTTTATGTCTAGGTATAAATATTGCTATGCTCTGGCTATGACTCGTTAAGCGGTAACATTATGATCTCTGAAAATATCACTATTCCTGATAACAACATGAGCACAGATAGCGAAATAGCGGCAGCCAATCCTTCTCAAAAAACTCAGCATCAGTGTTCTTTTGTGAGAACTCAAGTGGAAGTACCGCTAACCATTGCTGTAAAAGCAGTGAATGAAGCCGGGGAAGTGTTGGATAAATTTGTCGCCTGCGAACGTCCGCTTACCGTGTATTTGAACTGGCGACCAATAGTGACACTTATGACCCTAGGGGCGAAACCTGAGTCACTGGCGTTAGGTTATCTTAAGAACCAAGGCTTTATTTCGGATGTCAGTCTATTGGACTCGGTTATTGTCGATTGGGATGTGAGTTCTGCAGCCGTGGTTACCCGTGAACAAACCGCCGATCTGGATGAGAAACTCTCCGAAAAAACGGTGACATCAGGCTGTGGTCAAGGCACGGTTTATGGCAGTTTTATGCAAGATTTAGACGGCATCAATTTACCAACGCCAAGTCTTAAGCAAAGCACCCTTTATAGCTTATTGAAAAATATCAACGAATATAATGAAACCTATAAAAATGCGGGTGCTGTACACGGTTGTGGCTTGTGCGAAGACGATAAAATTATGGCTTTCGTCGAGGATGTTGGCCGTCATAATGCCGTAGATACTTTGGCTGGGGATATGTGGCTGACTCAGGATCGCGGCGATAATAAGATATTTTATACCACTGGCCGCTTAACTTCGGAAATGGTGATTAAAGTCGCCAAAATGGGGATCCCTATTTTGCTATCACGCAGTGGCGTGACTCAGATGGGCTTAGCACTAGCGCAGCAGTTGGGTATTACTATTATTGCCCGCGCTAAAGGCCGTCACTTTTTGGTGTACCACGGTAGTGAAAATCTGCAGTTTGATGCCAATACGGCTCCTTAGCCCCAAGTTAGTTAAGACAGTAATGCTAAGACTTACATGCAGTAACGAAGAATAAGACAAGGAAACAAGATGACGTCTGCCAGTGAATTGGTCTACATGAGCGCGAAGCAAGTGGCTGAGTATTTAGATCTTAATGAGAAAAAAGTCTACGCCATGGCTAATGACAGAATTCTCCCCGCCACTAAAATCACCGGTAAATGGCTATTTCCGAAAGTGTTAATCGACCGTTGGGTAATGGATTCTTGCCACAGTGGCATGCTGACCGACCGTTTATTGATCACTGGTAGTGACGATCCACTATTATCTATGCTGGTGGCGCGTTTGATGGCGCAAGTTGGTAGCCGTGAGTTGATAAGCTACAGCGCAACAGGTTCACGCTTAGGGTTAGAGTTGCTTGCTAAAGGTTATGCCGATGTGTGCACCTTACACTGGGGTAGCATGGAGGATAGAAATATTCGCCACCCAGCTTTACTTAAAGGTTATAACAACCATCAACAATGGATCATGGTGCATGGTTACTCCCGTCAGCAAGGGTTGATCATGCGTGCCGATATGCACCACAGATGCCAAGAAGAAGATAAAGTCGTGAACTTGCCTTGGCGTTGGGTGAGTCGTCAGGGGGGCGCAGGTAGCCAACAGCACTTAGAGCATTGGTTGTTAAAGCAAGGTGCTCGCTTAGATCAACTTAATGTCGTGCTAACTGCCTATAGTGAACGCGAGTTGGCGGGTTATATCGCTAGGGGTGATGCCGATATTGGTTTTGGTTGTCAATCTGTGGCTTTGGAAAGTGGTTTAAGTTTCGTGCCACTGATTAAAGAGTCTTTCGATTTCGTTATGCCGCAAAGCATTTACTTCCGTCGTCAGCTTCAACAACTTTTTACTATGTTGGCGAGCGGTCACTCGAGGCAAATGGCGGCACTACTTGGTGGCTATGATCTTACAGACTGCGGACAACTGCTATGGAGTGCGAGCTAATCCACTCAACTCGGTAATGGATTAAGGTGAATAGAGTTGAATGGTCTCTGAACTACTTATTACTGCTACTACATGCTGATATCTAATGTCGCCAGTTACTAACGAATAAGTATCAAAGAGACCTTCTTTATATTGCTGATTACGTTGTTTCGACTTTCTATGGTGGGTTGATGGGAGGCAACTACTATATATAGGTAAAGTATCTTCATCGCCAAATACACTCAGAGTGTCTTCTTCTTTTGTTCCCTGTAATTATCTCATTAACGACTCTATATAAAAGTGGAGGTGAGATATTCCGGTTCGAGCAGCCGTTATTCTCATTTAAATCTGATAGCACTCATGCTCATGATCCCTTTGTCTTGATACTGTACGCTGGTAATCAATTGGGCCAAATTACAGATAAAGCGCTATTTTGTGGATAACTTTGGGGGTAAGTGGTGTGTATCTTGTGGCTAGATTAGGTAATTGGAATTAACTGCAAATTTCCTTAAAATAGGGGTTGCACAAAATTCTCTGCTGCCTATAATGCGCATCCACTGACACGGCAGACAGCGTTAAGCAGGCTGATGTGACGGTTCATCGATGAGTTTACTGATTGATGAGTGTTGAGAAAGTTTGCAAAAACTCCTTGACGCGAAACGGGAAATGCGTAGAATACGCAGCCCTAGCCAACTGGAAGCGTTCGGCGCTCAGTGTGGTACTCAAGTTCTCTTACGAATATTGAGTTGCTCTTTAACAAGATAAAACAAGAAATCTGTGTGGACACTCACAGGTGTTGAGTTAATCGAAACTGCTTAACCTTCGGGTTGGCAGTCAAAAATTTAAATCAATGTAACAATGAGTGTTCATAGTAATATGTACAGTTTGTTTCTTTTAGCGAGAAACAAAAAATCAGAATTCATTGAGCCGCTGAAGTCGCAAGACAGAAGCAACAAAACTTTAATTGAAGAGTTTGATCATGGCTCAGATTGAACGCTGGCGGCAGGCCTAACACATGCAAGTCGAGCGGCAGCGCAAGGGAGTTTACTCCTGAGGCGGCGAGCGGCGGACGGGTGAGTAATGCCTAGGGATCTGCCCAGTCGAGGGGGATAACAGTTGGAAACGACTGCTAATACCGCATACGCCCTACGGGGGAAAGGAGG